>DATLPC010000148.1:0-39282 GCA_035535975.1 Gemmatimonadaceae bacterium | reverse complement strand
GTTCTTCTCGCCGAGCCACGCCTGGAGGTGGTCGTTGAGCCACCACGCCGCCTCCATGCCGGCCATGATCGCTTGATGGCTTCGCGGATCCAACAACGTCCGTTTCAGTTCCTGGTCGGCGAGAATGAAGTCGAGCAACTCGACCCCGGACTTCGTCTGAATGTCGCGCTTCAAGGCGGCGATGGACTCCTCACTTCGCTCGATCAGTTCGTCGACGATGCGAGGGTCGGTCTCTATTGGCGGGGTTGCAGCCGGCCGCGGCCCGCCGGGTTGTCCGTCGGGGAGAGCGGCGACAAATCCCCGATCGTGGATGATCCGCAGGGCGTCTCCGGTCAGCGGATCGGACTTGCCGGCGAGCTGCTGCAAATTCTCATACCCCGCCGGAGAAGCAAGCGCCCGAGTCACGTCGACGAACCAGCGTCCTCCGGCCTCGTGAAACTGCACGGTGCCCGTGAGCTGCCGGACGGAAATGCCGAGCGGCCTGATCGCGTCCGTCATCATTTGCTGATGACCGGTCGAGAGGTAAACGCGATTCTCGTTGTCGTCGGCTTTCGGAACAGGGAACAGGGTCGTGATCGGCCGACTCTGAACTATCTGAAAATCACCTTCGGCCAAGCACCACTCGATGTCCTGCGGTCGACCGAAACGCGCCTCGATCCGTCGGCCCAAGTCGGCAAGCCGGACCACCTGCGCGTCCATCAACGCGGGTTGGCGCTGCTGCTCGCGGTCGATCGCGTGCTCGGCTGTGCCGCCCCCGGCGGCCGGTGAAATGGCGAGCTGTTTCGTACCGATCCTCTTGTCGATAATCTGGCCGTCGCGCACGCGGTAGACATCCGTGTTGGTCAAGCCGGAGACGAGAGCCTCGCCGAGGCCGAAGCTGGCTTCCACGGCGGAGATCTTCCGATTTCCCGTGGCTGGATCGGCGGTGAACAGGATCCCGGAGGTCTGGGCAAAGACCATCTGCTGCACGACCACCGCCATGCCGGCTTTCCGGCCGTCGATACGGTTTCGCAGCCGGTAGGCTACGGCCCGCTCGCTGAACAGCGATGCCCAACAGCGCTTGACGTGCTCGAGGACCGCCGCGGCCGGGACATTCAAGTACGTGTCATGTTGGCCAGCGAACGAGGCCGTCGGCGAGTCCTCCGCGGTCGCGCTCGATCGGACAGCGTACGAGCGTTGGCTTCCGAGTCGCGCGATCGAGCGTTCGATCGCCAACGCCACGTCTTTCGGGATCGCGATCTCCTCGATCGTCCGACGAATTGCCGCGCTGACCGCGCCGATCGCCGCGTGCTCATCCGGCTCGAATCGCGCGAGCCGGCCGATTTCGTCATCGATGGACGGCGCTTCGGCCATGATTCGACGGAACGCAGGCGTTGTCACGCAGAAGCCCGGCGGCACGTGGACGCCCTCGATTCGAGCGAGCTCTCCCAAGTGCGCGCCCTTACCGCCCACAGCCGTGATTTGCGTTCGATCGATCTCTTCGAGATTCAAGACATAGCGATTCACGCGCGGACCCCCTCCCACGAAGCGCGCGAGTTTACAGCTGGGACCTGGGATTGCCGCAAGCCCCCCAACGCGCTATAACCTCATAGTGGGAAGACAACGGGACGAAGCAACGTTGAACGCCGTCGGAGCATTGCTCTGGACGGCGTTTTCTTTGGACGAAGGTCCAACGTTTCCTGGCATGACCGTCGCCACAGTGGCCCCGAGGGAGGCGTCGCTTGCCCGACGGATAGGAGACGCGCGTGTCGCTCAGGGTCGATCAGCTTCAGGCTCTCAATCGCATCGGCATGGAGTTGATGCTCGAGCACGACCTGTCCGTGCTCCTCGGTCGAATTCTCTTTACAGCCAAGTCGCTGACGCAGAGTGACGGCGGCGGTCTCTTCGTTGTCGACCCCGAGGCGCAACCGCCCGACCTGGTGCTCTTCGAAGTTCATATCGACTCGGTGTCACGACCCGATCTGGCGCACGTACGCGTGCCGATCAACGACACGAGCATCGCCGGCCACGCGGCTCGCACGAAGCAGCCGCTCGTCGTGCGCGACGCCTACGACCTGCCGCCCGACAAAGAGTTCGTGCTCACTCGACAATTCGACGAGCAGTTTCACTACCGTCGTCGGTCGATGGCGTTCGTGCCAATGGTCGATCACCGCGACCAGCTCGTTGGCCTCCTGGTGCTCGTCAACCGGAAGTCGGATCCCCAGGCGCGTCTCATGAGCATCGAGGCGGTCGATCGCTACGTCCAGCCGTACTCGGCGGGTGACGTCGAGCTCGCGCGGTCCCTCGCCGGCCAGGCGGCGGTGGCGATCGAGAACGCCCAGCTTCACGCGCGCATCGAACGCATGATGGAAACGGTTGTCGAAGTCGCGGTCACGGCGATCGACGAGCGAGACCCCGCGACGGCGGGGCATTCGCTCCGCGTCGCCAAGCGGTGCCTGAACTTGGCGCGAGCCGTGGACGCGACGAGCGTCGGCCCGTTTGCCGACGTTCATTTCTCCGCGGCGCAACTGCGGGAGATTCGCTTCGCAGCCCTCTTGCACGATGTCGGCAAGCTCGTGATACCCGAGGATGTCCTGCTCAAGTCGCGAAAGCTGCCGCCGGTGCTCTGCGAGCGCGTCTTCGCCCGGTTCGATCTGATTCACCGAACGCTCGAGCTCGAGCACTGCGGTGCACCGTCGAGTAACGGCGAGCTCGCGGCGGCCCTCGACCAGTTGGATGAAATGCGCCGGACCGTGCACAGCGCCAATGAGCCATCCGTTCGCGACCGCAAACCCAGTAACGAGCTGACCGAGATCGCGGCCCGCCGCTTTCGCCGGCCAGACGGTACGGAGACGCCCTACCTCACGAAGGAGGAACTGCACTTCCTCGAGTTGCGGCGCGGAACGCTGGACGACCGCGAGCGCGCGCTGGTCGAATATCACGCCGAGGCAACGCGCCGATTGCTGAAGAGCGTCCTTTGGACCGACGAGTTGAAGAACGTCCCCAGCTACGCGTCCGGTCATCACGAGAAGTTGGACGGCAGCGGTTATCCGAATCGACTCCGGGCCCCGAACATTCCACTGCAAACACAAATCGTCTGTCTCTGCGACATGTTCGACGCATTGACGGAAGCGGACCGACCATACAAGCGCCCGCTCTCCGTGGATGAGGCGTTCGATGTGTTGCGCGAGGAGGCGAACGCGGGGCGGATCGACGGCGAACTGGTGCGGATCATGATCCAAAGCGTGGTGCGCACCTGATCGCGTTGTTCTAGTCGCATTCGGGATGATGCCAGTCATCTTGTGACGCGACGCCGAGCGGAACCGAGATAGTACCGCCGCTTTGCAGGGTGAGGACGACCACGCCCGCGCCGGAGGCAAGGAGCTCGAACATTCGATCGCGATCAGCTCCAGTGATTGTCGCGGCGCTCGTCGCCGTCATCGAAACGGCCGACGTGCTCGACATCGACAACGACAGCACACTCTGACCACTCGCGTTTCGAAGCACCAAGCCGGTCGCCGGCGACGCCAGCCCCTCGCCGCGGATATTCCATGTGAGATCACTCGGCACCGGCCCGTCGTCGTGATATTGCCGGAAATTCACCGACGTGACGATGACCGTCCCATTGGCGCCGCTCGTCGTTCCCGTTGTCCCGACAAATCTCGTTTCGTACGAGCACTGGTACGGGTTGCAGGCCGCGAGGAGCGACACTCCAGTGAGCGCGATCGTGCGAAGAAGCGGAGGGCGTCGAAGCATGCGTTGTCGTTTCCGGAGCGACGTGGCAACGGTCGTGCCCGGAAAGGCCGGAAAGCGCCGCGCGTTTGAACTTGGTTTGCAACTTCTGTAGTATTCGATGGTTAGGCGCCTTCCTCACACCGCAACCCCCGCGCGTATGAGCAAGTACACTCTCAGGGTGAACGGCCAGTCCCACACCGTGGACGTGACTCCGGACACGCCGTTGCTATGGGTGCTCCGCGACTCACTCGGCCTCGTCGGCACGAAGTACGGCTGCGGCATCGGCGAATGCGGCGCGTGCACCGTACACCTCAATGGCTCACCGACGCGTGCCTGCCAGACACCGGTCTCGGAAGTCGGACGCGCCGAAGTCACGACGATCGAGGGCCTCGACGCCGCGGGCAAGCATCCGCTCCAGCGCGCGTGGACTGAGCTCGATGTGCCACAATGCGGATATTGCCAAGCGGGCCAGATCATGAGCGCCGCCGCGCTGCTCAAGCGAAATCCGCGACCGAGCGACGCCGACATCGACAAGATGATGGCCGGGAACCTCTGTCGCTGCGCGTCGTACGTGCGCATCCGCGCCGGGATCAAGCGTGCCGCCGACCTCGCGAGCTCCGGCACCGCGGACCGAGGAGGAAGCCGCTCATGAAGCGCTTATTCGATTCTTCCGCGTCGGTCGTCGATCGTCGCGCGTTCATCAAGGTCAGCGCGCTCGCCGGTGGCGGGCTTCTCGTCGGCACCTATTTGCGCTTCGGGGCTTCCGAGGCGTTGGCGGAAAGTGTCTCCGCCGCCGGCAACTTTACGCCCAACGCGTTCATCACCATCTCGCCGACCGGCGCGATCTCGATCATCGCGCCCAACTCCGAGATGGGGCAGGGCATCAAGACGTCGCTTCCGATGATCGTGGCCGAGGAGCTCGACGTGTCGTTCGAGCAGGTGACGATCGTACAGGGCGATTTGAATCCCGCCTACGGCCGGCAGATGTCCGTCGGAAGCCAATCGACGCCGACCAACTACGCGCCACTCCGTCGCGCCGGCGCGATCGCGCGCGCGATGCTCGTCATGGCCGCCGCGGACACGTGGGGTGTGTCGGTCGCCGAATGCACGACGGACAACGGCGCCGTGATCCATGCGCCGTCGAAGCGGCGAGCGACGTACGGTGAGCTCGCCGCGAAGGCCGCGACGCTGACGCCTCCCGAGAATGCTCGCCTCAAGGACCCCAAGGACTTCAAGCTGATCGGCACTCGCGTGCCCGGCGTCGACAATCAGAAGGTCGTGACCGGCGCGCCGCTCTTCGGCATCGATGTGAAGTTGCCCGGGATGTTGTACGCGACGTACACGAAGTGCCCGACGTTCGGCGGCAAAGTGGTGAGCGCGAATGTCGATGAAGTCAAGAAGCGCCCGGGGGTGCGCGACGCCTTCGTGCTGGACGGCATCGAAGGTCTGACGCCGGGCGTCGCCGTCGTCGCCGACTCGACGTGGAATGCGTTCAGCGCGGCCGAATCACTGAAGGTGCAGTGGGACGCCGGCCCGGTGGCAAGCCAAAACAGCACCGAGATGGCGAAACAGGCGGAGCAGCTCGCGAAGTCGACACCGCCCGCGCCTCTTCCCGTGGGCGCCAAGCTGATTGAAGCGACGTATCACTACCCGTTCCTCGCGCACGCAACGCTCGAGCCGCAGAACTGTACCGCGGTCTTCAAGAACGGCGTGATGGAGATGTGGACGCCGACGCAGATTCCCGCCAGCGGCCAAGGTTTGGTCACGCGCGGCCTCGACCTCCAGCCGAAGGACGTCATCGTGCACATCACGCGGCTCGGCGGAGGGTTCGGCCGGCGCGGCAGTAACGAGTTCTCGCTCGAGGCAGCGGCCATCGCGAAGAAGCTCGAGGGAACGCCGGTCAAGTTGATGTGGCGCCGCGAAGACGACTTCGGGCACGACAACTACCGCTCGAACGGTTGGCACTACTTCACGGCGGGCCTCGATGGCGGAGGCAAAGTGGTGGCTCTCCACGACGCGTTCGTGAAGATGCAGGGCGGGCCCGGTGACATGAGCGCCGGCGGTTTCCCGTTCACCGCGATTCCGGGCTCGCAAGTAAAGTCGAGCAAGCTGCCGCCGGGAATTCCTACTGGTTATTGGCGCGCGCCGGGCGACAACGGGAACGTCTGGGCGACGCAGTGTTTCGTCGACGAAATGGCGCACGCGGCCGGCCGCGATCCGCTGACATTCACGCTCGATCTCCTCGCGGAGTTGCCGGCTGGAACGGGCCGCGGGCTCGATCCCGCGAAGATGACGAACGTCCTCAAGCTCGCGACTGAAAAGGCGGGGTGGGGCAAGTCACGCCCGCGCGGCGAGGGCCAGGGCTTGGCGATCACGCACACCAACAGCGCCTACGTCGCGATTGTCGCCGACGTCACGGTAAGCCGCGAAGGCGAGCTGGCGATCAAGAAGCTCACGGCCGTCGTCGACGCCGGAACGATCATCAATCTCAGCGCCGCGGAAAGTCAGGTGCAAGGTGCCATGCTCGACGGCATCAGCGCCGCGTGGTTCCAGAAGATCACGATCGAGCGTGGGGCTGCCGCGCAGACGAACTTCCACGACTACCGGATGCTGCGAATGAATCACTCGCCGCCGATCGTCGACGTTCAGTTCGTCAAATCAACCGCACCGCCGACCGGGTTGGGTGAGCCTGGTCTTCCGGCCGCGGCGCCGGCGGTGTGCAACGCCATCTTCGCCGCGACCGGTATTCGCGTTCGGACGCTGCCGATTATCGACGGAAGCTTGAAGTGGTCGTGAGATCCGCGTTCAGCTCGCGCATCGCCGCTTCGTAGTACGGATCGGCGGCGGGCAGTTCGCGATGTGGAGCGGCGCCGGTCTTCGGCGCGGGCGCGAGCATGTGCCGCACGAGTCGGTACAGCGCGTAACCCGCCAGTCCGATACACGCGATCTTGAGCGCGACGATCGCGAGGCCGAGTAGCACGCCAAGAACGCCGGCGGCCAGCGCCAGCACGAAGAATCCCACAGGGATCGCAATGGCGAGCCCGACGATGACTTTCAACAGCGTCCAGAGAATGCGCATGGGTGATCTCCTCCCAGGCGTTCCCTACGGATGGCGTCGGGCCGTGGTTTCCAAAACGCGCGAGACCAATGGGTCCGGGAACCGTGCGATTCCCTGAGCACATCGTCGCATGGCAACGGCGCCAACGAGCGCTACGTTGCTTCGCATGAACGGGCGTGTCAGGGACGCCGGACGCTTCCTGGGGCTGGCGTCCCTGTACGTTATCTTCGCCCGTCTCGGTCTTTCCCTCGGCGCAATCGCCGGTTTCGCCACGCTTGTTTGGCCGCCAACCGGCATCGCGATCGCCGCGCTGCTGCTTTTCGGGACGCGCGCGTGGCCCGGTGTCTTTGTCGGGGCGCTCGTCGCGAATCTTCTCTCGGGTGCCTCCGTACAGGTCGCGCTTGGAATCGGCGTCGGCAACACGCTGGAAGCGCTCGTCTGCGCCTACATCGCTACTCGGATCGCCAATTTCAACACGGCGCTCGAGAACGCGCGCAGCGTGATGATGCTCATTCTCGGTGCGCTCGTGGGAGCGACGGTGAGCGCCAGCGTTGGCGTTGCATCTTTGCACGCCGGCGGCGTGATTGCCGGGCCCCAATTGCGCGAAGCGTGGCGCGCCTGGTGGGTCGGCGACATACTAGGCGCGCTCGTGGTTGCCCCAGTGATTCTCGTGTGGAGCAAGCCGAACGGCCTCAGACCACGGCGCCTCGAATCCGTCGCGATCGCGGCGGCCGTCGTTCTCGTCAGCGGCGTGACATTCTTTGGCGACCTGTCGATCATCGGCGAACTGTCGACGCCCTTTCATCAAGCCGACTTGTTGCTCGCCGTGCTCGTTTGGGCGGCGCTCCGCTGTGGACGGCGCGGGACCGCTAGTGCGGCATTCTTGATCTCGGTGGCCGCGGTAACGGCGACGGTGCTAGGTCACGGTCCGTTCGCGCAAAACGCCCTCAGCCAGGACTTGCTTTCTCTGCAGACCTTCATGGCGGTGGCGGCAGTCACCTTTCTGTTGTTCGGGGCGACGATCGACGAACGCTGGCGCGCCCAGGAGGACGCCGAGGTCGCGAATCGCGTGAAGTCGGAGTTTCTCGCGATCATGAGCCATGAGCTGCGCACGCCGCTCAACGCGATCGCCGGCTACTCTCAATTGTTGGAAGACGGCGTTTATGGTCGGCTCAACGAAAAGCAACGCAATGGCGTCAAGCGCATCCATCGGAATGAGCAGCGGCTTTTGTTGCTCGTCGACGAAGTGCTGGGGTTCGTGAGCGCCGAAAAGGGAGAGACGGCCGTACAGCGCGAAGCAATTCGCGTATCGGACGCCTTCGACGCCGTGCAGCCGTTGATCGCGTCGCAGTTCGAGGAACATCACTGCGTCGTCCAGCGGAGCGCGATTCGCCCGGGGCTATCGGTTCGGGCCGACGCCAAGAGCCTTCAGCAGATTCTCATGCGATTGATGTCGAACGCCTCGAAGTTCAGCAAAGACGGCGGTACGGTCACGCTCGGCGCGGAGCGCAAAAACGACATAGTTCGCATCTGGGTCCACGACGCCGGCACCGGCATCTCGCAGCAGGAGCTCGAAAAGGTCTTCGAGCCGTTCTTTCAGGCGGAACACGCGACGACACGGCGCGTCTCGGGCATCGGCTTGGGACTGACGATCGCTCGCGACTTGGCCCGGCGCATGGAGGGCGAAGTGATGTTGTCGAGTGAACCGGGGCATGGAACTACAGCATCCGTCCTTCTCCCCGCAGCATGAAGACAAGAAAACGGGCGGGTTGGATCTACCCGACGTCGCGTCGACCGCTGGCCGGCTGTCCTCCGAGAGTCTACCGGTCTCGGCAGGGCATTTGCTGTTGCAGGCGGTCGTGGATACCATAGCCGGCGTGACGATCGAGACCGAGCAGGCCTGGACGTTTCTCGCGGGCGGTGGCGAGATGGGCGAGCGGATTCGCTCGCTCGACTGGTCCACGACGGCGTTCGGTCCAGTCGACGACTGGCCGCAGAGTCTGCGGACGACGATCGGCATGATGCTCCCGTCCAAAGCGCAGATCGTGCTCTTTTGGGGGCCGGAGTTCGCCGTCGTCTACAACGACGCGTACCGACCGGTGTTCGGGGCCAAACACCCCGCGGTCCTTGGACAGCCCGGCCGTGTCGCCTGGAGCGAAGTCTGGGACGCTCAGGCGAACCTTTACGAGTTGCTCGCGGGCGTCGTCCGCACGGGTGAAGCGTTCGCCGCCAAGGACCTGCTGTTCGTTCTCGAGCGCCACGGCTTCGCGGAGGAAACGTACTTCGACGTCTCCTACGATCCCGTGCGTGTCGAATCGGGCGATGTCGGCGGCGTCTACTGCATCGTCAGCGAGACCACCGGTCGCGTCGTCGGTGAGCGTCGCCTCGCGTTGCTGCGCGACTTGGCCGCGCGCAACGCGTCGGCGCGTAGCGCGCACGAGGCCTGCGTTTTGACGATGGGAACGCTTGCCACCAAGCGGGCCGACATTCAGTTCGCGCTCGTGTTTCTCGACGGCGTCGTCGAGGCGGCGACCCCCGGAGCCGAGGCGGCGTACGCGGCCGCCGACCCGAGCCTGGTCAGCGAGATCACCATTGGACCGCGCCGATTCACGGTCGGGATCAATCCGCAGCAGCCGTTCGACGACCAGTACCGGTCGTTCATCGACCTCGTCGCGGGTCAGCTCGCCACCGCGATCACGAACGCGCAAGCGTATGACGATGAGCGCAAACAGCTCGAAGCGCTCGCCGCGATCGATCGGGCGAAGACGGCATTCTTCTCGAACGTGAGCCATGAGTTCCGAACGCCGCTCACGCTCATGCTCGGCCCCGTGGAGGACAGTCTCGCCGACGAGGACCAGCCGCTCGCGCCGAAACAGCGGGAGCGACAAGAGATGATTCGGCGGAACGCCCTTCGTCTTCTCAAAATGGTCAACGCGCTGCTCGACTTCTCGCGGATCGAGGCGCATCGAGTCGACGCGGTCTACGAGCGGACCGATTTGGCCGCCTACACGGCGGAGCTGGCGAGCACGTTCCGGTCATTGATCGAGCGGGCGGGTCTCCGCTTCGTCGTCGATGTCAGTCCGCTCGAGGAGTGGGCGTGGGTCGATCGCCAGATGTGGGAGAAGATCGTCCTCAATCTTCTTTCGAACGCGTACAAGTTCACGCTCGAAGGAGAGATCGGCGTTTCACTGCGAGCCGTCGGTGACCAGACCGAGCTCGAGGTGCGAGATACCGGGAGCGGAATTCCGGCTGACGAGCTGCCGCACATCTTCGAGCGTTTCCATCGGGTCGAGAGCACGCGAGGCCGCACGCAGGAGGGGACGGGAATCGGCCTCGCGTTGGTACGGGAGCTGGTGAAGCTCCACCATGGCGATATTTCCGTCGAGAGCACCGTCTCACCGAGCACGGGAACCGCTTTTCGGGTTCGCATTCCACGGGGCTCTGCTCAGCTGTCGACGGAGCCGAAGCGCGGCCCCGAGCGCCTCGACGGGGCCAGCGAAGCGAGCCGGGCCTACGTCGAAGAGGCCGTGCGATGGCTGCCCGCGGACTCCGATACGAGCGCGACGCAACGACGGACAGATCGCGGCGCGGGCTCATCGACGGCGACGCAACGAGCGATCGGCGCGCGAATCCTTCTCGCCGACGACAACGCCGACATGCGGGAGTACGTGACGCGCTTACTGACGCCGGATTTCGCAGTGGAAGCCGTCGCCGACGGGCGGGCGGCGCTCGCCTCGGTACGCGCGCAGCTCCCCGACCTCGTGCTTGCGGACGTCATGATGCCGGCGTTGGATGGCTACGGACTGCTCAAGGCGTTACGCGAGGATCCGGTCACTCGTGAGGTGCCGATCGTTCTCCTTTCGGCCCGCGCCGGCGAAGAAGCGCGCGTCGAGGGAATGCGGGCCGGCGCCGACGACTACTTGGTGAAGCCCTTTTCGGCGCGCGAGCTCCTCGCCCGCGTCGGCGCCCACGTACAGATGGCGCGTATGCGCCGCGCGTCGGGGGAACGAGAACGGGCGCTGCGGCAGGCCGCCGAAGACGCGAACCGGGTGAAAGCGACCTTCCTGGCGACGATGAGCCACGAGCTCCGCACCCCGCTGAACGCGATCCTCGGCTACACGGACCTGCTCGACGCCGAAGTCGCCGGCTCGTTGACCGACGGACAAAAGTCCCAGCTGCAGCGCATCCACCTCGCTTCGCGTCACCTCCTCAAAATGATCGAGGAGATCCTGAGCTTCAGCCGGATCGAGGCCGGTCGCGAAGAGGTTCATCTCGAAACCATCGATGTCGCCGAGCTTGCGGTCGAAACGTGCCGGCTCGTCGAGCCGCTCGCCGTGCAGAAGTCTCTGACCTTCGACTACGACGGTCCGACCGAGCGGTTGTTCATCAAGAGCGATGGCGGAAAGGTGCGCCAGATCCTTCTCAATCTTTTGTCGAACGCGATCAAGTTCACCGAGCGCGGCGGCGTCAGTGTCCGCGTGACCGACGAGGGTCAGGAAGTCTCTCTCGAAGTGCGCGACAGCGGCGTCGGCATCGCGCCGGATCAACTGGACCGGATCTTCGAGCCGTTCCGACAAGCGACTTCGACCGGCCCGCGCCGCCATGGGGGGACGGGATTAGGGCTCACGGTCTCGCGTGAGTTGGCGAGGCTGTTGGGCGGCGACATCTCCGTCGCGAGCGCTCCGCACCACGGCAGCACGTTTACGTTCCGCGTGCCGGCCGGAGAGCGCTGACATCGACCACACCACATGTCCGACGTCTCCGTTCGCCGCGCACGCAAAACCGACGCACCCAAGCTAGGCCAGCTCGGAACGCTCCTCGTCCGCGAGCACTACGAGTTCGATCCCAAGCGGTTCCTCCCCGTCACTCCCGACACCGAGAAGCGCTACGGCGCCTTTCTCATCTCACAACTCGACGACACCGACGTGGTCGTGCTCGTCGCCGAGCGAGGCGGCGGGGTGCTGGGCTACACCTACGCCAGCGTTGAGGGTTACGACTATATGTCGCTGCGCGGACCGGCCGGCGTCCTCAACGACATCGTCGTCGATCCGCCCGAGCGGGGCCGCGGCATTGGCCGCATGCTTCTCGAGGCGACGATCGAGGAACTGAAGACGCGCGGCGTTCCGCGTGTCGTGCTGTCGACGGCCGAGCAAAACGAGGCGGCTCAGCATCTGTTCGCGCGTGCCGGCTTCCGGCGCACGATGATCGAGATGACCCGCGAAGTCGGCTAGGGCGTCTCCCCGGGCTGGCGCTGCTCGCGCGCCACTCTCAGATCATGCTCGAGAAAATAGTTGAGAAATGTTCGAATGGCCGCGACCGCTCCCAAACGCGCGACCGCCTGCCACGTCGTCGTGATCGTGGTCTCGAGAATGTCGGCAGCCAGCTGAAAGGTGAGACCGGCGACGAGCCACCGTCCGTAGTTGGCGTACATGTGCCAGCGGGACTCTCGTTCGAGCGGCCGCACGACTCCGCGCAGCGTCGCGACAAAGGCCTCGACCGTCCCGATGACGACCGTGACGAGCGCGAACGCATCGATCGCCACGATCGCGTGCTCGGTGATGACGACCAGCCAGCTCATGCGAATGACCTCGTGGGCTCGAGCGCGGAGAAGGGTGACGCCGCGCCGCCGGCGCGCCACATACGACTTTGGACCAAGAGAACTGGCCGAGCACCCTGGCTAATGTTGTCTCGCGGTGCGAGCTCGCCGTCGCGCTCGTTCCGTGCACGCGACGCCTCACGCGGAGCCGAAACCGTGTCAGCCTCTCCGTCACTTCCATCGACCACCGCTCCCGTCATTGGCCTTCCGCCATCGGCCGATCCGCCGGCCCGCGACATGGTCTGGATTCCCGGCGGCGTATTCACCATGGGCTGCAACTCGGCGTACCCGGAGGAACGACCGGAACACCGCGTTGAAGTCGGCGGCTTTTGGATCGACCGGTATCCGGTCACCAATGCGCGTTTCTCGAAGTTCGTGGCCAGCGCGAGGTACGTGACCTTCGCCGAGCGCCCACCCGATCCGAAGGACTACCCCGGCGCTTCGCCGGAGATGCTCAAGCCGGGATCACTCGTGTTCGTGAAGCCGGGCGAACCGGTAGGCCTGCACGACATCAGTGCCTGGTGGCGGTTCGTTCACGGCGCCGATTGGAATCATCCGACCGGCCCGGACAGCCGCGCCGATCATTTGCGCGAACATCCCGTCGTCCACGTCACGCACTCCGACGCCGCGGCCTTCGCGGCGTGGGAAGGAAAGACGCTGCCGACGGAGGCCGAATGGGAGCGCGCGGCGCGCGGCGGCCTCGAGGGATCGTTCTACGCATGGGGCGACGAGCTGATGCCGCGCGGCCGGCCCCTGGCGAACTTCTGGCAGGGCCGCTTCCCCTATGAGAATACTCTCATCGACGGCTGGGAGGGAACGTCGCCCGTCGGCATGTTCCCGCCCAACGGCTTCGGCCTGTACGACATGATCGGCAACGTCTGGGAGTGGACGGGAGATTGGTACGAGCCGGGTCATGCGCTGCCGTCGGACGACTGCTGCCACGCGCGCGACCCGCAGGGCGGGACGCGCGAGGCGAGTCTCGATCGCCGGTCGCCGGCGCCGCACATTCCGCGAAAAGTGCTGAAGGGCGGCTCATACCTCTGCTCGGAGAACTACTGCCGCCGGTATCGGCCCGCGGCGCGCTCGCCGCAGCCGATCGATTCTTCGGCGAGCAACGTCGGGTTCCGCTGCATCATCCGCCCCCAGTCCGGCGGGTGAGCCGGACGATCGGCCGGCGATGAGCTCCGAGCCGAGGCGGCGGGAAAGCCCCCCGCCGCTGACCGACGACGAGTCGGAGCTCGACGACGCATCGGTCGAGCTATCGTCGCGTCGCACGGGGATGTCGTTCCAGCGGACGCGCATGAGCGCCGATCGCACGCTGATGAGCGTCATTCGAACGTCGCTGTCCCTCATCAGCTTCGGCTTCACGATCTTTCAATTCTTTCGGGGGCTTCAGGGCGACAACGTCCTGCACGCGTCGCGCGCGCCGCGCAACTTCGGGCTGACGCTCGTCTGGCTCGGCGTCGCGATGGTCGGTGTCGGGATCCTCTTTCACGTTCAGTTCATGCTCGGGCTCCGCCATCAGCGAAGCGAGATGAAACGCGCCGGACTGATTCACGGCGAAAGCCGATTCCCCGGCTCGTACACCCTCGGCGTTGCCATCCTCGTCTTGCTGCTCGGCCTGGGTGTGGTCGCGAATCTCACCTTCAAGGTCGGGCCGTTCAGCTGATCGTTTCTCGGCTATCGTCTTGTTCTGAGGACGACACGAGAGGACGAAGTAGACACACTCGAGTGGCGCCTCCAGCTAGTGTTCCGTTTGCGCGGACGGCTCGCCCCGGAGCGTGACCGCGCCGAGGCGAGCCATCCGAAGAACGCGAAGAGCTCAGTTGCGACGTCGTGCCGGAACGCGAGGGGCGTGGTCGGGGCCGTCCGCGTTGGATGAGACGTCCGACGGGAAGCCGCGCGCGAGGTCGAGGAGCATTCCACGCGCGTCCGGAAGTACGCGTCGAGCCGCCGCGAGGTGCTCGAGGAACCAGCGGCCGCGATCGGAGTTGAGATCGTCGATGCGTACGCCGCCCCCCGTTTCGGACGAGTGAATGATGCGGGCGCGTCCGACGTAAATCGCGACGTGATTGATGCCTCCGTCGTCCTGGAACATCACGAGGTCCCCGGGCGACAGAGCGTTCAGATCGGGACGTACGCGCTCGCCCACGCGTGCTTGATCGCGCGAGAGACGCGGCAGGTTGACGCCGAGCATCGAGAACACGAACCGGACGAAGCCGGACGCGTCGAAGCCGGAGGACGGCGAAGTGCCACCGCGGCGATACGGCACGCCCACATAGTTCTCCGCCGTCGAAAGCACGCGTGACGCGGCGCGGTTCGTGGGCGCTTCCTCGAGCGAGCCGATGTCGGTGGCAGACAACACGTGGACGATTTCAGTGGCCGTCCCGCCGCCACCGACGCGGAAGCTCACGCCAAGCCGCATCTCGCGCGTCGCCGGCAACGCGCTCTGCGAGTTCGGCAGCACGTACTGACTCATTCGCCAGCGCATCTCGGCGAACGCGCCGAACGCGCTGCCCATCGGCGTCATGAGTCCGCCGCCATAACTCCAACCCTGGTGCATCACTCGATACTGGCCGCTGTCCACGGCCGCGGTGCTCAATCCGGCGAAGACGTAGGGACTGAACAGCACATGCTGGTTGTAGTTGTAGCTGTCGAGGTAGGCGACCGCGTCGGCGTCCGCGCCCCACGGTCGCGTCGGCGTTGCGAACGTATTGGACGCGGCGCGATCGTGCATCGACATGTGTCCACTGGCGCGCAACGACAGCGGCCCGCCGGTGATCGCGAGGGAGAGCCCCGCGAGAGGACTCGCCTCCGCATCGGGACGAAAGGTGACGAATGGGCTGAGTGATACGCCCGACTGTTGTGCGATGGCGAACGTCGACGCGACGGCCAAGGCGCCTAGCGCGAGAAGGGAAGACCGGAGCACGAGGCAACTCCGAAAAGGGAATGCCCGCGCTTGCAGCACAACCACTGCCACATCTCGCAAAAATCGGCAGTGTGGGACCAAGGCCCAATGCGAAACATCGCGCGAAAGAAACCGCGCGCCGATCGCGTTGAATTGTTGTGCGCGGCTCGCCTATGAGAGAACGCTGCGCGCCACGAACCAGAGATTCGCCGGTCGCTCGGCGAGACGACGCACGTACCACGGGAACCAGTGAGTGCCGTAGCTGATCAGCACGCGCACCCGTACCCCCCGGTCGCGCAGCGCGCGCTGCTCGCTCGGTCGAATGCCGTACAGCATGTGTATCTCGTACCCGCCTTCCGGAACGGCGAGCGCCGTCGCGCGGGAGCGGATGCGCTCGATCAGCGCGAGATCGTGCGTGCCGAACACCGGAAACGCCGCGCCGCGAGCGGCCGCTTCCAGGAAGCGCTCGGCGATTTCGAAGTAGGCGTTGTCGGTGTCCCGCTTTCTCGGAAATGCGACGACCGGCGGTTCGCGATACGCTCCCTTCACGAGGCGGATCGCCGGCTTGAGCGGCATCAGCGCCTCGATGTCGGCGGGCGTGCGATAGAGGTACGCTTGCAGGCAGAGACCGACCTTCTCGTGCGTCTCGCGCGCGCGGCGAAACACCTCGAGCGTCGCGTCGACGTACCAGGACTCCTCGATGTCGATCCAAAGAAACGTTCCCGTCTTCTCGGCGCGCGTCGCGAGCGCGCGCACACGCGCCAGACAGTCGTCGCGGCCGAGATCGAGACCGAGATGCGTCAGCTTGACCGAGATGTGCGTCGGCAAGCTCTTCGCGCTGATCTGGTCGAGCAGCTCGAGGTAGTGATCCCGCACGGCATCGGCTTCTTCGCGATTGGTCACACGCTCGCCGAGCGCGGTGATCACGGTGCCCATGCGTTCGCGCGCGAACTCGCCGGACGCGCTCAGCGCCGATCCGGCATCTTCGCCGGGCATGAATTTGCGCACCGCACGGCGCGCGAATGAGCGCCGCCGGAATTGGTCAGCCAACCAGGCGCTGCGCGAGGCGCGCAGCAACATCGATCGGATGATCGCCATTTCGTGAAAGCTCGGGAGGACGAAGTGCCCTAATACTATCGTCGTCCGGCCTTCTCGGCAGGTCGGGTCGGGCTAATGTTGCAGAGGCAAGCGAATCGTGAACGCGCTGCCGTGCGCCGGCGTGCTGTCGACGGTAATGTCGCCGCCGAGCGATCGGACGATCCCTCGCGTGACGTGCAATCCGAGCCCGACTCCGCCCGCACGCCGGCTCGCCGATTGGTCGATCTGCCAGAACGCCTCGAAGATGCGCTCGAGATGTTCGGCGGGAATCCCCGGCCCCGTATCCTCGACGGTGAAGCGCACCCGGTCCTCATCCGCCGGACGTGAGACGCGGAGGCGCACGTACCCCTGATCGGTGAACTTCACTGCGTTCCCCATCAGGTTCACCAGCGCCTGACGCAGCTTCGCCTCGTCAGTGTCGATGACGAGGGCTTCGTCGTCGACGACGACCGTCAGGTCGATCTGCTTTTCGCGCGCCTGCGGCGCGACCATCGCCGCCGAATCCTCCGCCAGCTCGGCGACGCGCACGGGACTGAACGCGGGCTGCTCCTGCTCCTGCAGCTCCATGCGCGAAAGTGTCAGCACTTGTTCGATGAGCGTGAGAAGATGCTGCGCGCTCGCGTGAATGCGCTCGAGCTGCCGGTGCTGCGCCTTGCTCGGCGTGTCGGGGATTCCCTCCGCCATCAGGCTGCTGTATCCGATGATTGCGTTGAGCGGCGTGCGAAGCTCGTGACTCATCACGGCGAGGAAATCATTCTTCGCGTTGTTCGCGCGCTCGGCCTGGAGACGTGCGTCCGCTTCCCGCTCGAGCAATGCCTGAATCGCCGCCTCGCCCGCACGAACGGCGGTCGCGGCGCGGATCACGACCATCATCAGCACCGCGGTCAGAGCGACGACGAGCAACGCGACACCCGCCTCCCGGCTCGCCAGCGCGTCCTTGTTGAGATGGATCAACAGCCAGCCGAGCACCAACGGAACCGCGGAGATGGCGACGAGCAGCCGGCGGGCCATCGTGCCGCCCGCGTCTCTCGACAGGAGAACGCCCGGCCATGACGTCTCCGACCGGGCGAACAACAATCCGGCGTGTAGCGCGAAGAAGGCGACGGCCGTCGATGCCGCCATCGCGGAACCGACGTCGACTTGATACAGCGCCCGTACATCGTACAGGTAGCCGACGATCGCCGCCGAGGCGATGAGGAGACCGGCCGTCGCCAACCACTGGACCGTGTGCCCCCACCACCGGAACGGGGCGTCGAGGGCGAGCAGCGCGACGCCGGCGAGGATGAACGCGACCGCCGAATTCGTCGCCATCCCGCTCGACGACAGATCCGGATACGCGGCCACCCCGTTCCGATTCGCGAAAAGCAAACGCCCCAAGCCGAGATGCAGATCGAACAGCCGCTCCGCGAACACGAGCGAGCCGAATACGAGAACGACCGTGGCGAGCGCGAGCGCGACGATGCGTAGCAGAGCACTCGCGGACCGCCGCCGCTGAATCCAGAGCGAGGCGCCGGCGACGACAAAGGCCAGTGACGCATTCGGCGGCATGACGAGACGGCGGAAGGCGCCGCTGTCGTGCATCGCGCTGGTGTCGAGTAGCCAGCCGGCGAGAACGAGAAGCCCGATTCCCGCGCAAACGAGCGCCATGGCTCCGGTCGCGCGCGCGCTCGTCGATGACGGCGAGGCGTGCACCGTAGGCGCGATCAACGCGTCGGAGCTCACGGCCAGCTCCGTCATTCGTAGCGCAGCGCCGTGATGGGATCGAGAACGGCGGCCCGCCGTGCCGGCCAGACGCCGAACACGATTCCTACGAGGGCCGCGAATGCAAACGCGAGCGTGATCGCCGTTGGGCTCATTGCCGTGTCCCATCCGAATGAACGTCGGAGAATCGCCGACGCTCCAGAGCCGAGTGCTACGCCGACGGCGCCGCCGGCAATGCACAATACCACCGCCTCCACCAAAAATTGCAAGAGGATGTTGCGACGCGTCGCACCCAGCGCTTTGCGAATTCCGATCTCACGTGTGCGCTCGGTCACAGAAACGAGCATGATGTTCATGATGCCGATGCCGCCGACGAGCAGCGATACCGCGGCGATGCCCGCGAGCAAGAGCGTGAACGTCTCCGTCGTCTCGCTCAGCACCGCGAGAAAGTCCGACTGATTCCGGATCGAGAAGTCGTTCGGCTGATCGGGGCGCAGCCGGTGCGTTCGGCGAAGGACAGACTGCACCTCGAACGTCGCCAAGGCGAGCGTGCTCTCGCTCTCGGCCCGCACCCAGATGTCCTGAATCCGGTCCGTTCCGAAGATGCCGAACCGGCCCGTCGAGAAGGGAATGAGGATCTGCTGGTCCGCGTCGCCGACGCCGCTCACGCCTCGATTCGCCAACACGCCGATGACGGTGAACTGTCGTCCGGCGATTCGGATGCGCTCATCGAGGATCGCGCTCGGATTGTCGGCGCCGAGCAACGGAAGCACCTCCGCGCCGAGCACCGCGACCCGGGCCCGCGCGCGATCCTCGGCGTCGGTGAACATGCGGCCGACGGCGAGCTGAAAGCCCCGCACCTCGGGGAAATTCGATCCCGTCCCGGTGATCTGAACGTTGGTATTTCGGTTTTTCCAAACGACCTGAAGCGGACGATCCTGCTGATGGTTTACGCCGATGACGTGCTCAGCACGCTGTCGAAGCGCCTCGACGTCGGGCATCGACAACTTGGCCGCGCTGCCCGTATTGATCCCGCCCTGATTGATCCGCTGTGGGTTGATCTGAAGAACCGTCGTTCCGAGCCGCGCGATCCGGTCCTTCACCGCGTTCTCGGCTCCGTTTCCAAGCGCGATCATGGCAATCACCGCGGCGACGCCGATCACGATCCCGAGCATCGTGAGGAGTGAACGCAGCTTGTTGGCGCGCAACGCCGCCAACGCTACCCGAACTACTTCGCCGCTCGTCCCGAACACCATGCCCCCGTTCCTCTTCCAGATTCTGGTTGAGGTAAAACTTGAGGCGCGCGCGGCATTCGGCAATCCGATGACGCTATCTCTTTGTCGGGGACATCCCGGCGGAAAGCATATTCACGAGCAGGCGCGCGGCGCCGGCGTGAACGGCCGCCAGCTGCGTGTCGAGCGCGAGAGCGGTGTATACGAGCATGCCCCGGCCGATACGCGCGGTAAGAATCGTTGCCGGCGTGCCCGTTTCGAGGTCGCCGATCGTGACGACGGTTCCGTAGCGAGTGTCGATCCCGATCGGAACGTTCCGCGCCCGTTCGCCCGCCCAGTCGCTGAAATCCTTCGCGGTGATCGCGTTCGGCCAGGAGAGCAGCGATGACCGGGGATTTACGAAATGCACTTCAGCGTCGGGATTGGTGATGTTGTGCGGGACGGTATCGAACGCGATGGGGAAGGGAAAGAGGCCGGACTGCGCGACGTCAGGACCTTGGGGTAGCACGACAACCGTCCCGCCCTGACGCATGAATGCTTGAAGTGACTCCACGGCGCCCGCTAGAGCCTCCCCTCGCGCCGCGTCCGCACCAATCACCACTGCGTTGAATGCGGCAAGATCGACGACGGGCAGGAGCGAAGGGTCGAGCGTTTGCAAGTTGATCTGCAATTGTCCGAGGTACGTCGGGAGCTCGTCCGCGCCTTTCACGTAGGCAACGCGCAATCGCGGCGGCACGCGCAGGTCCACCACTTCCAAACGCTCGCCGGCCAGGCGCACGAAGACTTGTGTCGGAACGTGTGGGTATTCGCGTGGAAT
Organism: Gemmatimonadaceae bacterium; assembly: GCA_035535975.1. Taxonomy (GTDB): domain Bacteria; phylum Gemmatimonadota; class Gemmatimonadetes; order Gemmatimonadales; family Gemmatimonadaceae; genus JAQBQB01. The sequence goes on along the minus strand of DATLPC010000148.1, from coordinate 19,158 downwards.
GGTGCCCACCTGGAAGGTCTGTCCGCCGAAATCGCTCACCGCACCCGGTCGCCGCGGTCCCGGCGCCGGCGTTGGAATTCGCACCAACGCGGAAATCGAATCCGATCCGGGCTTGAGCGTTCCGCGAATCCGAAAGAACACGTTACGCCCGCCGAATGGTGGGAGCACCACGCGTCGCTCGACCGTGTCCACCTTGATCGAAGACGGAGTCTTGAGCTCCACGACGACAGTGTCCGTCGACGCTCGCGCCGAGGACACGTAGACCCGAAAGAGCCGATTGATCGGGATTGATGCCCTCTCGTACTCGGCGGTGCGTTCGAGCAAGATCGATTTCGGCCGCAGGCCGGTGAGAAAATGTCGGTCGTCGCCGCGAATCATTCCCGCGCCGCGATACGCCCATTGCGTGGTCGGCACCGCGATGTCGACGCCCGCGATTGCGACGGTTGCCTCCGCACCGTAGACCGGCAAACGATCCTCGCCGGCGATCAATTCGGGAAACGTTCCGCTCATGCCCGGGCCGACCGCGTGGACTGCGATCCCGTTCATCAGTCCGTTCAACTGCCACCAGTGGCTGGCTTGCGCCTCCACGCGAATGGATCCGCTCCATCGGAACGCACTATCGGCGGCAAGTCGTACCGAGTCGCCGACAAGCGTGGCCAGAGCTACTCGGCCATTCGCCGCGAGGCGGCGCAGCGTCACCGGCTCGCTGCCGCCGTTGAACACATTGACCTCGGCGGCGACGGAATCGCGAACGGCCACGAACTCGCGCGACACCGTCCCATCGACAACGACGCCGGCAGCGTCGAGCGTTACGCGAGTCGCTCGCTCGCGGATCGTTCGGAGCGTCGCCATGAGATCGCCCAAAACGCCACCGCAGAGCGGAACAGTCGCCGATTCGCTGCACTGGATCGCCAGGCGTGTGGCGATAGTTCGTCTCACGACATTGGCAAAGGCCGCGGCAATCACGTTCGGCGACGCGCTGTAACCACCGGCGTGAGCGGCGGCGAGCGCGTCGCGCAGTGAATCGACCTGCGCGTCGACGGCATTGGCGCCGGTGCGAAGCCGAGCCCAGGTCGTGTCGACGCCGGCGAATAAATCGTTGCCCGCCGATTCGCCGCGTGTCACCTCGAGTCGTAGCGATCGGGGCGCGCTTCCGACTTTCGGCGAAGGAAGAGCAGACTGCGTACGCTGCAGGCGGCGAATTTCGGCGCCGATTTCGGCGTATGTCTTGTTTTCTTCGCGGTCGAGCTCTCCCACGTCGACCGTCACGATGCCCGGCGGGTTCGCCAAACTGCTGTCGACGCGCGTGTAGAGTCGCGTCGGAGACCACGCCGGCAGACGGGACGTCGCGCGGGAGGGGAGAAGCGCCGTGTCACCCGCTGCTTGGAACGCCGCCCGAACGAGCCGCGCCGTTCGACGCCGAGTGGCGTCGCGGCTGACGGTGTCGCACATCGAGATCACGACGTGCGGTCTGAACGCTCGAATCACCGACACTACGTCGCGCAGCAGTGTGTCGCGCGGCCACAGCCGGTCGACGACTGAGTCCTCCGTCGCCGGTCCGAAGTCGTACGCCCGCGTGAAATACTGATGCCCTCCGTCGCGCTGACGTTCAGCGAGCAACTCCGCCGTGCGCAACACGGCGAGGGCCGACTGCCGCTCGCTTCCAGCAACGTTCGGGCTGGCTTCGCCGCGCGTGATGGAAAGGAACGCCGTTTCAACGCCGCGGCCGAGACCGAGCCAGGCGAGCAGTGCGTTGTCTTCGTCTTCCGGTCGCGCGCCGATGATGAGCACGCGAGGGGCCGGACCGATCGTCGCGGCGGTGCGTCGCCAGCTCTGCGACGATCCGGCGATTGGAAATAGGGCGAGGAGGGCGAGCGTCGCGGCGAGCGCACGGCGTCGATTCATTCGGCAAAGCACGCGAAGGTTGACGAAGCGACGAGCTACTACGATGCTAGTACAACCTGTTGGCGCGCGGCGAAGGTGTCAACTATGCTGCTAGTAGAAAATGCACGCATTCGCATGCTCGGATGCGGCTCGCGCTACGGGAACAGGCGGCGGAGCGCAGGGTGGTCGTCCATCGGACGACCACCCCGCTCATTGCTCAATCCAAGAGCTGAACCGCCAGCGTCTCGAAGCGGCTCGACCAAGCCGATTTGCACTCGGCTGCTGCCGCGGCGCTGGCCAAGCCGGTTTGCTCGACCGCGACCTGGCTCTTGGCATCTCCCTTCGCGGTGAATCCGACGACGACTTGTGAGCCGTCGTCGAGCACGAGTCTCATCGACTTGTACTTCGTTGCGCGCTTCACCTGCGAATTGGGAAGCCATCGCGCTCGGCGCTCCGGGTTCTCGAACGCCGCGAACAGCGCGGCGAGCGAAGCGCCCATGGTCTTGCTGCGCGTGGCGGTGTAGCTCCCGCTCCGTTGTTGCCCCTGCGCGCGGAGGCCCTTGATGCGTTCGTAGCCCACCGTCACCATCTGCGTCCACCACGACGGTGTTTTGTACTTCTCACGCAGATACCTCGCGATGTCGCGGTGCGACCAGGTGTACGCCTGATGATAGTCGAGCGAGTTCACCCATCGCTCCCAGGTGCAGCCCGTCGCGTCCTTTACGGCCGCGTCACTCATTCCGGCGACGGCGGCGTACTGCGCCGGCGGAACGATCGACGGTGGTGGCGTTGGCTTCGTTATTCGGCGCGCCGGCGTTTTTTTCGCGGTCGGCGTGGGGGTGGCATTCAACAGCTGAGCGCGGGCGGCGGTGTACGATTCGCCGGTCTTCCGCATGCGAGCGCGCACGACGCGCTTGAAATCCTTGTTGGTCGGCATGGTGTTGGTCTCATCCTTTGGTCAGGCCACGACGCACGCCCCCCAGCAGCGGCGCCGAGGCGCCAAAGGCATCACCAAGCCGATCCGGGAGTCTTCCCCCCTTTGCCTCGCTGGGACCCTCGCTGGGGGAGGGTCGAAGAGGTTGGGCGCGAATCGCCGCCGAATTCATTTTGTGTGAACCCGAACGGTCGCGCAAGACCACCAGCCGCTACGCCTGCGCCGGCCGCTTTGGGCCGACCCGAATGTCGAGCCGGTGGACGGTCTTGCCGATGCACGCGTCCATCACGACGGTGAGACCGCCGCTCGCCGCGATGAAAGCCGCTTCGTCATTGGCGATTCCTTCCTGGAGCCAGAACGCCTTCGCGTGGACTTTCACCGCTTCTTCAGCGACTGGCGGTGTGTCCGCGGGACGGCGAAAGACGTCGACGATGTCGATGTCGCCGGGGACATCGCCCAGCGTCGGATAGGTGGCTCGACCGAGAACGCTCGGCTCCATCGGCGTCACGGGCACGACGTCGAACCCCGCGGCGATGAGCACTTTGATAACTCCGAGCGACGGCCGATCAGGTCGCGCCGATGCGCCGACCACCGCGATGCGGCGCGCGGACATGAGCAGGGCACGGAGCTCGTCGTCGGAGGGATTGGCGAAGGACATTGGGGCAAGCTATCAGCTTCTCAGGTCAGCCACGAATAGACGAGTGCTCCCGCCGCCACAAACATCAAGACGGCCGCCAGCGCGCCGAGCACGTTCAAGCCTCGCCCGTTCCGGTGCTCGCCCATCACGGCGGTGTTGTTGCACACGACGAGAATGATCACGATCAGGGGCGGCGCGAGGAGGCCATTGATCACGGCGGACCAGATCAACAGTCGAATGGCGTTCACGTGCGCGAAGTTGAGCAGCATGCCGACGATCATCGCGAACGCGATCACGCCGTAGAATTGCCGCGCCGTGTGGACCTTTTCGTCCATCCCCGCGCGCCACGCCGCCGCTTCGGCGACGGCGTAAGCCGCTGATCCGGCCAGCACGGGAACGCCGAGTATTCCCGTTCCTACGAGGCCGATCGTGAACAGGGCAGCGGCGGCTGGTCCGGCGAGCGGTTTGAGCGCCGACGCCGCGTCGGCCGCCGTCTCGACGTCCGTCACACCGGCCCGGTGAAGCGTGGCGGCCGCCGTGAGGATGATGAAATACATGATCGCGTTCGAGAAAAACATTCCGACGTTGACGTCGCGTGTCGCCGCGCGAAGCTCGCGCTGGATCGCGCGTTGCGGACGTCCGATCAGCCGCTGCCGCCAATACGCGTCCTGCTCGGCGTTCTGCGCGGCTTGCCAGAAAAAGAGGTACGGCGAGATCGTCGTGCCGAGGATCGCCACGAGCATGAAGAGGAACTCGCGCGACCACTCGATGTGCGGAACGAGCGTGTTGACGATGACCGCTCCCGGATCGGGTCGCGCCAGGAACGCCGCGAGCACGTAGCTGAACAGGACAAGGGTCATCCACTTGAGCGCGTGCGTCATTCGCTCGTACGACGCGAAGGCCAACAGCGCGAGGATCAAAATCGCAAAGGCGGGGACGAACCACAGCGAAGGCAGGCCGGTAAGTAAACTTGCCGCGGCCGCCATGCCGCCGAGGTCGGCCGCGATGTTCACCGTGTTTCCCACGAGCAGCATCGTGCAGGCGAGCCAGAGCAGCCAGCGCGGATAATGCTCGCGCAGCACACTGGCCAGTCCGCTACGCGCGACGATCCCGATCCGCGCGCACATCAGCTGGACCGCGGCCATGAGCGGCAGGGTGACGAGGGCGATCCACAGAGTGGCGTAGCCGAAGGCAGCGCCCGCTTGCGAGTAGGACGCGATGCCGGACGGATCGTCGTCCGCGGCGCCGGTGATTAATCCGGGGCCGAGCTCCCGCGCGCGAGATCGCAAGCGCTCGCGGCGGTTTTCGATCCGCTCACGGTACGCCCGAGGTGCAAGTCGTCGGTCTGTTCGGTGTGCTGCGGTGGACTCAGCGGAAATCGGCGCGGCCGCGTACTCGCCCCCCGCCCCATCCCGGCGCGGCGTCGGTTCCATGCCGGCCCAAAGAGCAGGAGGTGCGCCACGCGTTTCAGTCGGCGCGAGCGCGCGGTCCGGCGGGTGAAAGCTCTTTCGTGGCAGCGATCGCTTTGCCGCGCTCGAGGAGCGCGCGCGCCGCCGCGGGCGCGCGGCGCTGGGCTTCGGCGGCGAGCTGCGCCAAATACTCCATGAGGTCGCGCGCCGCGCAGCCGTGCACGCCGTCGCGCCACAGGGTGACGACGCGCCACGCGCCGCGCCAAGTGCGTCGCGACAGGATCTTGATCTGTTCGTGTTCGTCGAGCGCCAGCGTGCCGTGCAGGTGTTTCATCGGCGGCGTCATCAACTCCGACAGATGACCGCCGGTGAGCGCCCAATGGCGAATGCGGCCCTGCCGCGCGGGAAGCCGTGAGGCGTCGATCTCGTCGAGCTCGAGGACGCCGCGCGCGGCGAGGATGCCGGACGCCAGCGCGGCGATCCGGCTTTCTTCCGCTTCGGTCAGCTGGACGGCGTAGCGTGCGATTTGCTTGCAACGCGCTACGAGGTCGGCGAGCGCTTGAGGCGTCGGAGCCTCGACGGGACCCTGCATCGATCGTCGGTGATGTTGTGAGCGCTGTGTCGCGCCGAGAGTTACGTGGGGAGCAGAATCCGCGCCGTGTGCCTCGTCACTCAAAGTCACTCCGGCGATGTGATTCAGCGCATTGTTGCCGTCTTGTGCCAGGTGTAAAAATGCTAAACACCGACGCAGGGAATATTTCGCCTGTGATCGACATCACCGAAGTTCTGCCCGCTTCTTGCACCAGGGCATGCTCAAACACCGACCGTTCACCACACCAGAGGAGATAAGAACGATGCGCCTTCACAGCGGAATGATGCTCGCGTGCACCGCGGCACTGCTCAGCGCTTGCGCGACGACCGGCTCGGTCAAGCGCGCCCGTGAGGAAGCGGCCGCGGCGGCCGCTGCCAACCAGCAAGCCCTTGCCAGCGAGCGCTCGGAGCGTATGGCGACCGACAGCTCGCTCCGTACCGACCTCGGCATGGTTCGCGGCGACATCCAGGCGCTCCGCACCGAGCTGCAGTCGCTGCGTACGGAGTTTGGCGCCAAGATCACGGCGATGGAAGATGGTCTGAAGTTCGCGATGCCGGTGAACTTTGCGTTCAACGACGCGACCGTGCGTCAGCAAGACTACACGCAGCTCACGCGCTTCGCCCACGTCGTCCAGAAGTACTACCCGACGTCCAAGGTCACGGTGGAAGGCTTCGCTGATCCCGCCGGTTCGACGCACTACAACCTCAACCTGTCGAAGAAGCGCGCCGATGCGGTCCGTGACTACCTCACGGCGCAGGGCGGCCTGACGACGAACCAGCTCGAGACGATCGGCTACGGCAAGACGCGCCTCGTCACGCCGAAGGCGTGGGGCGACCAGCCGGGCGCCGAGCTCAATCGCCGCGTCGTGTTCGTGATCGAGACCGCCGGAACGCAGTCGGTGGCGCTCACCACGCCCGACGAGAAGACGCCGTAAGGCGAGTGACTGCACTCTTCGAACGGTCGGCTTCTCGGTAAGACCTAGGAAGAAGAAACGGCCCTGCCCGAACGCTCGGGCAGGGCCGTTTCGTTTGGCAGCTCGGCGACTCGGCGACTCGGCGGCGCGCCTTGGACGTCATAACGATTGGATACGGGACGACCTCGGAGAACGGCACAGGACAACAAACACGAAGTTGTTCATTTTGTCTTCAGCAGTTCTCCTGTTGGTTGTCCTGAATAATTCTGTCAGTTGTCCCGTATCTAATCGTTAGTGCGTCCGAAGTCCTGGATGGCAGCGTGGTCGCGATCTAGGAACCATCGAGCCATCGAGCTGCCTCGAGACGGACTATGTCGGCGGCGGAACGCGATCGTCCGGCGGGACGAAGTTCGACAGGAATAAGCGCTCCTCGGGCGTCAAACTGCCGAGTCCTTTCGCGCTGATCTTGTCGAGGATGCGATTTACCTCGTCGCGGTTCACTTCGTGGACCGACTTCGGGTCGACGTGCTTCCAGTTCGACAGCGTGTCGCGCGGGACCGTCGCCGTGACCTTGGCACGGAAGCGTTTCGTGCCCTGTCGCATGTCGAGCCACTTCAAGTACAGGAAGCCGCCGACGAAGCCGCCGAGGTGGGCGAAGTCCGCCACGCCGGTGCGCGATCCACTTAGACCGCTCCACAGCGAGATCCCCGCCATCAGCAAGACGGCGACGCGCGCCTGAAGGGGCAGGATGCCCATGATGTAAATCAGCGCCGTCGGCCAGAAGAGCGCGAACGCGAGCATGACGCCGAACACCGCGCCCGACGCGCCGATGATCGGTGAGAACGGAGCGAAGATCAGCGAAAGCACCGCGCCCGAGATGCCGCTGATCATGTACAGGGTGATGAACCGCCTCTCGCCGAGCCGCTCTTCGACACGTGGCCCGAAGAAATACAGCGCCAGCATGTTGAACAGAATGTGCGTGATGTTCGCGTGGACGAACATATACGTCACGAGCGTCCACGGCCGCACGAAGGTATACGCCGGAACGAACGCCAGCGCGTTCGTCACGCCGGCGACCGTCTGCTGTAGAAAAAAGACGATGATGTTCGCGACGACCAGACGTCGTACCCACGGCGTCACCGATGGCGCTCCTTCAAGTAGGGAAACCCATTAACTTACACACGGAAGTTCACAGGCTCGATCCCGCGGGGTCGGGCCTTCGTTGCATTCTACTCCCTCAATCTAGGCCGTTCCGTTGTCGCAGGATCTCGAGACCCGCCTCGCCGACGCCGTTCGCACCCGGCGCACCTTCGCCATCATCAGCCATCCGGACGCGGGCAAGACCACGCTCACGGAAAAGCTGTTGCTGTACGGCGGCGCCATTCACTTGGCCGGCTCCGTCAAGTCGCGTCGCGCCGCGCGCCACGCGGCGTCCGACTGGATGAAGCTGGAGCAGGAACGCGGCATCTCGGTCACGTCGAGCGTGATGCAGTTCCAGTACGACGGCTATCACATCAACCTGCTCGACACCCCGGGTCACGAAGATTTTTCCGAAGATACCTACCGCACGCTCGTTGCCGCCGACAGCGCCGTCATGCTTCTCGACAACCGCAAGGGCGTCGAAGATCGCACGCGGCAGCTGTTCAGCGTCTGCAAACGCCGGCGCACGCCGATCTTCACCTTCGTCAACAAGTGCGACCGTGTCGGCGTCGATCCGCTCGCCCTGATCGGCGACGTCGAGTCGGACCTTGGCATCGCTTGCCACCCGGTGACCTGGCCGATCTTCAACGACGCGGCATTCGCCGGCGTGTATGACCGGCGGCGCCGGGTCGTGTTCCTGTTCGACCGAAGCGAAGATCACGGCGCGACGCGCGCCGAAGCGCAGACGATCGATCCGCACGACCAAAGGTTGCGCGACCTCATTGGAGCCGAGTCGCATGAACGGTTGCTGGCGGATCTCGCCCTACTCGACGAAGCGGGCCACCCGTTTGACCACCAGGCCGTCCTCGACGGGGAATTGTCCCCGGTGTTCTTCGGCAGCGCCCTCACCAACTTCGGCGTCGAGCCTTTCCTCAAGGAATTCCTCGAGCTCGCGCCGTCGCCCGTGTCGCGCGAATCGACCGCCGGCGTCGTCGAACCGACCGACGAGCGGTTCACCGGCTTCGTGTTCAAGATCCAGGCGAACATGGACGCGCGGCATCGCGATCGCGTCGCCTTCGTCCGCGTTTGCTCGGGCCATTTCGAAGCGGGGATGCAAGTAAAGCAGGTGCGGACGGGGAAGGCGCTCCGCCTCCCGTCGCCACAGCAATTCCTGGCGCGCGAGCGGACCGCGGTCGAAGAGGCTTGGCCCGGCGACGTGATCGGCGTGATGGATCGCGGCGGCCTGCGGATCGGCGACACGCTCACCGACGGCGCCGAGCTCGAGTTCAGCGGCATACCACGCTTCGCGCCCGAACACTTCGCGCGCATCATCCTCGGTGAACCGATGAAGCGCAAACAGCTCGACACCGGCCTCCGTCAGCTCACCGAGGAGGGGGCGGCGCAGGTCTTCTACACGTCCGGCTCGGAGACGACCGGCCCCACGCCGATCGTCGGTGCCGTCGGCATGTTGCAGTTCGACGTCATGCTGCATCGTCTGGAACACGAGTACGGCGCCGCGTGCCGGATCGAGCGCATCTCGGCGCGTTATCCGCGATGGGTGACCGGACCGGCGGCCGAGATCGAGCGCGTCGCCCGCGACCGCGGGCGGATGCTGCTCTACGACGCCAAAGGCAATCCGCTGATTCTGTTCGAGGATGCCTGGGGCTTACGCTGGGCGCTCGAGCGCGAGACGGCCGTTCAATTTCACGACGTCGCGCCGTAGTACTGCCGTATGCTCCAGGCGATGATGTCTCGGTAGATCGTGCCCTCCAGCCCGCGCGAACCGTCACCGTCTGAAGCGTAGCTTGGCCGCAAGCCTGCGTCGGCGAGCGTTTGCTTGATTCGCACCAGCGCCTGTTCCGGCGGTTCGTTCGCGGCTCGAAGCTCGGTCACCAGCTGACACGCCGCGGCGTGCAGGTCTTCCGTCGTGCCGTGGCCGTCCAGCACTGCCCGAATGGCCACTCGCATTCGCTCGGCGCTCGTGCCGGTCTCACCATCCTGGGACTCTGGTCGTTCGCTCGCGCTCATGGCTGGTTTCCCGTCGGCGCACTTTTGGCCGGTCGGTCTCCGCGTTGTAAGCGACCCGTGAGCCGACCTCAACGAACCGTCGACTCGCCCGTCAAAAGGCAAGCAGCGGACCAGCGTTTTGTGACTTGTATCGCGATGAACATGCATCCGCGTCGCCGGCCGCCCGAGGAGCCGAGCGACCTACCGCTGATCGGCCTGCGCGGCGAATTTGTACGTATGACCAACACGCGCGTCTCGCGGCTCGCCGCCAACCTGCACGGCTCCGCCATCCTTCGCATCGCGGGCGAAGTCCGCGCCCTCGCCAAGACCGGAAAACCCCTGCTCGATCTGACGGTCGGCGACTTCAGCTCCAAGCAATTCCCAATCCCGAAAGCGCTCGAGGACGCGATCGTCGACGCGCTTCGCGCCGGCGAATCGACCTATCCGCCGCCGATTGGCCTGGAATCGCTGCGCCAGGTGATTCGAGAGTTCTATCATCGCCGTCTCGGTCTCCAATTCCCGCTCGAGTCGGTGCTCGTGGCGTCGGGTGCCCGTCCCGCGATCTACGCCGTGTACCGCGCGCTGGTCGACGCGGGCGACGAGGTCGTGTTCCCGGTCCCGTCGTGGAACAACGATCACTACACGCAGATCGTCGGCGCGCGGCCGGTCCTCGTCGAATGCGACGCGAGCACGAACTTCCTCCCGACGGCGAGCATGCTGCGGCCGTTCGTCCGCGACGCTCGCTTGCTCGCCCTGTGCTCGCCGGTGAACCCGACCGGCACGGTGTTCGACGCCGACACCCTGCGCGACATCTGCCTGCTGGTCGTCGAAGAGAACGAGCGCCGCGCCGGAAAAGATCGGCCGCTATACCTGCTCTACGATCAGGTGTACTGGATGCTGACGACCGCCGGCGTCGATCACGTGAATCCGGTGGCGCTCGTACCCGAGGTCGCGTCATACACCGTCGCCGTCGACGCCATCTCGAAAGCATTTGCATCGACCGGACTCCGTGTGGGTTGGGCCGTAGGCCCGGCCGACATCATCAAGCCGATGAACGACATCATCGGCCACGTCGGCGCGTGGGCGCCGCGACCTGAGCAAGTCGCGACGGCGAAATTCATGGCCGACGACGCGGCGGTCGACGCGTATATCGCGACGATGCGTCGCGAAACGTCGCGCCGACTCGACGCCGTCCACGACGGACTCGAAACTCTCCGCGATCAGGGTCTGCCGGTCGAGTGCGTGCGTCCCCAGGGGGCCATCTATGTGAGCGCGCGCTTTGCGCTGCACGGGATGCAAACTCCCAGCGGCGACGTCCTGCGCACCGACGACGACGTCCGCGGCTATCTGCTCAACGCGGCGGGTCTCGCCGCGGTCCCCTTCGGCGCTTTTGGCGCGCCCGGCGACAACGGCTGGTTCCGGCTATCGATCGGCGTCGTGTCGGTGGAGCAGATCGAGGCGATGATGCCGCTGCTCAAGCGCGCCATCGAGGCACTCGTGGGGCACGAGGCCGGGGCAGGGCGCTGACGACGTCCGTCAGCGCTCAGAACGACGCAGTCCACGACAGGGTCAGGCCGCCGCGGTCCGCCGAGATTCGCGCGTGCTTGACCGAGCCGAGAAAAATTCGATCGATCGGCGTCGTGGGATGTTCGTGCGAGTAGTCGACGATGCGCCAGCCGTAGAACGTTCCGAGAAACGCGCCGGAAAGGATGTCGCTGGCCCAATGCTTTCCGAGGTACATTCGCGACAGCCCCGGCGTGAGAGCGAGGGCGTACGCGGGAACGGCGACGAACCACACGGCGCTCGGATCGCGCCATTTGATCTCGGCCGTCAACGCCGAGGCGGCGGCGAAACCGGAAGACGAATGGATCGAGGGGAAGGCACGCTTGTCGAAATGCGTGAAGCCTTTCATGAAGTTGAAGTCGTATTGATCGTCATAGGGCGGATGAGTACTGTCCGGGCGAGTCCGGCCCAGTGGACCGCGAATCACCTGCGCGGTGAGGCTCGCCGCGGCCACAGATTCCGCCACGTGGAAGGCGACGTCGGCAACGTTTTTTGCCTTCGAGATTCTCGCGACGCCGTAGACGATGAGCCCTCCGACCGTGAGCGTCGTCTCGTTGATGTGCGTCAAGTTGTTGGCGAGATCCTTTCCTTCTCGCACATGTGCCTGGGTGGTGTCCGTAAACCAGCGCGCGATGCGGGCGTCGAAGATGCTCAAGCCCGCGCTCGCGACCAGAAAGCCGGCGGCGATGACGCCGTCGCGGGGCACGAAAAAAGTCTTCTGCGTCGACGAGCTGTCGGGTGATTGCGCCGCGACGAACCGCGCGGCCAGGCATAGGGCGGCCACTCGGGCTGCTATCGTTCCTTTCACCATGTCGTTCCGTTCGGGTGCCCGTCGCCATTGCACCAGCCATGCCGGATCGGCCCCCTCGGCGGCGAACGGTCAACCCGGACTAATCGTAGACAGCGCATGGACGCAAAGGACCTGACCACGTACTTCGGACTCGCGGCAGTCTACCTGCTCGGAGTCAACGTGCTTCTCGGACTGCTCATGGCTGCCCGGTACAATCCATGGAAGCGGTGGCCACACCGGCGCATCAACCTGCTCAAGCTCCACAACTGGACGGCCTACGTGGCCCTGGCCCTTTCCGCGGCGCACCCCATCCCGCTGCTTTTCCTCGACAAAAAGCGATTCACCCTCTTCGACATCGCTCTCCCGATCTCCTCGCCCGAGCAGCCGACGATCAACCTCCTCGGCGCCATTGCCCTCTACCTCCTCGCTTTCACCGTCGTCACGTCCATTTACCGTGCGGAGATCGGCCGTCATCGTTGGAAGCCATTGCACTACCTGACCTACCTCGTCGCGCTGCTCCTCGTCATTCACGGTACGCTTACCGATCAGCACCTCGACGACTCTCCCGTCGACATCCTGGACGCCGAGAAGCTGGGTATCATCGGCATCGGGATCGTCGTCGCCGCCGGAGCCTATTTCCGCTTCAAATGGACCGCCAAGCATCCTAAGTACAGGCCGCCTGAGTAGTTCGGCCCATTTGCGTTTTCCCGTCCGGACGGTTGATTAGCCGGGGTCAGCTGACTGGCATTAAGCCTGCGCACTGATTTAGGCGCCACGTGCTGGGCTCGCTTGCCGGCACAGATCGGTTAGCCGAAGGAGGGAGGGAGAATGGGCTTGCGGACATTCGTCGATTCCCTGGGTCGCGAGTGGAGCGCGTTCGACGTCGTTCCTCGCGACACTGAGAGGCGGCTCCGCGACCGTCGGTCCGCGGAGACCAGTGACTCGTTCACTGATCGGCGTGGGGAAAACGATCGGCGCTTGACGATCGGCGGGCAGTCGATGCTCGCCAGTCAGGCGCACGAAGGCTGGTTGTGCTTCGAGCGCGGCGTCGATCGCCGTCGCTTGACGCCGATTCCCGACGGTTGGGAACAGTGCACCGACGAGCAGCTAGAGACCTACTGCTCCCAAGCCAAGCCGGTGCATCGTTTGTTCGCCAGCCCGGACCAATTTGCCGAGCGGCGCCGCTGACGTGAAAAGCGCCGCGAGTCAGCCCGCGGCGCTCAAAAGCATCGAAATTCGATCGCGGACCGCTCGGCCCATCCGCCGCCCGTCCGCTTGGCCATCCAGCGCGACCCGTCTCACTTGGCGAGCCGTATCAGCCGCCGACAGCAAGAGCGCTCGCAACTGACGCCGCCGCCCGCCTCCGTCCATTCCGCCGGTCCCTCTCAGAGAGGTCCGCCCCATCGTCTGTTCCGACATATCCGCTCCTGCGGTGCATCAAATAGCCATCACATCCGCACTCCGACTAATGGCAAGGTGAATGCCGCACCAACCCGCGGTGCGAGGCTTTAGTTTCCGCGCATGACCCCGGAAATCGCGCCCCTGGCGCATCCTCCAGAGACCCTCGAGGGATGGTACGCCCTCCATCAGGTGTTCTCGGCTCCGCCGTCCAAAGAAGCGGACGTTCGCAGCATCCGAGAGAGGTCAGCTCAAGTTCTCGAAAGCCCGGCAGCTGGTTGGTCGGCCTTGGCGCAGCTGGTCGGCTCGAAGGGCGGTGACATCATCGCCGTTCACTTTCGGCCAACGCTCGACGAGATCGCGAGTGTGCAAGCCGGCATGCGGCAGGTGGCCTGCGCATTCGAGCTTACGCTGACGTATTCGTTCCTCAGCGTCACCGAAGCAGGGCTCTATCACCTCACCGCGCAGCTCGCGCGCGACGCCGCGGCACGCGGCGGAAGTGTCGGTGACGCGACTTACGCCGCCGAGCTGACGCAACGAGCGGCGGCCGAGCGGGAGAGCCCGCACGTTCAACGAAGGCTGTTCCCTCCGCTGCCCCCGGACATGCCTTATGTCTGCTTCTATCCCATGTCCAAGCGGAGAGAAGCGGGCCAGAACTGGTACCAACTCTCGCTCGACGAGCGCAGCCGCCTCATGCACACCCACGGTTTGACGGGACGTCGCTATGCTGGTCGCGTGCTCCAGATCATCACCGGCGCCATCGGGCTCGACGCCTGGGAGTGGGGCGTAACGCTGTTCGCCAAGGATCCCCTCGACTTCAAGAAGCTCGTCACCGATATGCGCTTCGACGAGGTGAGCGCGAAGTACGCGGAATTCGGCGACTTCTACGTCGGAAAGCTGGTCGGGCCGTAGCAACGGCAACTGGGCGCGAAACCGCCGGAACCGCCCCCCCGTACTGAAGCAAGACACGTTTACAACGCGGGGACCAAGCTATGTGGTCGGCGATTCGTTGGTTGGTGTTGCGGCTGGCGGCCATTCGGTGGCTCTTCAAGCTCGGCGGCCTCGCGTTTCTCATTCCGATCGTAATGCTGCTCAAGGCGATCGGGTTGCCGCTGCTCGCGGTGCTCTCGATCATCGCGATCCCGCTGCTCATCCTGCTCTTCCTGTTCGGCCTCCCGATTTTTCTCGTCTTCCTGGCCGGCGGGGCGATCATGGGCATCCTCAGCCTGGTCGTGACGATCGGAATCGCCGCGCTCAAGATCGGCATCTTCGTCGTGCTTCCGATCTGGCTGACGTTCAAGCTGTTCTCGTGGATTTTCCGTCGCGGCAAGAACGGGGGTTCGTCGGGCGAGAGCACGCCGCCGCCGCCGCCGCCGCCGCGTCCCTCTGAGCCGCCACCGCCGCAGGGCGATCCCCTCGGGGGCGTCGATCCGGCCTAGTTGACGCCAAGGAGCAATATCCATGTTCGGTTTCTTGCGTGCGCTGTTCTTCGGAGCGTTCGCGCTGCTGATTCTCATTCCGGTGGGAATCCTGCTCGCGATGATCGGGCTTCCGATCATCGCGGTCCTCGGTGCGCTGGCTTTGCCGGTACTTCTCGTGCTGTTCCTCGTTGGTCTTCCGTTCCTGATCATCTTCGCCGTCGTGGCCGGTCTGCTCGGCGCCGTGTTCGGCGTGCTGATGGCATTCGTCTCCGTCGGCGTGGTCGCGATCAAGATTGCGATCGTGGTGCTGGTACCGCTGCTGATCCTCGGGTGGGTTCTCAAGCGGCTGTTCGCTCCGAGCGATAGCTGGCGCGTCGGCGCCTGACGCGACTTCGAGTGTCACGCGCTAGCTTGTAGCGCGTGAGCGACTCGAACGATTCGACTGAGTCGCGACCCGCCGACGCCGGCGCCGAGATTGCGCGCGCGTACGATCGGTGGGCGCGAACCTACGACACCGACGCGAATACGACGCGCGACCTGGACGCCGACGTGCTTCGGCAATCGTCGCTCGCCATCGACGGCCGCGACGTCCTCGAGGTCGGCTGCGGCACGGGGAAGAACACGCGATGGCTCGCTGCGCGCGCACGGCGAGTGGTTGCAATGGATTTTTCGCCCGGCATGCTCGATGTGGCGCGCGGCCGCGTACCGTCGGAGCGTGTCACGCTCGTCCAGCACGACATACGCGAGCGATGGCCGGTCGACGACGCGTCGGTCGATTTGGTGATCGGCAATCTGATCCTCGAACACGTATCGAACGTCGCGCCGATTTTCGCCGAAGCGGCGCGCGTGCTTCGGCCGGGCGGCGTGATGTACTCCTGCGAGCTTCATCCCTACCGGCAACTACGCGGCGGCCAAGCGCACTTCACCGACGAGTGGTCTGGTGAGGTCGTGTTCGCTCCGGCTTTCCAGCACACGATCGCCGAGTACGTGAATGCCGCGATCGCGTCCGGACTGAGCATTCAGCGCCTCGACGAGTGGACAGAGACGGGCGCCGCGTCGCCGGCGATTCCTCGGCTGCTCTCGTTGCAGCTGCGGCGGTAACGGCAAAGGTCTGACGCCGCCAGATTCAAATCATGGAATGGTTCGTCAAAGCCTTCATCCGAGCCAGTCTTGCCTGGTTCGCGCTCGGCGTCCTGCTGGGGATCGCGATGGCGATTCACCCGCCGTGGGTCATCTATCGCCCGGCGCACGCGCACATGAATGTCGTCGGGTTTCTCACGATGATGGTGTTCGGTGTCGGCTATCAGCTGTTGCCGCGACTGTTCGGTCATGGCTTATGGAGTCGTAAGCTGGCGGTCGCGCACTGGTGGCTCGCGAACGTCGGGCTCGCGGGAATGGTGGCGGGTTTCGTGGCGCAGCCGAGTATCGGCGCGCGCTCGGCGTGGATCACGGCGACTGGCGGGACGCTCTTCGCTCTCGGCGCGCTCGGGTTCGTGGTCAACCTGTGGCGAACGTTCGACATGGCCGACGCGCGAGCCCGAGCGCGTGCGATGGACCGGATGCTTCCGACGATGCACCAAGACTGAGTCTGTGGGTTGGCATTGTCTTGCATCCATCAAGAAAACTCGTTATGTTCTCTCTTGTGACCACAGCAACCCGCGTTGACTCGACCCGTGCCGCCGAACTGTTCCACGCCCTCGCCGATCCGATTCGGGTGGACGTCGTGACGATGTTGGTCGACGGCGAGCGGTGCGTATGCGACCTGATGTCGGAGCTCGATCTCGCGCAGTCGCGATTGTCGTGGCATCTGAAGACGCTCTCCGACGCCGGCATCATCTCGGGGCGGCGGGAAGGGCGGTGGAACTACTACTCGCTGAATCCAGACGCGCTCACCGAAGCGCGCGGCATTTTGGATGGTCTCAAGTTGAATCGCCGACTGTCGGTGCGCGCCTCATCGTGCGACTGACTTTTTTTGTCTCTTAATCATCAAGAAAACTCGATTGAATCGAAGGAGTGACGCGGATGACGATTGAAAGTGGAAGCGCGCTCGATCTCAAAGCCTCTGTCCGCGAGAAGTACGGACAGGCGGCGCAGCGCGTCATCGAAGGCAACGTGGCCGCCGAGTGCTGCGGTTCGAGCGGCTGCTGCGGCGGGACAACCGAGGCCTGGGATCCGATCACCTCGGACCTATACGACGATGGGCAAAAAGCCGGCGTGCCGGCCGAAGCGCTGCTCGCGTCACTGGGTTGCGGTAACCCGACCGCCCTCGCGGAATTGCACGAGGGAGAGACGGTTCTCGATCTCGGGTCCGGCGGCGGGATCGACGTCCTCCTCTCCGCCAAACGTGTCGGGTTGAGCGGAAAGGCATACGGTCTCGACATGACGGACGATATGCTGGCACTCGCCGACGAGAACAAGCGACGAGCCGGCGCGACGAACGTGGAATTCCTGAAAGGTGAGATCGAGAATATCCCACTCCCCGACAATTCCGTCGACGTCATCATTTCGAATTGTGTCATCAACCTCTCGGCCGACAAAGAGCGCGTGCTGCGCGAAGCGTTTCGCGTGCTGCGTCCCGGCGGACGGTTCGCCGTCTCGGACGTCGTCGTTCGCGGCGAGGTGCCTGAACAGGTGCGACGAAATATGGAGCTGTGGATCGGCTGCGTCGCCGGCGCTCTCGAGGAAATGGAGTATCGCGACCTGCTCGCCGACGCCGGCTTCCGTCGGATCGAGGTCGAGCCGACGCGGGTCTACGCCGCCTCCGATGCCGCCGCGTTCCTCGCCGGGAGTGGATTGGATCCGACCACCTTTGCCGAGCAGATCGAAGGGAAGTTCATGAGCGCGTTCATCCGCGCCACGAAACCCGTAAAGCTTGGAACGAAAGTGCGCGCGCTTCCGAGCGCGTCGTGCTGCGGACCGGACTGCTGTTCTTGAGCCAACGACCGAGAATGTGTCTCACAATGAAATGGATGCGACTGGTACAACTATCCCTCGCCCTCGCGCTGCCGGTCAGCGCGGCGATCGCTCAGGCTCAGGCCACAAAACGCAGCAAACCGTCGGACACGTCGTTTGCCGCGATGCAGAACCGCGGCAAGAAAGCGATGGGGGTCGACCAGTACACGTCGACGCACAAGTTCGACGCAACGCCGACTGGTGGTCGCATCGAGCTGCAACGAGACACGATCGACGCCGCGGGCGTGGCGCAGATCCGCGCGCATATGCGCGAGATCGCGAAGTCGTTCGCGGCGGGTGACTTCACGACGCCGGGGTTCGTGCACATGCAGGACGTGCCGGGCACGAAGGTGATGCGAGCGAAGCGTTCGTCGATCCGCTACGAGCCGCGCGATCTGCCGGGTGGTGGAGAGGTCGTGATCACGACCAAGGACTCGGCGGCCGTCGCGGCCATTCACGAGTTCATAGCGTTTCAGCGCGGAGAGCACCACGCCGGCGGAATGGATGGGATGAAGCACAAGCCGTGACCGGCGACCGCTGTGGCGGTGCGCCGATTGTGAGAAGGGGTGGCGGCGACTAGACTTGTTCTTCTGTCCGTCTGACTGTGTCAGGTGGCGGACGGGACGTAGCGCAGTCCGGTAGCGCACCTGAATGGGGTTCAGGGGGTCGCGGGTTCAAATCCCGCCGTCCCGATCGGCGATTTTCGCTCTGTAGTCAGTCGCGACTACAGGGCGATTTTCGTTTGCGGGGGGAGGGGACCAGTCCGAGGGGCAGGTGCCCATCCCTGGCTGTCCGTTGCGACGCCGCGCCGCCAGGCCAGACGGGAGTCGAGAACGGGATGGCGACTGCCCCAGCAGCGAGCGGCTGTATTAGACTTCTCAGAAGGCACCATCCCGTACCTTCCTCGACTGGAAACCAACTCGACCTCGACCCCGACCCACGCCTATGAGGAGCGCCTGGATGCGTCGTGTCCCAATGTTCGTTCTGCCGACATGTGCACTGCTGATCGGGTCCAGCTTGTCGGCGCAGCGAGCCCGCGCGTCTTCCGGAGCAGCGGCACGTGCGCCCCTCGACACCGCGGCGATCGTAGCAAGTGCGCGCCCCGAGATCGATGCCGCGAATGCCGCGTGGTTTCCGGGGCTTCAGCACCATGACGCATCTGCCGTCGCCGCTGCCTATGCGGACAGCGGATCGTTCATCGCCGGCGATGGTACGGTGACGAGGGGAAGAGCGGCGATCGCCCGCATGTACGCCGAGCGCTTCGCGCACATGCGGCCCGTCCGCGCCGGCGCGGTGGTGCAACAAGGGCTGAGGGTCATCGGCCCGACGCGCATCGTCGAATGGGGGAGCGGCTGGCTCGAGCTGGAGGCCGAGCGCGCGGGGGCGGCTGCAGCGCGAAGCGAGGGAACGTACGTGACCGTCTGGCAGCGAGAGTCAGACGGGCATTGGCGAATCGTTCGCAACGTGGCGTTCTGACGGAGTCTTCACAGAGAGCACCGCAGCGCTTCGAGCGGCGGC
>DATLPC010000147.1:0-17833 GCA_035535975.1 Gemmatimonadaceae bacterium | reverse complement strand
GTCGCCCTCGTTGAACTCGACGGCCTCGAGACTCCCGCCGACCTGGGCCGCGATCGAGACCGTGTGCAGCGGCTCGACGACGCCGTTTGCTTCGATCGTGAGCGGCGCCGAAACGCGGGAGACGGCCGCGATCTGCACGGGCACCGGCGGCGCCTGCTGCGCCGGCGGCTTCGAGCACGCGGGGACGATGATGATCGCGAGGAGGCCGGCGCGCGTGCGCATCATCATTGTTTCGGCCTCACGTCGGGCGCCGGAGTGAACGGCGCGAAGGTCGTGTCGCCGCGCGCATTCAACACACCGACGTCGTGCGCGAGCTGGGCGAGCGCGCCACGCCATTGCCAGCGCGAATCGATATCCTGAGAGCGCGCCGAAGCGAGCGCCGATTGCGCGACGAGAAGATCGACGATGCTCCCCACACCTTCTTTGTAGCGTCCGCGCGCCACCTCCTCGGATTGAATCGCGCTGGCCAGCAGCTCGCGCGACGTTCGAACGCGGTCGGTGGCCGTGCGCAGCGAGTAGTACGCGGTGAACACTTGCTGAATGATCTGCTGTCGGGTGAGCTCGGTGCGCGCCTGAGCAGCTTGGAACTGCTCGCTCGCCGCCGCGACATCATAGTGGTTGGAGAATCCGCTGAACACAGGAACGGCTAGTCCGAGATTCAGCGAATACGTGTTTCCCGAAAAGTTGGACACGTTCGACGCGTTGTTGGCGCCCGTTCCCGCAAAGGCCAACGACGGAAGATATCCGGACCGGGCCACCTTGATCTGCGAGTGGGCCGCTTCCGCTTGAGCGCGGGCCGACGCGAGCTCCGGGCGGTTGCGCACCGCCACGTTGATCAACGAATCGACGGACTCCGTGATGAAATGCACCGAATCCGAGAGCGTGACGGCCGGAACGTCGTACGCCGTGTTGGCGGGCAGGCCCATGGCGACGGCGAGCGATCCCTTCGTCACTTGAAGGATGCCTTCCAGTGTTTGCAACTGCAGCTCGGCTTGGGAGCGCGCCGTTCTCGCCTGAAGGACGTCGGCGATCGTGGCCAGTCCCACATGATGCCGCTCGTTCGCGGCATCGAGCGCCGCCGTCGCCAGTTCGAGCGAGGACTTCTGCGCGTCGCGCTGCGCGCGCGTCGAGAGGTAGGTGAACGCCGCCGTTTCGACGAGCAGGATCGTGTTCTGCACCGTCGCGTTGTGCGTGAGATCCGCCGCGATCGCCGTTTGCTGCGCGACGTCGATTGAGCCGGTTCGGCCGCCGAAGTCGAGCACGGTGTACGTCAGGCTGCCCGAGGGCCCGTACTGCGTCCGTTCGCCCGCCGGTCGGTTCGGCGAGGACAGCGCGAGCGAGCGGTTGACCGCGACGCCGGCCACGATCGTCGGATACCACCGTCCCTGGCTCGAGCCGTAGACGTCGGCGGCGGCGCGCGCCTGCACCCACGATTGCCGCGTCAATGGGCTGTTGCGCAGCGCGATGTCGATCGCTTCCGCCAACGTGTACTGCTTGATCGTGTCGATCGGACCTCGTCGTACGACATCACGCGCCGCCGCTTCGGCGACCGACGCCGGCGGCGTCCATTGTGCGGTTTGCGCCGGCGGAGTCGCGGCTACGCCCTCGATCCGCGGCGGGCCCCGGACACAGGCGCTCGCCGCAACGAGCGATGCCAGCGCGAATCGCGCGCGTCGAGCCGACAAGCTCACGGTTTTTTGGCCTGTCCTGCCTGGGCGACAGGGGGCGGCGCACCCCGACGAATATTCGAGGCAAGCCTGAGCGTCGGCGGCACCGGCGGACGCCCCGTCACGATCGCACCGAGCGAGACGACCTTGTCACCCGGCTGCAAACCTTCGGTCACCTGCACGACGCGGAGGTCGGTCGGACCCGCTCTCACGACTCGCATCTCGTACGACCCATCGGGAAGCGCGACGACGACGTACTTGCCCGGCGTGCCGGTTTGCGAGCCCCCTTCCGACGGAACGAGATCGCGGCGCATCTGGCCCGTTAGCGAATCGACCGGAATCACGAACATGCGCGCCACCGGCGCGAGCTCGCTCGTCGGACGAATGGCGTCGATCGGCACCTGTACGACATTGGAAAGGTCGGCCGCGCGGATCGTCACCTCACCGTTCATCCCCGGCATCAACAATCCGTCTTTGTTGTTGATGCTCACCATGACCGGGAAAAAGGTCACGCCCTGCGTGACGACGGCCTGAGGCTCGATCTTCTCGATCACGCCGTCGAAGGTCCGATCGGGAAAGGCATCCACGGCGACCGACGCCGGCAACCCGACGCGAATATTTCCCATCTCCACTTCGTCGATCGTGACGCGCATGCGAACCCGTCCGAGATCGGCCACGGTCATCAACGTCGTTCCGCCGTTCGCCGACGTCGCCGCGGTGATGATCTGCCCCTGCGTCACCGGGCGGTTGACGATCGTGCCACTGATCGGCGCTTCGACGGACGCGTCCTCCAATCGTTGGCGCGCGAGGTCGAGATTCGCTTTCGCTGAAACGAGCTGCGACTGGGCCGCGGCAAAGGTCGACCTGGTGCTGTCGTGCTCGGATTGCGTGATGACGTGCCGTGCGAAGAGCGTATCCTTTCGGGCACGATCGCGAATCACTCTTTCGATGCTGGTGGCCGCGACGACGTCGTCGGCCATGGCTTGATCGAATTGGTTCTTCACATCGCGCGGATCGACCTGCGCCAACAGGTCACCGCGCTTGACCACCGATCCGACCTCGACCGGCATTTTGATGATCATCCCCTGCGCTTTCGACTTGATGTCGACAGGGTTGATCGGCTCGACGGTTCCGGTAGCCTGCACGCGAACGGCGATGTCGCCGCGGGTGATGGCGACGGTCGGCAGCGCGACCGGACCGGTCGCTTTGTTCTTGCAAGCCCCAACGAGGACGGCGGCGACAAAGACAGCAATGCGGCGTGATTGCATGTAACTGGGCGGGGGAAAAGCGAACACTACGATCGGCATTGGAAGCAAAGCGGCGCCCCCGAACGGAGGCGCCGTCACGTTCATTCTATAGAAAGTACGCGCCCGGATGATTGGATGTTGAGCCGGGCGAAGCTCTTCGGCCCACAAAAAACCAGCCGTGTCGAGGTCTGACACGGCTGGCGATTCACCCCATCTCCGCCGGGAATTACGGCTTCTTTCCGGGCGGAGTAGTCGGTTTGTGCGGATTCGGCGTCGAGCCGCGTCCTCCGTTCGCCGGAACACCGGCAGGAGGTCCACCGCCCGAAGAACCGTTGCCGGCGGCGCCGCCCGCGCTTGCCGGCCGTTTCGTTTCGGCCAGCGCCCGCCCGGTTTCCGCCGGCTTATTGGCTTGCCCCGCCGCCGTCGGAGGAGGGCTTCCCGTCAACTGCTCCAAGTCGGTATCGGACGCCCGCGCTTCCAGCCGGTCCCGGACGCGCTTGAGGGCGTCGGACGACGGCAGGCCGCGGTCGATCAGACTCCCGATCACAAACAGCGGGACCGCGAGAGATCGTCCAGACGGCGCCGACCTGGCCAGCTCAGTGATCTTGCTGCCGTCCACTCCCTTACGGATGGCCTCGGCCGCGGCGTCGACTTCATCACCTGTCGGCTTCTTCGAGCGGGCTCCCTCGAGTATGTCACGACCCTTTGCCATACGATCGGCCTGTTCGTCGATGGCCTTCTCGATGTCTTTCGGCGCAATACCCCGGGCGGCAAACTTCAGCGCTCGATTCTCGAGCGCGGCTGCCGGCAGCTCGTGTGAGCGAGCCGCCGCGATCGTGGCGAGCACGTGTTCGGCAACGCCCGCGGGGAGCACTTCCTTGAGCCGCGCCGATGGATCGTTGGCCTGCGACTGGGCGAGAAGCGCTTGCGCGCTTGCCGCGGTCAGCGCCGCCATCACTACCAACCAATTTTGGAATTTCATGACGGAACCCCTTTCCTCGCAATCGTTCGAGGACCCTCGCTGAATCCGCGCGCGGCGGCCTCTACTTCTTGGACTGCGATGAAACCCTGGCACGTCACTGCTTTATAAGTCGCTATCAGTTATGGCTTTCTATGACCAGCAGCCCGGCAGAACCCCCGAATTCATCGGAAATGGACGGAAGTCCAGGGGGAACCATCCAGCGCCCGCCGTTCAGGCGAACGTTGAGTTGATGCGTACCCCTGGGGATCGGCAGCGACACGCTCCACTTTCCCTCACGGACAACCAGTTGAATCGGTTTCCAGGTGGTAAAGTCCCCCATCACCTCGACGGTGCTCGCCCCCGGCGCAACAATCTCCAATCGCACTTGTCCGCTCGATCCGGGAAGAGCTCGGAATGTTATTTCCGGTTCCCGGTTGCCCGCGCCGATCGTGGTCGCGGCTCGTCGATCCGCTGAACCGCCCCGAGCGGAACCCTCTGGTGCCGATCGAAGCCGGACACTAAAGGTCAGGAACCGGCCGCCGGGAAAGCCCTGCGTGAGATCGATCGGATACGTGCCGCCAGCTAAGACAAGCCCTAGTTGGGGGGCAAGCCAAGTCGTTACCGCCATGCTACCCCAGCGACGCCCGGTACCGCCGAGGATCGTCCCGGTGGCGCCAGCACGAAACCCAACTTCCGCGCCGAGTTCGACAGCGGACTTCGACCAGTGTGCCGACAGCTGCGAGTCAGTGTAGCGTAAGCTGTCCACGTCGGTCGGCGTGACCGACGCGACGAACGTGGCATCACTCGCCTTCATCCACCCTCCGAGCTCGCCACTCAGCACGTTTCGCCAACTCTCTCCGTCCCACGTCCGTCCCATACCGCCGCCGGCCCACCCGCCGCTGCGGTCGGTCATCAGGTGGCCACGAAACGAGGCGAGCGCCTGACCGGTACGCGTTCCGTCTTGATGAGCGCTACCGCCGGCGGTCCCCGCGAGTTCCGCTACCAACGATCCGGCCGCGTGCGAGAACACCGACCCGTTCACCGCGCCTTGAGAGCTCCAGCCGCTTGGGAAGTGAGAGAAAGTCGCGGCACCCCCGACCGTGGCGCGTGGCCACTCCAACGCGATCGCCGGACTCACCGCGCCACCATTCGCTGTGAGACTGTCCGCATACCGCATCGCCGCGCCACCGATGTCCAAGCTCGTGGTGACACGCTGCCCCCACGCCGCGGCCGGAAAGAAGAGCAAGAACAGGATGCGGCGCGCGATCGCCCGCCGCCCGATCACGACGCGCCGATTCTGCTGGGCGCGACGAGAAGCACGGAGCTCTCCGTGCCGAATTCATCCGACGACGCGATCGAGGCGGGATCGACGACCCATCGTTGACCATCGACGATGAACGCGTACTCATGTCGCCCCGGCGACAACGGCAACGATACCGACCAAACCCCCGGCTTGGCCGCCGCAATGAGCGGCGTCTCGTCACGCTTCCATCCATTGAAGTCGCCGACGACAGACACGCTGCGTGCCGTCGAGTCGACCAGCACGAAGCGGACAAATTCCACCGTGTCACGCGCCGCCGTGAGCGGGCCCGCCGACCGCTTGGCGACAACGAGTGTCGACGCAGCCGCCATGATGGCAATTCCCGCGGCCATGGCGAGCGCCGCGAGCGGCGACGTAACGAAAACGCGTCCCGTCACCCACCAGCTGCGGCGCACCGGCGTCGCTCGCCGTCGAGCGATTTCGGCACGCGCTTGCGCCATCAACCGCCCCTCGAAATCCATCGCGAGAATTTCCGGAGCACGCAGTGCCCTGACGACGCGTTCGTCCAATCCCGTGTCGCGTGTCCCGCTGTCTCGTGTCTCGTCACTCATGGTGCACTCCTTCTAACAATTCCCGCAGCCGCTCACAGGCCCGGCTTACTCGCATCTTGAGCGCCGATACGCCGACGCCCGTGATTTCCGCCATTTGATCGTAGCTCAACTCTTCGACGTGCTTCAACACGAACGCCTCACGCTGGTCTGCCGGCAGACAGTCCAGAGCCTTCTGAATCTCATCCCGCAGCGCTACATCCGGCTCGGCGACTTCCAGCGCCGCCAACGTCTCGGCGGAATCATCGATGAACCGGCTGTCGCGCTGCGAGCGCCGGGAGGTGAACGTCCGGCACTCGTTCACCACTATCTGGTACAACCACGCCCCGAACCGGTCGGGATTCTTGCATGAGCCGATGTTGCGAAAAGCGCGCATCCAAACGCTCTGCATCACGTCGTCGGCGTCCAGCGAGCTGCCCGTCATGCGCACCGCAAACCGAGTGTACGCGTCGCGATACCTGGCGACCAACGCGGCAAATGCGTCAAGGTCGCCCGAGCGCACTCCATGAACGAGCTCTCGGTCCGATATTGCCATGAACCTCACATCCATTTCGACTGCTGACTCCGCCTGGGCGGTCACCAGTTGTGATTCAGATCAACTCTCGAAAATCCGCGACCCCGGAATTGCGCGGGCGCCGTCGGACCGGTACCCTCGTGCGACTCTCGCGCCATCAGGAAATGTCGACATTTGCCGAACGCACACCGAAGACCTACGACCCCCACCACTCGCCAGGCGAGTCGGGCGAAGGACCGTGGTACCGACAACTTACATCGGTGCAACGCCGCGTTCTCCTGGCGGCCATGCTCGGGTGGATGTTCGACTCGATGGACTTCCTGATTTATGTCCTCGCCATCGGCCGGCTCAAGGGCTACTTCGGTTTTGGAGACTCAACGGCGGGGCTTCTGGGCACACTAACCCTTCTTAGCGCGGCGGCCGGCGGACTCTCGTTCGGCGTGATCGCCGACAAGATCGGCCGCGTGCGTGCGCTCAACTTCACAATCCTCATCTTCTCCATCTGCTCGCTCGGAGCGGCGACGGCGCAAAGTGTCGTGCAGCTCGCGATCTGGCGCACGCTGCTCGGCATCGGTATGGGCGGCGAGTGGGCGTCGGGCGCCGTGCTCGTCAGCGAGACCGTGCCGGCGCACCTCCGCAACAAAGCAACGAGCGCGATGCAATCCACTTGGGCACTCGGTGCGATTCTCGCCGCGGTGCTGGCCGGCGTTGTACTCGACGTGCTCCCGTTCGGCGACAACGGCTGGCGCGTTCTCTTCGCGCTCGGTTCTCTGCCGGCGCTGCTCACACTCTGGATGCGGCGAAGCCTCGAAGAGCCGGAGATGTGGAAGCAGACGCGCGGAACGACCGCCGCAAAGACGAACCCCTACTCGATCCTCTTTGGACCGGAGCTGCGAAAGCGGACGCTGCTCGCCTGCCTGCTCGCCTCGCTGCTGCAGTTCGCGTACTGGGGACTGTTCTTCTGGCTTCCAAACCTGCTCGCCACACCGATCGAGAAGGGCGGCGCGGGCATGAGCGTCGTGAAATCCACTGGATGGCTGGTTCCGATGCAGTTCGGCGCATTCATCGGCTATCTCTCCTTCGGCCCGCTCGCCGATCGGTTCGGACGCCGCCGTGTCTTCGCCGGATTCCTGACGCTCGCCGCGATTCTCGTTCCCATTTACGGGCGAGTGGTCCACAGTCCGACGATGCTGCTCATTCTCAGCCCCGTGTTGGGATGCGTCGGACACGCGTACTGGAGCATGCTCGCGCCCTTCCTCTCCGAGCTGTTCCCGACGAGCGTTCGCGCAAGCGGTCAGGGGCTCGGCTACAACTCTGGCAGATTGCTCGGCGCGCTGGCGCCGTACGTCATCGGCGTACTGGCGGCGCTGCCGGCCATCGGCATCGTCTCCGCGCTCGGCGTGACGTCGGCGTTTTATCTCGCCGCGGCCGCGCTCATTTTCGCTTTTCCCGACCGAAGCCGAGCGCCTCTCGACTGATCAGGCGATCGCCGCGTCGGCGGCAAGTCTGATTTGGATGTGGTAGCGCGAGAACTCCTCGTCCTCTCCGAAAGATTCGTCATCGGACTCGTCGACGGTTTCCGCCTCGCGAGCCTCGATCCACTCGCGAACCAGCGCCGCGTCGTGTTCAATCGACGCCTCGAGCTCCGGGTCGTACGGTTCGTCGAATTCCAGGTCGTCGTCTTCGACCAAGTTCTCGTCGAGGTCGTAGACCGTCACCCAATCCGTGGGAACGACGCGACCGTTCGAATCGCGGATCTGCAGCGAAGGATCCGTCGTGGGCACGACTTCTTCGTTCCCCGGAGCAGGTATGAAACGGCCGGAACAGTACCGGGGCTCGACCCGCTCGCTGGTAAGATCCGCTTCGCCGATGAGTCGATCGCCCAGCCACACGGTGTACGTCACGCAAAGGCCTCCGCGATGAGTGCGGAGGCCAAGCTACGTCGTCAGCTCACGAGCGCGTCGTCGTTCGATTTCACCCGGAACGGAAAACCCGCGCTATCACTTCGCCGCGGCGATGCACTCGATTTCCACCTTGGCGGCCGCGCTCACCAATGCGGCGACGACGACCGTGGACCGAGCGGGTGGCTCCTTGGGAAAGAACTGCGTGTACGCCGAGTTCATTCCCTGAAAATCCTTTACGTCCGTCAGGAATACCGTGCATTTCAGTACGTTGGCCATGCTGCTTCCCGCCGCCTCCACGACTTTCTGAACGCTCTCCAAGGAGCGTTTGGTCTGCGCCTGGATCGTGTTGTCCGCCGTGTCGCGCGACACCCCGAGCTGACCCGAGGTGTATACGATGTCGCCCGCGCGCGTACCAGGCGAGAGCGTGGCACTCGCTTGCATTCCCGGTGGAACGATCACCTGCTTCTGCGCGGCGGCAATGGACGGAACGACAACCGCGGCGACGATGAGGGTGAGGCGGAGCGATACGGACGTGAGGCGCATTCGGAGACCTCGAGTGGGAGTCGGAGATTCGGCAGAAAAGAATTTCAGCCGGACGGACGGAAAGGGCTAGAGACTTCGTGCCGATCGCTACTTTGAAGCGGGAACCCTTGGGGGCCCCGACTCCGGGAGCGCGTCCCGGGTACTTCGTTGCTCGATGTTCTATCTCGCCAAACCACGGTAAACGTGGTCAGTTTTCCCGCCATGAGCGACCTTCGCGACGAGCTACAACGGACCCTCGGTGACAGCTACACCCTAGAGCGTGAGCTCGGGGGCGGCGGCATGTCTCGCGTTTTCGTCGCCGAAGATAATTCGCTGGGACGAAAGGTCGTGGTGAAGGTCCTCTCGCCGGATCTCACCGCTGGCGTCAACGTCGACCGGTTCAAGCGCGAGATCCAGCTCGCCGCGCGGCTCCTCCAGGCGCAGATCGTCCCAGTCCTCTCGGCGGGCGAGCTCGACGGCGTCCCGTACTACACGATGCCGTTCGTCGAAGGCGAGTCGTTGCGCGCGAAGCTCGCGCGCACCGGCGCTTTGCCGATCCCAGAAGTCGTGAGCATCCTGCGCGACGTCACGCGCGCGCTCGCCTACGCGCACGAGCGTGGCGTCGTGCACCGAGACATCAAGCCGGACAACGTTCTGCTTTCCGGCGGTACCGCGGTCGTGACCGACTTCGGCATCGCAAAGGCGCTCACCGCCGCGAAGAACGAAGCGCCGCTCGCCGACACGTCGCTCACGCAACACGGCACGTCTGTCGGAACACCAGCGTACATCTCGCCCGAACAAGCGGCCGGCGATCCGAACGTGGATCACCGTGCCGACATCTACTCGCTCGGCTGCATGGCGTACGAGCTGCTCACCGGTCAACCACCATTCGCCGGACGCTCGCCGCAGCGAACCCTCGCCGCCCACCTCACGGAGGCGCCGCGTCCGATCGAGGACGTGCGCCCCGACGTGCCCCCTGGCCTCGCCGCGCTGGTGATGCGCTGCTTGGAGAAGGAACCATCCGCGCGCCCGCAGTCCGCGGCGGAAATCGGCGGCTCCCTCGATGGCGTGCCGAGCGGCGTGTCGAGCGCGGCGCAACTGACCGGACCAGGCGCGACGACACGGGCAATGCTCTGGTACATCGTGGCCTTTGGCGCGGTCGCCATCGTCGCGAAAGCCGCGGTCGTCGGCATCGGACTCCCGGATTGGGTCTTCTCCGGCGCCGTCCTGGTGATGATTCTGGTGTTCGGGCTCGTCGTCGCCGCCGCGTGGGCACATCGAACCACGCGGCACATCGCAGCGCAGACGCCGGTGTTGACTCCCACCTCCGGCGCGACGCACGGCACGATGACCAACGTCGCGCTGCGAGCCAACCGGTATCTGACCTGGCGGCGAGTTTTCCGCACGGCCGCGATCTCGGTTCTTTCCTTTGCCATTGCCGTCGTGGCGGTGATGGTTCTGCGCGGCTTTGGCGTTGGACCGGCGGCGTCATTGCTCGCCGCGGGTCGGCTGCACGGTCGCGAGCGATTGCTGATCACCGACTTCGCCGCGGGAAAGGACTCGTCGCTCTCGCACGTCGTGACCGAAGCGGTCCGCA
Organism: Gemmatimonadaceae bacterium; assembly: GCA_035535975.1. Lineage (GTDB taxonomy): Bacteria > Gemmatimonadota > Gemmatimonadetes > Gemmatimonadales > Gemmatimonadaceae > JAQBQB01. The sequence goes on along the minus strand of DATLPC010000147.1, from coordinate 7,552 downwards.
CGAACCTCGGCCAGTCGAAGGCGGTGTCGATCATGCCGCCGACCGCGATCGCCGCCGCGCTCCAACGCATGCAGCGGCCCGCGTCCGGCTCGATCGACATCGCGCTCGGCCGAGAGATCGCGGTTCGCGAAGGGGTGAAAGCGCTCGTCGGCGGCAGCATCACACCGCTCGGCTCGGGATACGTCGTTTCGATCCGCCTCGTGTCGGCCGATTCCGGCAGCGACCTCGCCGCCTTTCAGAAGACGGTGAACGGCGCGAGCGACCTGCTCGACGCGATCGATGATCTCACCCGCAAGCTGCGCGGTCGCATCGGTGAGTCGCTCAAGTCCGTGCGCGACACGCCGCCCCTCGACCAGGTGACGACGAGCTCGATCGAGGCGCTCCGACTGTACGTGGAGGCGACGCGCGCGTCGGATCTTGACGGCGACTACGTGAAGTCCGAGAAGCTGCTGCGCCAAGCAGTCGCCCGCGACACGACGTTCGCGATGGCCTATCGAAAGCTGGGCGTCACGCTCGGCAACCTTGGCATGCCGCGCGCCCCGATCGACAGCGCGCTGTCGCGCGCGTATCAGTATCGCGAGCGCTTGCCCGAGCTGGAGCGTTACATCACGATCGCGACCTACTACCAAACCGGCCCCGGATTCGATCGGCAAAAGGCCGCCGAGGCATGGCAGCAGGCGCTCGCCGTCGACAGCACGGAAGTGGCAGCGCTGGTGAACCTCGCCAACAATTACCGTAGCCGCCGCCAGCTCGCGCGCGCCGAATCGCTGTACGCCGCTGTGAATGCATCACCGCGCGCCTCGCAGATCAGCTGGGGCAATTATGCCGGGACGTTGTTGGCAGAAGGCAAGCTGTCCGCCGCCGAATCGGCGTACGCCGAGGTACGCCGCCGCTTCCCCAATGCCCAAACCGCGCAGGTCTCCCCCGCGGTGATGATGTATCAGCGCGGCCAGTACGACTCGGTCGAAGCATTCTGGCGCACCCGCAGCACGAGCCCCAATCCGGTCGCCAAACTGAGTGGATTGGGCAACCTCGCGAACGCGACGATGCTGCGTGGCCGCCTCGCCGAGGCACAGCGGCTCATCGTCCAAACGCGCGCGGTCAACGCGGCGCGCGGAGTACCGGCCAATCCGCTACTCGACTCGATCAACTCGGCGTCGGTAGAGCTGTGGTTCTTCGATCACCGGGACGCGGCCGCACGCGCGCTCGACGCCGCCCTCGCACAGGCTCCGCTTCGCGGTCTACCCGTCGAGCAGCGCCCCTACTACAGGCTGGCCGTGTTCTATGCGATGGCCGGCCGTGTGGATCGGGCGAAATCGCTGGTCGCCCAAGCGGAATCCGACATGCGCGGCTCGTCGCTGTTCAATGTGCAGGAGCCGACCCGGCACGGGGCGCTCGCCGAGATCGCGATCGCCGAACACCGTCCGCTCGACGCCGTGCGTGAAGCGTGGAAGGCCGATTCTCTCCCCGACGGGCCGAGCGGTGATTGTGTTCATTGCATCGACGTCGATCTGGGTCGCCTGTTCGATCTCGCCAACCAGCCCGATTCGGCGATCGCGCACTGGGAGGCATATCTCAACTATCCGACCCACGAAGCCGGCCGCGACGCCGTCTTCCTCCCCGGCATCCACAAGCGCCTCGGCGAGCTGTACGAGGCAAAGGGCGCGACGCAGAAGGCCATCTCGCACTACACGGCGTTCATCGAGCTGTGGAAGAACGCGGACAAGGAGCTGCAGCCCAAGGTCACCGAGGCCAGGACGCGTTTGACGGCGCTACAGAAGACCGTCGCTCGGTAAGGCCGGCACGCGCTCGTCCACTCCCCCTTGCACTTCTACAAGACCGACCCTACTCTTGTAGAAGTGCAAGGGGACAACACTATGGACGACCGCCTCGACCTTCCGCAGGGCACGCTCGATCTCCTCATCCTCAAGGCCGTCTCGCTCACGCCGATGCACGGATGGGCGATCTCGGAGAGGATCCATCAGGTCTCGCGAGCCGTGGTGCAAATCCCGCAGGGGTCCTTGTACCCTGCCCTCCACCGCCTCGAACGCCGCGGCTGGATCCGCGCCGAGTGGGGCGCGTCGGACAACAATCGCAAAGCCAAGTTCTACGAGCTCACTCGAGCCGGACGTAAACAGCTCGATGCGGAATCGGACGCCTGGGCGCGCCTGACCAAGGCCGTCGCCCTCGTCCTCGACATGGGTTGATTGCCGCCGGAGGTTCCAATGTTCGACGAACTGTGGAGTGACCTTCGCTACCGCGCGCGCGCCCTGCTCCGCCGCGACAACATCGAGCGCGAGCTGGCCGACGAGCTGCGGTTTCATCTCGAGCGCGAGACGGAGAAGTACGAGCGCATGGGTCTTCCACGCGCCGACGCCGAACGTCGCGCGCGACTCGCCTTTGGCGGCGTCGAGCGCGCCAAGGAAGCGAGCCGCGACGGACGCGGCACCCTACTGATCGAAAGCACGCTGCAAGATCTCCGCTATGCGTGGCGCGGGCTTCGTTCCAGACCGGCCTTCACCGCCGGCGTCGTCCTCACCCTCGGCCTCGGGATCGGCGCGAACGCGGCAATGTTCGGCATCGTCGACCGATTGCTCTTCCGTCCACCGGCATATCTGCGCGACGCGTCGACCACGCATCGGATCTATCTCAGCTGGACCGAATCCGGTGGTCAGACGCGGACCGAGCACAATACCGAGTTCGCGCGCTTCCTCGATTTCAAGCGATGGACGCACGACTTCTCTTCCATCGCCGCCTTCCAGACGCGCACCGTCGCCGTGGGCGAGGCGTCCGACGCGCGCGAACGACCGGTCACGGTTGCCAGCGCGAACTATTTCGACTTCTTCGATGCCCGGCCTGTGCTCGGCCGCTTCTTCACGGCGGATGAGGATTCCGTGCCCGTCGGAAAGCCCGTCGTGGTACTCGGCTACGCATTCTGGCAAACGGAATTCGGCGGCCGGAGCGACGTGCTCGGAAAGACAATCCGTGTCGACCGCGGCCTCGGCACGATCATCGGCGTTGCGCCCGACGGCTTCACCGGCCTGTCCGACCAGGGCGTTCCGGCGATGTACATGCCGATCACCGCATACGCATGGGGGTTGCGCGGACGCGATTATTCAAAGAACTACAATTGGGGTTGGCTCGAGCTGGTCGCGCGTCGTAAGCCGGCCGTCTCGCTCATCGACGCGAACGCGGACCTCAACTCGGCCTACCGGCGCAGTTTCGTTGCCGAATGGGACCTGAATGGCAGGAAGGTGGATCTCGCCGCCACGAAACCGCGCGCGTTTCTGGGGCCCGTGCAGCTTGGGCGTGGCCCGCAGGCCGGACAGGACGCGAAGGTCGTCGTTTGGGTGGGCGGGGTCGCGCTCATCGTTCTGCTCGTCGCCTGCGCCAACGTCGCCAACCTGCTGCTGTCGCGTGCCGTGAAGCGCCGCCGTGAGATCGCGCTGCGGCTGGCCCTCGGCGTGTCGCGCGGCCGGTTGATTCGCCAGCTCCTTACCGAGAGTCTCGTGCTCGCGGCGCTTGGCGGCATCGTCGGTGTGGCCGCCGCGCAGTGGGGTGGCGCGGCACTTCGCGTTCTCTTCCTCCCCGATCAGCCCGCCGGCGTCATCACCGACGCGCGAACGCTCGGCGTGGCCTTGATCGCCACGTTCGCCGCGGCGGTGCTCACCGGAATCGCCCCGGCGTTGATCGGTTCACGCTCCGATCTGGCGCGCTCACTCACCGGCGCGTCGCGCGACGCGGGCGCGGTGCGGTCGCGTACGCGAACCGCGCTGCTCGTCTTTCAAGCGGCGCTTTCGGTCGTGCTGCTGGTCGGCGCGGGCCTCTTCGTTCGCAGCCTCCAAAACGTGCGAGCCATGCGGCTCGGCTACGACGTCGGCCCGGTGTCCATCGTCTCGATGAACCTCCGCGGCACCAAGCTCTCGGCCGCGGAGGCGACGCTGCTGGGGAATCGCATGGTCGACGCGGCGCGGGCCGTGCCGGGCGTGTCGCTCGTCTCACCCGTCGCCTCCGTTCCGTTCTGGAGCAACGAAGGGCGTGCGCTGTACGTGCAGGGAATCGATTCGATCCAGAAGCTCGGTCGTTTCATTCTGCAAGCGGGCAGTCCCGACTATTTCCGCGCCGCGGGAACGCGCATCCTGCGCGGCCGCGGCATCGAGGCGAGCGACGCCCAGAACGCGCCGCGCGTCATGGTGATCGGCGACGGCATGGCGAAGCTGATCTGGCCCGGGCAAGATCCGATCGGTAAGTGCATTCGTGTTTCGGCGGATACCGCGCCGTGCACCACCGTCGTCGGCGTCGCCGAGGAAATGCGAGTGCGAACCCTCGCCGACGCTCGCGAGCACACCTACTACCTGCCGATGGCGCAATACAACGACACGCCGGAGGCTTTGCTCGTTCGCGTTGCCGGTGACGCGGCGGACTACAGCGGCACGATTCGTCGCGCGCTTCAGCCGCTCCTGCCAGGCGCCGCGTACGTGAACGTCCAGCCGCTGCGGGAGCTCGTCGATCCGCGGATGCGCGGTTGGCAATTCGGCGCGACGATGTTTCTTGCCTTCGGCGGGCTCGCGCTCGCGTTGGCCGCGGTGGGGCTGTACAGCGTCATCGCCTACGGCGTCGCCCAGCGGCAGAAGGAACTCGGCGTTCGCATCGCGCTCGGTGCGTCGCGCGGAAGCGTCGTGCGGCTAGTCGTGCGCGGTGGCGTACGCATCGTCGTCGTCGGCATCGGCATCGGCGCCGTCATCTCGCTCTGGGCGGGTCACTGGGTCGAGGCGCTGCTGTTCAACGAATCGCCGAGGGATCCGGTCGTCTATGCAACGGTGGCCGCGGCGCTCATCGTCGTCGCGATGATCGCGACGGCATTACCGGCGTTCGGCGCGTCCCGCGTCGATCCGAACACCGCGCTCCGCGCCGAGTAGTCAGCCGCGCAGCCGCGAGCGGCGGCTCAGCGGATCGTGCCGCTGACGCTCGCGGTCTTGCCGCCCGCCGTCGCGATGATCGTCAGAGTGCCCGTCCGTTGCGGAATGACTCTGGCGACGCGGGTCCCGAACTTTTGTACGATCGCGCTCGCTGGATCCGACGCCCGGAAGGTGTACGCCGTGCCGGACGCGAGCTGGCCACGGCTGTCGAGCGCACTGGCCGTGATGAGCAGCGTATCGCCAACGACACCGCTGATCGTCGTCGGATCGAAGACGATCGACTGGACCTTGGGAAGGACGACGACGGTCGACGTCGTCTTGATTCCGTTGATCCGCGCCTGAATCGTACCGGTGCCGATCGAGACGGGCGCCACAAAGCCGATCGTGTCGACGCTGACGATGCTTGGCGTCTTACTCGAGAACACGACGCCGGACGGCGTCACGATCGGGAGGTTGACGGAAAATGCCGCGACGGTGAGTTGTCTCCGATCGAGCAGGACCGCCGTGTCGCTCACAAACAGCGTATCGACCTGCGGCGTTATCTGAAGACGCAGCGCGGGCGGAATGAACGGATTGGTGACGGAATCGTCGTCGTTGTCTTCGTCGTCGCCGCCGCAGGCGACGACAAGCGCGGACAGTAACAGAACGCGGAGGACGTTTCTGGCAGAAGGCATTGGGAGGCTCCTGTCGCAAACGACGTCAAGAGTTGGGCCCGCGTGGATAGCCCGTCTGGTCAGGACCGCTTCTTTTGTGCGGTATCCCGGACGGCGAAATAGCACCGCCACCCGCGATCGTCGAGATCGGGGTGGCGGTCCAGAGGCGCGGGCCGGAATCGAACCGGCGAATAGCGGTTTTGCAGACCGCTGCCTTACCACTTGGCTACCGCGCCGACGAAGTCCTGTAACTTATTGAATCAGCCTACCTTCCGACAAGCGTGCGTGTCCGGTCGGCCCGATCGTTGCTGATTGGGCCTTTCACAGCGCCAGGCCAACGGGGGGCTGGAGGCGCGCTTCAGTTCTGGGAGACGCCATGCTGCTGATCATCATTATCGTGTTGCTCCTTCTGTGGACTCCGGGATACTACGGGTACGGACGGACGAGATGGGGGTTTGGCTACGGCGGACATTTCATCACGCTGATCCTTGTGATCGTGTTGATCTGGGCGTTGCTCGGTGGCAGGGTCTGATTTCTCGAGGACATCGTCGGCTGCCGTGAGCACCGATCACGAGCGACGACAACCATCGACCCGCGGCACGCGTGGCCGGCTGCACCTCGCGTGGGACGTCGTGTTCGGCGCGCTGCGCTTCATCGGACGACGCGCCCACAATGCGTATACCGTCTTCGGGATCTTCCTGCTGTCCGGGACGGCGATCGCCATCGCATGCACCTGGGCTTTCTCGGAGCTCGCGCAGAAGGTCCGCAGCGGTACGACGCAACCGTTCGACGACGCCGTCATGCACTGGATCGGCAGTCACCAGAGTCCGGTCGTCCAATCGGCGATGCTCGAGATCACGGCGCTCGGCACCGGCACCGTCGTCGCGATGATTGTCTTCATCGCCGGTCTCTTCCTTTGGCTCAATCAGCACAAGCACTCGGCGATCTTGCTCGTCGTCGCCACGCTCGGCGGGATGTTGCTCGATAACCTGCTCAAGATCGGGTTCGACCGACCGCGGCCGCAGATCTTCAAGTGGGGGACGTACGCGGTGAGCTCGTCGTTCCCGTCGGGACACGCGATGAGCTCCATCATCGTGTACGGAACTGTCGCCTATTTGGCGGCGCGGCTTCAGCGAAACCTAGCGTCGCGCGTCGCCACGATGGCGCTCGCCGCGCTGATCATCCTGTTGATCTGCTCGAGCCGCCTGTACCTCGGCGTGCATTTTCCATCCGACGTCCTGGCCGGCCTGATCATCGGCCTTGCTTGGGCAGGCTTCTGCATGGCGGTGCTCGAAGCGGCACAGCTATACGCGAAGTTCAACGCGCCGCAACTGCTCGAGGACGAGCATCCCGCGCCGAAGGGTGCGTCGCCATCGTCCTGAGCCCTCGATGGTCAGTGAGGTCGCGGCCACGCGTGGCGCGTGTTGGAACGGGTCTTGAAGCGGTCCCGGCCGGTCTCGCGATCACCCCGATCGCGAGTGCTCTCATCACGTCGGAGCGGCTATGGCGGCGAGAAAACGGTCGGGCGGAAGGAAGAAGTCCAGCGGGCGACGCAAGTCGAGCGGGAGAAAGTACGGGAAGGCCGCGAGCAAGCGCGTGGAAAGCGCGATGCGCCGGCGAAAGCGTGGAACGCTGAAGAGCGGCCGCGGTGGAAAGGGCGGCAAGGTGAAGAGCCGCAAGCAGGCGATCGCGATCGGCTTGTCCGAGGCGCGACGCAAGGGCGGGAAGGTGCCCTCGCGCGGACGACGGTCGTCCGGGCGGCGCCGGTCGTCGTCACGCAGTAAGAAGAAGTCCTGAAGCGCGCGCGGCGACCTTCAGGTCGTCGACGAAGCGCGCATACTCCGCGTGCCGCGCTTCCTCGTCGGGCGCGCGAAGGATCGCCGACGGGTGGATCGTCGCCATCGTCCTGAGCCCTCGATGGTCAGTGAGGTCGCGGCCACGCGTGGCGCGTGTTGGAACGGGTCTTGAAGCGGTCCCGGC
>DATLPC010000146.1:0-80835 GCA_035535975.1 Gemmatimonadaceae bacterium | reverse complement strand
GTCCTTCGTGTTGATCTGGATGTATTCCTGCTGCGGGTGCTTGCGGCCGCCCTGCGGCGGAACGCTGGCGACCGTTCCCTCCAGAATCTTGAGCAGGGCCTGCTGAACCCCTTCACCCGAGACGTCGCGCGTGATACTCGGATTCTCGGACTTCCGGGCAATCTTATCGATCTCGTCGATGTAGACGATGCCGCGCTCGCACTCGGCGACGTTGAAATCGCCGGCTTGGAGCAGCCGGACGAGAATGTTCTCGACGTCTTCGCCGACATAGCCGGCTTCGGTCAGCGTCGTCGCATCGGCGATCGTGAACGGCACGTCGAGGATTCGCGCGAGCGTTTGCGCGAGCAAAGTCTTGCCGACGCCGGTCGGGCCGATCAGCAGGATGTTCGACTTGTCGAGCTCGACATCGTCGTCGCGTAGCGACGCGGAGTTGATGCGCTTGTAGTGATTGTAGACCGCGACCGACAGCGCCTTTTTCGCTTTCTCCTGACCGATGACGTACTGGTCGAGAGTGTCCTTGATTTCTTGTGGAGTGGGAACCTGAGTGATCGCTTCAGCGACCTCGCGCTCCTCGTCCTCCGCAAGGATCTCATTGCAGAGCGCGATGCACTCGTTGCAGATGTAAACCGATGGGCCGGAGATGAACTTCCGAACCGAGTCCTTGGACTTTCCGCAGAACGAACAACGAAGGTGTTTGTCGTGCGACATGACAGATCACTCAGCGGGGAAGGCAGGGACTTCGGAGCGGCTGATTCTCAGCCGGCGAAGCAGGGCGGGGGCGGCGGGAATACGGGCGATCGGTCGGTACACGATTGAGAGTTAAATGTCAGGCAGCGACCAAGCAAGAGACGAACGATGGCTGTAAAGGTTTTTGACAGGTGGGCGGCTACTTCGTAACCGCCGCCAATGCGCTCGGTTCGATGACTTCACCGCGGTGCGAAATGACGTTGTCCACGATGCCGTACTCCTGTGCTTCGTCTGCCGAGAGGTAGCGGTCGCGGTCCGTATCGCGCTCGATCCGTTCCAGCGGCTGGCCCGTGTGCTTCGTCCAAAGCTCGTTCAGCTTGCCACGCAGGTACAGGATCTCTTTCGCCTGGATCTCGATGTCCGACGCGGTCCCGCCACCGCCCTGCTGCGACGGTTGGTGAATCATGATTCGCGAATGCGGGAGCGCCGAGCGCTTGCCCTTGCGGCCACCGGCGAGGAGAAACGCGCCCATGCTGGCCGCGAGTCCCATGCAGATCGTGTTCACCGGGGACTTGAGGTACTGCATCGTGTCGTAGATCGCGAGCCCCGCCGAGACGCTGCCGCCCGGAGAGTTGATGTAGAGGAAGATGTCGCGGTCCGGATTGTCCGCCTCGAGGAAGAGCAGCTGCGCGATGATGATGTTGGCCACGTCATCGTTCACCGGGGTGCCGAGGAAGATGATGCGGTCCATCAGCAGGCGGCTGAAGATGTCGTAGCTCCGTTCGCCGCGTGGCGAGCGCTCGATCACATACGGGGGATAAATCGTCGGCATGGCTGGTAGTGGCTAGAAGTCGACAGTCGCTGATGGCGTCGGCCCGATGGCCATAAGGAGCGTGTTGAGGGGTGAAGGGTCAGCCGATCTCGTTTCGCTCGAGCAGCCACTTGAAGACCTTCTCTTCCGTGATGCTCTGTTCGATCTCACGCAGACGTCCGGCCTTCTGCAATGATGCATACACCTGACCGGGATCGGCACCGCGTTTGGAGGCGACGTCGGCGACACGATCGTCGATGTCTGCCTCGCTCGCTTTGAGACTCTCCCGCTCGGCGATCGTGTCAACGATCAGGTCGCGCCGAACCTGTCGCTCGGCGACCGGGCGGAACTCGTTCTGGAAGCGAGAGCGCTCTTCTTCGGGGATCTGGTATGCCTGGACGTAACCGTCGATCATCTGGTTGACCCAGCTCGCCGGGATGTCGAACGGATTGGCCGCGGCGATTTGATCCACCAACTGCTGCCGGACGCTCGCGTCAGCGTCGCGGCCGGCGTGGTCCTCGAGATCTTTTCGAACGGCCGCGCTAAGCGCGGCCAATGACTCGAAGTCGCCGACCTCGCGCGCGAAGGCGTCGTCGAGCGTCGGCAGTGTCTTCCGCTTCACGTCGAGCAGTTTCACGCGAACGGGCTTGGTCTTTCCGCGCTGCGTCTCGTCGGGGAAGTCCTCGGGCCAGCGAACGGACTGTTCCGCCTCTTCGCCGGGCTTGAGCTGCATGATCAGCTCCTCGACCCCGGGAATCGCCTGACCTCCGCCGAGGACGAGCGGATACTCGCGAGGCTCCGGGAAACCGCCGGACTCATCCGCTGTACTCAGTTGAACGCGCACCATATCGCCGGGTGCGGGCTTTTCCTCGATCGGGCTCCACGATGCCTTCTGCTCGCGCATTTGCTCGATCTGCTCGCGGACGTTTTCGTCGCTCACGGTCGACTGCGTCCGAGCGACCCGGAAGCCCTGGGTGCGGGCCAGCTCGATTTCCGGCCGAACTTCGACGTGGAGCTCGAAGCTGAGCGGCTGTCCCTCCTCGAACTTCAGTTCGTGCACATGGGGCTGGGACGCGACCTTCAGCTGCTCGCGGTCCATGACCTCCTTGAAGGCCTCCTGGACCAGCGTTTCGATGACCTGCTGACGAATGGCGTCCTTGAAACGCTTTTTCACCATCGCCGGCGGCGCTTTCCCGGGACGGAAGCCGGGGAGACGCACGCTCGACGCGTAGCGCTGCGCCGCCTGATTTTCGGCGTCGCGCACGGTTTCAACCGGGACCGTGACCTCGATCAGGCGTTCCAGGCCGTCGGTCTTTTTTGGAGTGATTTCAATGTTCATCGAACGGGACTCGCCAACGTGAAGTACCGCGATTCGATGCTCGCGGCCGGAATGGCGAAAGCTAACCTGGAGGAGAGGCGATGTGGCATTTCCTCAATGCACGCGTCCAAGTCGGGGAGCTACCTTCCTCGTCGACTCATTCAACCGAAGAGGAGAGCATCGTGCGGCGTTTGATTGGTTGTGGTTTGCTCCTACTTGGAGCAGTGCTTCCGGCCCAGGGACAGAGCTCCAGCTCGCGCGTTCCGATTCCGTATCGGACGTACGTTGCGGTGAACCCGCTGGGCATTCCGTTCAACATCGCCGCAGCCGAGGTCGAGTCGGCCGTGGCGTCCGGAATTACCGTTGGTGGCGCGGCGTCGTACACGGCGCTCCGGCATGACCGATATACCACCTTTGATGCCAAACTCCGGTATTATCCGTCCGAAGTCGTCCTCGAGGGGCTGGCTATTGGCGTCAGCGTCAGTCACTCGCGATACAGCACGCTGATCGGCTCGACCGCCGGCGACGTTCGCTCCGGACTCGACTACAACACAATTGGATTGCTCGCCGACTACAACTTCCTGCTCGGGGCGCGAAAGCGCTTTGTGGTCGGAACCGGCGTGGGGGCGAAGCGAGTTCTGGGCAACCACGATGCCGACGCCGTGCGCCCAAAAAGCAACCCGCTGATTACGGTGCGCTTCGTGGTTGGTCTGGCGTTTTAGGCGCCGAAATCAGTGCACTCGTAGGGTAATTCCCGACGAGTTTTGGCTCCCGCAAACTGCGAGCTTTTTCGCGATTTCCCACTCTGCTGGCGAGCATTTCGTCGCGGAGAGCGCGGAACGCAAAGGTCCGTGACGGGCGAGAAAGCGCGCGCGTCCCTCCAACGGACTCGAGCAGCGTACACCCGGATCGAATAGTATCGGCACCTATGTAATTGATGTTTAGGTACCGCTACGCTCGAACCCCCAACCGGGAAAGCGTTGTCGACGTCAAGGCCAGCCGCAGTCCTGCGGCGAAGCTGGTTAGGCGAAGACGCTGACCCAATCCCGGAGCCAACACTCATGCGTAAGATGTTCGCAGTCGCAGTTCTCGCCGCCGCTGTCGCTCGTACGAGCGCGGCGCAATCCTGTTCGATCGCCTCCACGGCCGCGACTCCCGCGCCGTGTACGGTGACCTCGACGCACTCGCTCACCATGCCGTCGCTGCTGTCGCTGACCATGGCGGGGTTCACGTCGGGAACTTCGATGACGCTCAATGCCCCGGCCGATATCTCGGACTTCAGCTCGGGCAACACCATTCAGGTCGCGACGACCGGCCCGACGTTCACCGTCAAGGCGAATCGCGCCTACAAAGTTCAGATCAGCGCCGCGGCGGCCAACTTCACCACCGCGACGACGTACTCCAAGCCTGCTGCTGATATCGCCTGGTCGACGTCCGCGGTCGGAACGTTCGCCGCGTTGAGCACCACGGCCGCCGATGTTGATGCAGGCGGCGCGACCGCCGGCAGCACCAGCGTCGGCTTGTTCTACAAGACCACGTACCGATTGCTCTCCGACGTCCCGGGCGCGTACAGCCTCGACGTCAAGTTCACGCTGGTCGCGCCGTAAGCCTCAAGGCTCGGCGATGAATCCGCCAATCGTCGCAAAAACGAGGCGGCGGGGAATCACGTTCCCCGCCGTACTCGTTTTGCTCGTCGTGGCTTCCTCCGCTCCGGCGGCGACCGCGCAGATCGCCGTCGACGAGCTCGAGCTGCGCCTCTCGCTGCGACGCGGCGTGGCGATGTCGTCAGAGAGCTTTCACACGGCGAACCCCTCCGAGAAGCCGGCGCAGGTGACGATCTCCGTCCAGGACTGGGATCGCAGCGAAGCGGGCGAGAATCGCTACTACCCGCTGGGGACTCTGCCGACGTCTTGCGCGTCGCACATCAAGGTCTTTCCGTCGGTGCTACAACTCGACCCGCGCAGCGTCCAGACGGTGCGTGTCGCGCTCGACAGCGCCGACGCCCTGCCGCGCGGGTGCTACGCGATTCTTTTCGTCGAGACTCCGCCGTCTCCGCGAGCCACGCGTGGAGACGCCGTTACCTACAGTCTTCGCTACGGCGTCAAGGTGTACGTCGAGCCTGAAGGTTCGCCCAGCGCTGAGCTGGACAACGTCTTCCTCGACCCAAAACCGGCCGACACGTCGGCGAAGCAGCTCGTCATCGCCTATCGGAATACCGGCACGCGACAAACGATGGCGCGCGGCAAGGTCGAGATACGCCGCCCGGACAATACGCTGGTTTCTACGCTGGACATCCCCGAGTTCCCCACGCTTCCCGGCGCGACGCGGCGCCTCGGCGTGCCATTGCCCCGGCTTCCCCGCGGCAAGTACGTGTTGTTGGCACTCCTCGATTACGAGGGATCCGAGATCGCCGCCGGGCAGGTGGACCTGGAGATCCCGTGATCCTCGCGCGGGGCCGGCGAACTGGTCGACACACCGTGTGGGTGTGCGCGCTGCTCGTCGCGTCCGCGGTCCGCGCCCAAACGACGACGCTCGCCATCACGAGCGGATCGACGACGACCTTTTCGAATCCGACGCTCGCCGATTACGTCGCCGGATACATCGACGGCCCGACGGTCAACTTCACGGTGACGTTGAACGGCGGCGCGAACAACACGTCGCACACGACGACGGTGGAAGTTTGCGCGACCTCGACCTCGCTCGGTTCCGGGAAGGCGCTGGCGAACCTCCTGTGGCAACCGAGCGACGCGTCAAAGCCTTGGCAGGCGATCACCACCGGTTGCACCGGCGCCGTCAACGCGGCGCGCGTCGTCGGTTCCCAATCGCTGACGAAGGGCACGAGTTGGAGCGGCGGCGTGCGCTTTCGCATGCTGCTCAATTGGACTGACACGGCGGCGAGCTACGGAACCGCGATTGAAATGACCGTTGCGGTGAGCACGCCGTGATTCGGCCGACGCAACGGGTAATTCTCGAGCTAGCGCTCGTTTCAGCGAGCGCCGCATGTGCCACCTCGCAGTTGTCGGCGCAACGACCAACGCGGCCGGATAGCAGCGCGATCGTCACGCTGGCGCGTAATACGGCTCACGCCGGCACACGCCTTCCCGCAACCGACGAGCGAGAGCTGGAAGCGGTCGTCGTGCATGCGGCCGAGCCGCGAAGTTACCGCCTCGTGCGCGTGGACGTGCCATACGACCTCATCGAGACGGGCGACGTCTCGTACGAGATCGTGACGTTGGGGTCCGCCACGGTTCTTGGTACGAAGCAAGGCATCGTCACACGGCGCGGCACCGAACATTCGGCGTTGCTCACGGTGGGTATCCCTTCGACGGCTCTCGCCGGCCGCGCCACCGTGGCCTACGTGCGTTTCGCCGCGAGCGGCGCCGAGACGGTTCGCGTCCCCGTCCAGTTGGACGTCATGCCGCGGCACGCGCTGCGCGTCGCGCCGAGTCAGCCGATGCTCGGCGGCCGACCCGGCGATCGCATGGAGCCGTTGTTCCAGATCTCTAATCACGGCAACGTCGCCGATACGGTCTCGCTGTCGCTCGACGCGCCGGACGGTTGGAGCGCGAAGATGCTCGGTTCGGCCACCGCGGTCGTCGCGCCCGGTGAAACGGTCGAGCGGCGCGGGCGCGTCTCCGTGCCGTCGCGATGGGAGGGCGGCGCGTACACCGTGTCGCTGGTCGCAACGCGCCACGGAGAGAGCGTCGGCCGCGCCTCGACGCTGGTCGAGCTCGCGGGAGGCAATGGCGCGGCGTCGGCCGTTGGGCCGTCCATGAGGCTTGGCGTCGGATCGGTTGCCGTCGGAGGCACCGCGCCACGATCGGTCGAGAACGTCGCCTTCGACGGAAACCTGTCGGATGCGCTCTTGATTCACGGTCAGCTCAGTACGTCCCTATCCGATCGCCCGGAGGCCGAGCGCGCGTTGGCGACGATGGGTTACTCGTCGCAGGCGAACACCGTCTCACTCGCCGGCGCGCGCTGGACGGCGACGGCGGGCGCCACCGGTGTTGGTCTCAACGATCTCGCCGGTGAAACGATTTTCGGACGCGGCGGCTCGATGCGATTGCGGGCCGGCGGCGCCGATCTGCAAGTGATCGGCGCGACGCCCGTCTACGCGTCGAGTGACTGGACGGCGCCGACGCTCTTTGGCGCGATCGCCAATATGCGCGTGTCGAGCACGACGCTCTCGGCGTTCGTCGCGCACCTGCGGGATTCGAGTGTCGTGACACGCGATCTCGACGCGGCGGGGATCGGCGCCGAGATGAATCCGTGGTCCGGTGGAAGCGTGGCGGCGCAACTCGCCGAACGACGGTTTCGCGACGGCAGCGGCGTCGGCGTATCGACCAACGTGAATGGGCCGATCGCCGGCGCCGACGTCGACCTTCGCGTGCTGCGCGCGCCGGGGGGAAGCGCCGCGTTTGCACCGTCGCAAAACGGCATGTCGGCCACGGTAAGCAAGCGCTTCGCGAAGGTTCGGAGCGACGCCAGCTACTGGAGCGCGCGCGACGGCACGCCTTCACTCTCGCTGTCGTCGGACGGATGGTCGATCTCCCCGACGTATCTCGCGGCGCCGTGGCTCTCGATCGGTGTCGAGGTTCGTCGCTCCGGCTATTCGTCCGGAGGCGCGACTGGGCTGTTCTCGTCGGACCAAACCGAATATGGCGGCCGCGTGAATTTGCGCGCGCTCGGTTTTGACGCGAATGGCGATTCCAGATACGCGTCGATCGAGCGCGATGCGACGCCGCCGGCGGCGACGTCGCTCCTCGAGCACGGCCGGCGTCTGACCAACCGGGCCCGCCTCGACCATGGTGTGATCGGCGGCGTGATTGGTGTAGCCGGCTCGCTGGAGAGCGCGGTCGATGCGGCAGGAGCCGTCCCCGTCCAAACGCTCATCGACGTTCACGCCGAACGTCTCGCGCCCTTTGGACGGGGCTCTCCGCTCACGGTGAGCGGCGGAATCCAGCGTCTGCGATACGGACCCGCCGCGCTGACTACGTCACGACTCGAAGTCGACCTCGCGCTTCGTCAGGGGCTGCGCATCGTGGGTGGATGGGAGCGCGGAACGTTCCGCGACGCAACCGGCGCGACACCGAGCATCGCCACGCTGCGACTGGAGCGAACGTCGAACCTGCCCCGTCTCGGACAACGCTTGGCGAGCGGCATCGTGTTCCAGGATCGAAATGGAAATGGCCTGCGCGACGCCGGCGAACCTGGCGTCGGGGGGATCGTGGTACGGCGCGGCGCCGAGTCGGCGGTGACCGACGCGAACGGCTCGTTCCGATTCACCCCCGGAGCAAACGGCGTGATCGAGATCGATCCACGGTCACTGCCGGATGGCTGGCTTCAAAGCCCGCGCGCTCTCGGTGCGCAAAGCGGACAGCGAGACGGTATCGCGCTTGGCGTGATTCCGACGAGCGCGCTCGACGTGCTCGTTCTCTTGTCGCCGAGCCCGGAGGGTAGCGCGACCGCGGTGCGCGTCGGCGTGGCGACGCTCACACTTCGTGACTCGACCGGCCGGACGTGGGTCGCGCGAACCGGCGCGGTGCAGCGCGCGACGTTCGATGCGCTTCCGAAGGGACGATACACCTTGACCGCGGAGCTCGAGGGACCGAGCGAGCCCCTCGTCGTCGATCCCATTCCAAGCGTTGAAATGGATGGAACTCCAGGACGGCGCCAGATCACGGTGACCGTTCGCACGCGCCCCGTGCGACTCTTCCGGCCGAAAGCATGAGGCGGCGCGACGCGCTCGGCATCACTGCCATACTCCTGTTGTCCGCGTCTTGCTTGAGCGCGCCGACGGAGACTACCCCGGCGACTGTCATCGTGCGCGGTGCCTGGAGCTACGCCAGTGTGCAGTCGGGCGCCGCGACGATTGCGAACGGCACGCTCACTCTGTCTCAGGACAGCACGGTGCGTTTCACCGGGACGCTCGACGCGAACGAGCAGGACTCGTACGGGCAGCTTCGTCGTATTGCCGGCGTCGTCAGCGGCCGGACGATTGACCAATCGCTCATCGAATTCGACATGGTGATCGATCCGGCCACGACGCGACGGCACAGCGGGGCGGTGAAGGGCGATTCACTCACCGGGAGCTGGGTCCAGATCTCGGACGCGGGGATCGGTGCGTCTGGAACCTTCCGCGCCCATCGCGTCCAATGACCGCACGCTCACTAGCCTTGTCGTTCATCGGGCTGGCGCTCACCGCGGCGCAGAGTCGCGGGCAGACGTCGTGTAGCGTTGCCGGTCAGACCGGAAAGTGCTCGCCGGATGTGAGTCTGGCGAGCCCAGGAACGATGACGAACCCGGCGCTGCTCAAGTTGACCGTTTCGCCGACATCGTCCCCTCTTTCACCAATCTCCGTCACCGCCACGATGTCCGACATGGAGGTGGCGGCGGGCATCGCCACGCCCGCTTCAGTCAGCTTCAGCGTGCAGGGCAACCGCGCGTGGTCGGTCCAGGTGAGCGGCGCGGCCGCAACGTGGACGGCGAGCGCGGGAGCGTGGGCCAGCAAGCCGATTTCGGACCTTCGCTGGAGCCTTTCGTCGACCGGAGCGACGACGGCGATGTCTCTCACTCCCGTCACGGTGACGTCGGGGCCGGCAACCGCCGGAAGCGCGTCGACGACCGTCTACCTTCGACCGGCCGTGCACTGGGCGACCGATCTACCAGGCACGTATACGATCGGCGTGGTATTCACGATGACGACGCCCTGACTCCAAAAGACGGGCTGACAACGGCCGGGACTGACAAAGAGCGGAGCTGACAAGCGTCGGGACTGACCAAGGGCGGACCACGACGACGGCGACTCAGAGAGCGGATGGCTCGAGCGCGAAGATCATCAAGGAACGCGCGAGGGAGACGCGGATCGTAACGGAGGAGACGGCAAGAGTGAACGCCATGTTCGGCCCGCGCTGTCCGTAAAGGCGAATGGCCGCACCCCTCGGAGCCTGTCGCGCAGGCGAGAGCGAACAACGGGTAGCGCAACGTTCCGTCTGGTTCGATGAACCGGTCGATGGCGCGGATCAACTCTGCTTCTCGCGTGGCGAGGTTGCGACGCGCCTCCAAGTAGTTCGCCTCATTGAGACGAAGGTTTTCGCCGGTCAGTGAAAAGCTGCGCTCATGTACAAGTCGAACGTACCCGACTTGTTCGGGTTGAACAGCTTTAATTCGGCATCAACGCGCAGCAACGTCTCTTGTTCAGACGGTCGAAGGAGGTCGAGATGCGCGGTATTCGCCATGAGAAGCCGTAGCGAATGAGGATTGGGCCACTCAGCGAGCGGGCGCCCGAATGCGTCTCGTTTTTGCGTCCGCTCGTCGTTCGCCCAACTAATTAGCTGGGGGTCACCCCCGGCAAATGCCTTCGCGAACACGTCGGTCACGTCTCGATAGCCGGCTCGTGGCATTCGTACGCAAAACTGCGCAAAAGGTCCTCGCGGCGCCGTCTGCGTTATATCGCGCGTTGGATGCTGGGACTAAGTGTTCCGAGTAGCCATCCGAGCAGCAGTAGCAGAACATCTCGCGAACTGCTGAGCATCGTGCGCTCTGGCGGAGAAAATGTTTTATGACCAGAACTGTGACCAATAAGGCGAACGGCGACGCATCTAGTGGCCGTCGCCGTTGCTGTAAGTCGTTATGCCTCAACGCCCATGCGAGCGGGGGGACTCGAACCCCCAAGCCTTTCGGCGCCAGATCCTAAGTCTGGTGCGTCTGCCAATTCCGCCACGCTCGCCTCAATTCAAGATAAAGCACAAACGGCGGCGAGAGCATTTCCTCTCGCCGCCGCTTGTCTTTTCGGGCTTGCTCGGTCCTTGTCAGTCCCGACCCTGGTCAGTTCCGATCTTGGTCAGGTCCGATCTTGGTCAGTTCCGACCTTGGTCAGTTCCGACCTTGGTTAGTCCCGTTCTTCCTCGGTTCGCCTCACTTCTCGATCTGAATGCTCACCGCCGCCGTCTGGCATCCTCCGGTCGGCAACGGCGTGCACTTCTTGAATTCGATCACATCTCCGGCCTTGAGCGATGAGACCGCGGCTTGGAGATCTTCGACCGTCTTGATCTGTCGCTGTTGCGGGAAGAGCTCGGACAGGATGATGTCGTTCTCGAACAGATTCCGGAACGCCGGTCCCCGTCCGGTCACGTTCGTGACGCGCAGGCCCGCGCGGAATTGGCTTGGCAACCGAACCGTCTGCGCGAACTCGGTGCTCACGGCCTCGACGCTGATACCCAATTTGTCATTGGCTCGACCCACGTCCACCGCCCGCGTGGATGGGGCCGAGTCCTCGTTCGCGGCGACCGTGCCCAGATCCGCCGGCGGCTCGCCGAGTTTGACGTGGAACGCCTTCTTCTGCCCGAAGCGCATCGCCTCGAGGTCCACGACGTCGCCCGGCTTGTGGCCGCGGATGATGCGCTGGAGCGTGCTCACCTGATCGACCGGCTTGCCGTCGGCGGTTATGATGATGTCACCGATCTCGAGGCCGGCCCTCTGTCCCGGGCTGTCGTTCTCCGGGTTGAAGCCCTGGACCTTCGCTCCGCCCGGCTGCGCCATCCCGGCAGCTTTCGCGTCGGCGGGCGTCGGGTCGAGGAGCGACACGCCAACCACGGCGCGGCGGATCTTCCCGAACTTGATCAGGTCGTCCATCACCTGTCTGGCGAGCGTGATCGGAATCGCGAAACCATAGCCCGCGTAGTAGCCCGTTCCGCTGGCGATCGCGCTGTTGATGCCGATGACCTCACCATGGATGTTGAGCAGCGGACCACCCGAGTTGCCCGGGTTGATCGCGGCGTCGGTCTGGATGTAGTCGGTGATCGCGTACGGATTGCGGCCCTGCGGATTGAGCAGACCGGGCGCGGTGCGTCCCTTGGCGCTCACGATACCGGCCGTGACCGTGAAGTTGAGCTGCAGCGGATTGCCGATGGCGAGCACCCACTGGCCGACGCGCGCGCGTGCGTCGTCGCCGAGGCTCAGCGTTGGGAAATTGGTGCCGTCGATCTTGATGACGGCGACGTCGGTCGTCGAATCGCGGCCGATGACCTTCGCGCTGAACGAACGCTTGTCGAACAACGTGACGTTCACGCGGTCGGCGTCGGCAACGACGTGATTGTTCGTGAGGATGTAGCCGTCGTTGGAGACGATGAAGCCCGAGCCGCTCGCCTCCTCCGGTGTATCGTCGGGGCGGGCATCACGTCCGCTGCCGTCGAACTGCCGGAACAGGTCCTCGAGTCCCGGCGGCAGCTGGCCGCCGCTGCGGCCACGAAGGCGGGTATTTGCTCGAGGTTTCGAGAAGCGCTCGGTCTCGATGGAGACCACCGCCGGCCGCGCGTGATCGGCGACGGCTTCGAATGCCGATTCCATATCGGCCGCCGGCGCTACCTGTGCCGGCGTCGGCTTGGTGGCGTTGCTGGACCCGACGCGACCCTGTGCCCAGCCAAAGCGAGTCAGGTCGAAGCCGGACGCGAAGACGAGTCCGCACAGAAAGGCAACGAGAATCGCCGCGCCGAACCGTGCCCGTGAATAGCGAATGGACATGAGGGTGTTTTCCTGACGATATGGTGTGATTCTGCGGTCGTACCCGCTGGCTCCGGGCAAGTTTCGCGCGCTCGGGCCGCCGGCACAACTCCTCGTGCGACCTCAACATATGTCACGCATGAGTCGGCCCACGGTTTCTTCGTGGGCCGACTCACTACGAATTCTTTACGACTCGGCGACTCGGCGACTCGTTACTTCTTGTTCTCGTCCACGATCTCGTAGTCGGCTTCGACTACGTCCTCGTTCGGCGCTTGGCCGGTGGCACCCGGTTGGCCCGCTTGGCCGCCCGTCGAGCCGGTCGGGCCGGACTCGCCGCCCGGGGGAGCGCCGGCGCCTTGGCTCTGCGCGTAGAACGACTGGCCCGCCTCGCTGAACGTACGGTTCAACTCCTCCTGCGCGGCGCGGATCTCGTTCATGTCGTCGCCGCGGAGCGCCTTACGCGCGCGCTCGACCGCTGACTCGAGCTTGGTCTTCAGCTCGGGCGACAGCTTGTCCGACCACTCCTTGGAGTTCTTCTCGACCTCGTACGTCATGCTGTCGAGACGATTCCGGGTGTCGATCTCCTCACGACGCGCCTTGTCGGCCGTCGCGTTCTTCTCGGCGTCCTTCACCATGCGATCGATGTCGAAATCGGAGAGACCGCTCGACGCCTCGATGCGGATCTTCTGCTCCTTGCTCGTCGCCTTGTCCTTGGCCGAAACGTGCAGGATACCGTTCGCATCGATGTCGAAGGTCACCTCGATCTGCGGCATGCCGCGCGGTGCGGGTGGAATCCCCGTGAGCTGGAATTTGCCGATCGTCCGGTTGTCCTTCGCCATGTCACGCTCGCCCTGCAACACATGGATCTCGACGGTCGTCTGGTTGTCGTCGGCCGTGGAGAACGTTTCCGACTTCTTGGTCGGAATCGTCGTGTTGCGCGGGATGAGCACCGTCGTCACGCCGCCGAGGGTCTCGATGCCGAGCGAGAGCGGCGTGACGTCGAGCAGGAGCACGTCTTTCTGCTCGCCCGTGAGCACCGCGCCCTGGATCGCCGCGCCGATCGCAACAACCTCATCCGGGTTGACGGATCGATTGGGCTCCTTGCCGAAGTAGCCTTTGACGATCTCCTGAATTTTTGGGATGCGCGTCGAGCCACCGACGAGAATCACCTCGTCGATGTCCTTAGGCTCCATCCCTGCATCCTTGAGCGCCTTCTTCATTGGCTCGAGCGTGCGCTGGATGAGGTCATCCACCAATTGCTCGAATTTGGCACGGCTGAGCGTGTAGTTGAGGTGCTTCGGCCCGCTCTGGTCGGCCGTGATGAAGGGCAGGTTGATGTCGGTCGACATCGTGCTCGACAACTCCATCTTCGCCTTCTCGGCGGCTTCCTTGAGGCGCTGGAGCGCCATCGGGTCCTTGGAGAGGTCGATGCCCTGGTCGCGCTTGAACTCGCCGACGATCCAGTCGATGACGCGCTGGTCGAAGTCGTCGCCGCCCAAGTGCGTGTCGCCGTTCGTCGATTTCACCTCGAACTGCCGCGAGCCTTCGACGTCATAGAGCTCGAGGACGGAGATGTCGTACGTGCCGCCGCCCAGGTCGAACACCGCGACTTTCTCGTCCTTCTTCTTGTCGAGGCCATAGGCAAGCGCCGCGGCCGTCGGCTCGTTGATGATGCGGAGGACGTCGAGGCCGGCAATCTTGCCAGCGTCCTTGGTCGCCTGCCGCTGAGCGTCGTTGAAGTAGGCCGGGACGGTGACGACGGCCTTGGAGACGGCGTGTCCGAGATAGTCTTCGGCCGTCTGCTTCATCTTCTGAAGGATCATCGCCGAGATCTCGGGGGCGGTGAAGCGTTTGCCCTGGACCTCGACGGTAGCCAAGTCGCCCTGGCCGGAAACCACTTTATAGGGAACGCGCTTGATCTCGTCCGGGACCTCGCTCATGCGGCGTCCCATGAAGCGCTTGATTGAAAAGACGGTGTTCTGCGGATTGGTGACAGCCTGCCGCTTGGCGACCTGGCCGACGAGCCGCTCGCCGTCCCGGGTAAAGCCAACGACAGATGGGGTTGTTCGCCCGCCCTCGGCGTTCGGGATCACGACCGGATCGCCGCCTTCCATGACGGCGACGACGGAATTCGTGGTTCCGAGATCGATACCGATGACTTTGTCGGCCATTGCTTCCTCTGTTGGGTCAGTGTGTGGCACCGAGTGGTGGTCGGCGCGCAGGGGAGGAAGGCAAGAGAGGGACCGGGTTTTTGCGCCAACTTGGCAGGGAAATGGAGCTCGCGGGGTGAAGGGCCTGTCAGGCTTGGCGTGCGGCTCAGAACATGGCGCCACGAACCCCGACCGATTACCTCTCACGCGGTCGGCACCAAGCTTGACCTAAAAAGCCAACCCGTGATCCCGCTCTCCGACGAAAATCCGACGCTCCGCACGCCGATCATGACCTGGCTCATCCTCGGCGCGATGTTCGCCGTGTGGTTCGTCATCCAGGGCGGCGGATTGCCGGGAAGCGACGTTCAGCTCGCGAAGAGTGTTTGTAATCTGGGGATGGTCCCGGGCGAGCTCACACACAGGGCGCGCATCGGGGAAGGCTTCTGGATCATCCCTGGATCGCTGGCGTGCGTCGTCGACAACGACCGGATCAACTACTTCACGCCGCTCACCTCGATGTTTCTCCACGGCGGCTGGGGACACATTCTCGGGAACGCGCTCTTCTTCTGGGTGTTCGGGAACAACATCGAAGACAGCATGGGGCCCGGGCGCTTTCTGGTCTTCTACCTCCTGTGCGGATTGATCGCCGCCGCCACGCACGTGCTGACGCAGCCCGCGTCGCCGATTCCGACGGTCGGCGCGTCGGGAGCGATCTCGGGGATCCTCGGCGCGTATCTCGTGCTGTACCCGAAAGTGCGCGTCAACATGCTGTTCATCTTCATCATCTTTTTCCGTGTGTTCGCGATCCCGGCCTGGATCGTGTTGATCTATTGGTTCGGGCTGCAGTTGCTCAGCGCGTACGCCACGCCGCTCAACCCCGAGATCTCCAGTGGCGTCGCGGTCTGGGCGCACATCGGCGGGTTCGTCGCGGGAATGGTGCTGATCAAGCTGTTCGAGAACCCGCAACTCGTCGCCCAGCGACGGGCGCTCGGCGAACAGCGCCACTTTGCGCAAGTCGGTGCCTGATTCGTGCCTTTGCCGGCCAGTCCGGTGCGCGGTAGCTTTGACGCGTTACACGTGGTGTAACGGACTCACCAGATAACCGGAGCGTTATGCTCGGCCGTCTTCTCCCACGCGACGACCAGTTCTTCACGCTCTTCGACCAGCTCGCGGGACATCTCGCGACGACGGCGAAGATGGTGGACAATTTGTTCGGCGACGCCAGGCACGTCTCCGAGCATGTTCGGGCGATCAAGGACATCGAGCACAAGGCGGATCTGCTGACGACGACCGTCAACCAGCGGATCGACAAGAGTTTCATCACGCCGATTGACCGCGAAGACATCCATATGCTGGCGTCGCGCCTCGACGACGTCATCGATCTTCTCGACGGCACGGCGCGGCGGTTCGAGATGCTGCACATCACCGAGGTTCTCCCGCCGGCCAAGCAGCTCAGTGGCGTGCTCTGTCGCGCGGCGAACGAGATTCAGGCGGCCGTGGCGGAGATGCGCCAGCCGCGCGAGGTGAACGAGCACGTCGCGTTGATCAAGCATCTCGAGGAAGAGGGCGATGCGATCTATCACGAGGCGGTCGGCGCGCTCTTCGCCGGCAAGCCCGACCCCCTCGACGTCCTGAAGTGGAAGGAGATGTACGACACGCTCGAGCGCGCGATCGATAGCTGCATGGGCGTCGCGCAGGTGCTGCAGAGCATCTCGATGAAGAACGCCTGATCGAATCCTGTGATCGCTTACGTCGTCGCGATCGTCCTGATCGCGTTCATCTTCGATTTCAGCAACGGCTTCCACGACTCGGCGAACTCGATCGCGACGATCGTCGGGACGCGCGTTCTGAGCCCGCTCGCCGCCGTCATCTGGGCGGCTGTGTTCAATTTTGCCGCCGCCTTCACCGGCTCGCTCGCCGTCGCGAAGGCCGTCGGCGGCGGAATGATCGAGCAGAGCATCGTCAATCCGAACGTCATACTCGGAGGACTGCTCGGCGCGATCGCCTGGAACATCATCACCTGGTATTTCGGGATTCCGTCGAGCTCCTCGCACGCCTTGATCGGCGGCTATGCGGGCGCCGCCGTCGCCCGTGCGGGGCTCGTCGCGATCACCTGGGGGACGAAGTGGATTCAGACACTGACCTTCATCGTGCTCTCGCCGCTCATCGGGCTGGTCGCCGGCTATATCCTGATGGTCATTGTCTTCTGGCTGTTTCACAGAACCTCGGCATCGCGCGTCGATCGGTTTTTCCGTCCCGCGCAGCTCGTGAGCTCGGCGCTACTTTCGTATTCGCATGGCGGCAACGACGCGCAGAAGACGATGGGCGTCGTCGTCGGGTTGCTCGTCTCTGTCAAGGGCTTGTTCGCTGATCAGCAGGGGTGGCTCCATGCGCTGTATCTCCCGGACAACAGCACGGTCCCGCACTGGCTCGAGATCGGTGCTTACTCGGCGATCTCGCTCGGGACGCTGTTCGGCGGCTGGCGGATCGTTCACACGATGGGGCAGCGGATCACGAAGCTTCGTCCGGTGAGCGGCTTTTGCGCCGAGACCGGCGGCGCCGCGGCGATCTTGCTCGCGACGCACTTCGGAATTCCCGTCAGCACGACGCACACGATCACGGGCTCGATCGTCGGGGTGGGCGCGACACAACGGATGTCGGCAGTGCGTTGGGGTATTGCCGGGCGGATCGTCTGGGCATGGATTCTGACGATTCCGGCGTCGGCGATGATGGCGGCGATCGCGTATTTTATCTTGTCGCTGATCGTGCGCCTCTGAGGGTTCGATGGCCGGTGAGCCGCCCGACGTGGGGTTCAATGACAGTCTCGGCGGTCCGTTGGCAGTTTCGCCGTCAAGGCGACGTCGTTCTGAAAGTCAAAACAACATTCTTCGGCGTCGCATCCCGTACGGCGAAGTGCACGACAAAGAAGTCTTCGTGCAGCGACTGGAGGTCGGCGCCGTCGAGCTGAAAGGATCGCAGCTGCCAACGCTGATCGATCCATACCGGCCCATAGTACACGAGCGCCGCGCGCTCTTCGATCAGTCGGCGCAGCCGATGGGCGTTCGCCGCGTTCAGCCGAATCTTGCCCCGATGTTCGCACGCGTCCTCGTGCGACGACAGTTCGGCGAATCCAATCCCAGGAATTCCGTTGATCGATGCGAAGACCATTGCCCCGTCCTGTGCCAGCAGGCCGGCGCCCGCAACCCGATGAGACCGTGATCGCTGTGCGCAGTTTGCAACAGCCGTGCCTCGAGGGTCCCGGGCATTAACAGAGCTTTATACGATCTTCAGCCCGACGACCGCCGCCGCGACGCCGAGGAGCGCGGCGACGATCATTGCCGCGCGAAACGCGCTCGTGAACGACGAATCGATCGCGGCGCGCACCTCGGTCTTTTGCTCGGGGGTGAGCGATGGCAGCGTGGATATCTCGGCGCCAGCGAGCTTCGGCAGCTGCTCTTGGACGGCCGTCCGCGCCTCAATTGACAAGGGGAGGCGACTGATTTCGCTCGTCGCGCGCGTGTTGAAGATCCCGGAAATCATCACCCCAAACCCCGCGATCGCGATCAGGCCGGCGACGCGCGCCACCGCGTTGTTCACGCCGCTCGCGACGCCGGAATGTTCGCTCGACACGGATTCCATCACTGTCGTGGTGAGCGGCGCGACGGTGATCGCCATCCCGACGCCGAGGATCACGATCGCGAGCAGGGTCATCGGGGTCACGAACGTGTCCCGGATCGGCAGCGCGAAGGCCCCCAGCCCGACGGCCGCGATGAGTGGTCCAGCGGTGAGCGGCAATCGATGGCCAACCCGCCGAATCAAGCCGCCGGACCATCGCGACATCGCGAACATGATGATCGGGAAGGGAAGCAACATCGCGCCGGCGGCGGTCGCCGTGTATCGCTGAACCTGAATCAGCTCGAGCGGAACGAGAAAAAGCATTTCCGTCAGCGCGGCGTACAGGAACAGCGTCAGCACGTTGGCGGGCGTGAAGCAGCGCGACGAAAAGAGCTCCATTGGCAGCATCGGATTCGACACGCGCCCTTCCACGACGACGAGCGCGACGAGCGCGGCGACGCCGACGCCGAGCGCGCCCAGCACGAGCGGATGTCGCGGCCCGAGGGGCGGCCACTCGAGCAAACCGAAGACGATCCCGCTCAAACCGATGACGGCCAACGCCGCACCCGTCCAATCGATCGCGCCTTGCCGCGAAGGATCCTTCGTCTCTTCGATCGAGCGTTGTGATAGAACCACGACGACCGCGGCGAGCGGCACGTTCATGAAAAACACCGCCCGCCACGACGCGTGCTCCACCAGCCACCCGCCGAGCACCGGCCCGACCGCGGTCATGATCGCGGTAAACCCGGACCACGTTCCAATCGCGCGTCCGCGCTCCTCGTCGTCGAACGTCGTCGTGATGATCGCCAGACTACCCGGCACGAGAAACGCCGCGCCGATTCCCTGGAGGGCGCGGGCCGCGATGAGCGACAGCGACGTCGGCGCGAATCCGCAAAACACCGACGCGATCGTGAAGAGGATTACACCGGACAGAAAAACACGACGTCGGCCGAGCTGATCGCCCAGCGAGCCGCCGACGAGGATGAGCGACCCGAGAAAGAGGGCGTACGCTTCGATGACCCACTGCACATCGGTGATGTTCGCGCCGAGATCGCGCTGCAGCGCCGGGAGGGCGACGTTCACGACGGTGCCGTCGATGAACGTCATGCTCGACGCAACGATCGTGGCGATGAGTGTTCCGCGTTTGCTCGCGTCCGTTGCGCGATGCGCTACCGAGGTGGTGCCGGTCATGGGATGGCCCGAATAGACGCCGGCCGAGTCGGTGCGGCAAGGCGGCGGCACGTGCTGCC
This sequence comes from Gemmatimonadaceae bacterium, assembly GCA_035535975.1. Lineage (GTDB taxonomy): Bacteria > Gemmatimonadota > Gemmatimonadetes > Gemmatimonadales > Gemmatimonadaceae > JAQBQB01. Next base: position 61,503 of record DATLPC010000146.1, on the reverse strand, counting down.
GCTCCCGGCCTACATTTCGAATGCGAGCCCCGGAGGCGCGATGGCGGAGCGAGACGAAAAGCGCGATGAGGTCGACGAGGCGTCCGAGGAGAGCTTTCCGGCGAGCGACCCGCCGGCGTGGGAGCCGTCGCACGTCGGCACGCCGGTGCAGCCTGAGGACCAGCCGGTTCCCGACGAACCGCGGCGGTCGTCGGCTCGGTAGCGTCTCGTGGCTATCGCATGACCGCTTCCAGCGTGCCTATCACCGATCCCGCCAAGCGCGCCGCGAGAGTCGTCGCGCTCGGGTTGCTGCGCGATGTCCTGACGGCGCGGGACCGCCTCGACGATCCGTCGGACGCCGACGCGTTGCACGATTTTCGTGTTGCCCTGCGACGCCTCCGCACCTGGCTTCGCGCATTTCGTCCGGTCTTGCGCGACACCCTGCGTGGAAAGGTGATGAGGCGGCTCGGCGACATTGCCGACGCGACCGGCGCGAGCCGCGATCTGGAGGTCCGCATCGAATGGATCGATCGGTCGCGTCGGCAATTGCGCGGCGACGAACGCAAGGGCGCGTCGTGGTTGATCAAGCGCCTGAGGCAGGAGAAGGTGGAATACGACGCCGAGCTGCGGCGTGCGCTCGACGACAACTTCGACAAGACGACCCGGCGCGTCGAAAAAGCGTTGTCGCGATACGAGGCGCGCGTCGAAGGTGAACAGTCGTACGAAGAAGTCGCCGGTGAGATCGTGAGCGCGCACCTCGAGGCGCTCGACGCGGCAATGGCCGGTGTGTCGAGCATTCACGACCGTTCACAGGCCCATGCAGCGCGCATCGCCGCCAAGCGCCTGCGCTACGTCCTCGAGATCGTGGCGCCGAGCGATTCCGACCAGGCCCGGGCGATGGTGTCGCTCAAGGACCTGCAGGACAAGCTCGGGGATCTTCACGATGCGCAAATGTTCGGCAGCCAGCTCGCATCCCTCGTCGCCGAGTACAAGGCAGCGAGTGCAAACAACGGAAATTCGGCGACGAACGGAGTCGTCTCACACGTCGATCCCGTCGCCGGGCTGCAGGCGTTGCTCGAGCGACTTCGCCGGAGGGAAAAGGAGTCGTTCCGACTGGTGATTCCCGTCTGGCACGCCACAGCTAGCGGCCTTCATCTGGAGTAAGGTCTACGAATCTCCGTCACCGACGACAATTATGGAAATTGTCGACGCCGATCGGATTGATCGCGAGCTGCGGTCTTCCACCTCAGTAGGTCACTGAAGTCGATCCACTAGCGCCGACCTCGTGAACCGGACCGGGCGCGCTCGCCGCGCTCGGTCTCCCGGCGGGAGTCGGCAACGTGACTCGTCGTCGCGACCGCTCGGGGAACTCCATGTTTACGCGACGACCGGCTGGCGCCCCGTGCGTATCGCGCCATCCGGTGAGCGCGCGCGCGACGCGAACGAAGCCCGCCGGATCGATGTAGGAAACGCCGCGCAGGTCGAGGCGGACGTTCACGATCGCGTCGGGGAGGGAAGCGACCCACCGCTCGATGCGGGACGCGACGATGTCGCCGAATAGGCCGACCACATAGATCGTCGCGCCGCAACTGTGGGCCTCACATGCAATCTCGAAGAAGGTCAAGCGTCATCCCGGTGCACTGGGCTGACAAGCTCGCGCCCGTGCGTCACGCCGCCGGTGGGGCGCGGTCACGCAACCGTCACGCTTCGCCGCGAAGTATTTCTGACCCGATCAGTCGGGCGGGAGTGAACGCGCTGCCTCGAGCAGACGGTCCAGATCGGACGGGCGTAGCCGCCGCCAATCGCCGCGAAACGCATCGCGCGGTACTCGAACGCGCGCGTCCCCGTTTCGGAAGCAGAGCCAGGATTGTCCCGTCAGTCCGTGGGGCGACGAACGCTTGATCTCGGTCACGGCCCAATCGGTGCCGCGGCGGTCGGTGAACATTCTCTGCATGAAGCGACCTGATAACGGGGAGCGAATAATCCAGCGACCAGACGGGTCGCGAAAGGGCCGCGAATGGTTTGCAACGAGAATGTTACGGCGCCGGTAACAGGCGACTGGGAGTAACCTGTCCTTAGAACTGGTTACGATAGCTGAGGATCTTGAAGCGCCCGTCACGCTCGATGATCGAACCGAACCAGCGCTGCTTGCTCTCCGCGCGAGACGGATCGCGGACCGTAATGACGCAGTCCACGAACAACGTATTCGGCCCCTGGCGTTCCGCCTTACTGGCGCAGCCGTGACTGATATACACAAGCGCCTGTCCCCCTCGCCTCGCGAGGAGGCGACGATATCCGGCCGCGCTCGGATTGGCGATCTGCATCCAAACGAGGTCGGGCGGCTGCTCGTACGGCGCGTGCGTGTAGGGTGAGCTGGGATAGATGAGGTCGATGAACTCGCGCGGTGTAATCGCCGCGGCGGACAAGTCGGTACTATCTGAGGCCACGACGTCGCGCACGACGCGGCGAATCAACGCCTCGCGCGACGCACTGGCATGCGCAAACACGGAGACCGGATTTCCGCCGATGCGCGCGGCGAATCGTCGGATCTCCTCGGGGATTGGGCGCGCCGAGTCGACGACGTAGCCCGGAAGCGATCGATTGATCGAGTCCTGCCGCGCTCGCGCAATCGAATCGGCGCGCAGGGAATCGACGTGTGCTGACGCTGCGTCGGCCGGGCCGTAACACGCCGTCGTCGTGACGGACGCGATCGCGATGAACGCAATGATGAAAGACAGCTGCCGCATGAGAGATGAGAGAGGAATGTGCAAAGACGGCCGGCACGGACAGGGTGCCGGCCGTCCCGCGTCGAGAGCGACTACGCGCGGAAGTACACGGTCCAACCCTGCCACCACTTCGTTCCGCCGGGCGCCACCGCGCCCATGTACGGAGTGGGCACGACGAAACTTCCAGCCTTCGCGCCGATCTTGCCGGTGAAGCTATTCATGCCGCCAGTCGCGATCGGCGAGCTCGCCGCCGGTGTGAAGTCGAACGCGTCGATCCCCGCCGGCACCGATGCCTTTGCCGGCAGCGCGACGAACAGCGACGCGGCCGCGTTGGTGTTGAGCGTGAGCGAGTTTCCGGCGGCGTCGAGCGAAAACTGCGTCGCCGGCGTCGCGGTATTCGCCTGGAACAGCACCGGCGTCTCGGCGAAGTAGTCGTTGCGAACGATCAGATCCGAGGTGGCGAGGTCGGGAACCGCGGCGTTCGCGGCGCGAAGGAAAGTCTCCGGGTCGCGGAGCGAGATTCCGGCGGCCGGGAAGCGAGCGAACACGCTGTTGATGTAGTAACCGCCCGTACCTCGACGGAGCATCATGCCGAAGCCGCCGCCCGAGCCGACGCAAGCCTGATCGCCGCAGCCGACGAGCGTGACGTTGGCGACGAGGGGAATCGTGAGCGGCTGCTGATTGAACCCGTTGTCGCATCCCGATCCGTTGCAGCCGTCGTTCTCGATGCCCTCGAGATCCGTGGCGTAGAAGCCGGCGCCGGTGCGCGGCGTGAGCTGCACCGAGTTGTAGCCGATCACGTACTGAATGCGGCCGACGAAACCTTCCGACATGTCGAGGATGTCGTCGGCGGTCTCGAACGCCACGAGGTGATCGAGGTCGAAGCCGCCGCCGAAGAACTCGTACGAGTCATCGAGCGGCGCCATCGTCTGGAGGTACGAAGCGCGAGTGCCCGAACCAATCGCGGCGAACGTAAAGCCATTGAACTCGTTGTTGAGCGACGGCGCGAAGCCGGCGAACTCCACGCGCACGTACTGGAGCGTGCCGGAGTTGTCGGTCGCCGTGGTCCCGCCGGAGTACGTCACTTCGTAGTTTTTTCCGCCGACCACCTGCGTGCCGTCCGTTCCGCTGCCCTCGATGATGACGTTGCCGCTGCGGTTGCTCGGCGCGTTGCCGACGAGGACCAAGCCGCCCCAGTCCCCCGGCTGACGATTGCCGATCGGGCGAGACGACGTGAACACGATCGGAAGGGCGGCGGTACCGACCGCCTGGATCTTCGCGCCGCGCATGACGATGAGCGACGAGCCGAGCGTGTTGAAATCGCCCTGGATCTTCGTGCCCGGCTGGACGGTGAGCGTCTTGCCGTTCGTGACGTGAATGAAGCCCTTGAGCGTGTACACGGTGTCCGCGTACAGGGTGCGGTCCGCGGTGATGTCCGTCGTGATATCGGCCGCCGCGTTCTGGACGTTGAGCGTCGTGACGGTGATCTCGCTCGACGCGGCCGACGACGCGGCGCCCTGCACCGCGAAGACGCGATAGCGGTACATCGTGTTCACCTTCAGCCCGTTGTCGGTCCACGTCACGGGCCCGGGCGTCGCCGGCGCGGCAACTGTGCCCGCGGCGCCGAATGTGCCCGAGGCGCCTTCGGCGCGCTCGATGTTGAAGCTGTTGTCGCCCGCGCGCGAGGTGAACGTGATCTTGACGGATTGCGAGGAAAGCGCGCTGGCGGCGACGCCGATGACCGGCTGGATGACTATCGGCTGTGTGCTACCGCCATCATCGCTGCCGCAGGCGGCGGCGAGTGAGAGGGATACGACCGTGGCGACCGCGGCGAAGTGCCGAGTCATTGACATGCTCGTTGTCCTCGTGATGTGACTGTGGAGAGGAAAGAAACGCGATCGAATTTTTCGATCGCGTGAAGATCAACTCGTGGTCTTGTGACCTCGTCGCAAACGTGTCACGACGAGGTCACATCGCTCGCTGTTTACGGTCGCCAGACCAATCCGGCTTGGACGATCTGACCCGTGCGGTATCGCTCGCGCGTCACCGTGCCTTGCTGGACGACGTATGGTGAGTCGAGGAGGTTCTTCGCGTCGACGCGCGCCGAGAACGCCCCGGCCACGGGCAGCCGGATCGAGAGATCGAGGACGTCGCGCGGCTCCTCGACGACGTCCGGCAGCGGGCGATCGCCGGCCGCGTAGATTCGCGGGCCGACGCGGTTGAAGAGCAGTGTCGCGCTCATGCTGTTGCCCTGCGCGAGGTAGGTCAAGCCCGCGTTCACCACGTACGGTGCTTGACCGACCATGCGACGCGACTTGTTCGTCGCGCTCGCACGTGTGTCCTCGCCCAGGTGAATGCGGCTTTCCATGACCGTGATGTTGGTGAAGCCCTGGAAGCGGTCGAGGAACGGCGCCAGGAAAGCGAGATTCTTTCGCGCCTCGACCTCGGCGCCGTAGTTCGTCGCGCTCAGCGCGTTCGTGTAGAACACGACACGGGTGCCCGAACCGGCTGCTTGATAGACGCGCTCGATCGGATTCGTGAACTGCTTGGCGAAGACGCCGAAGCTCAACACCTCACCGTTCCGTGGATACCACTCCCAGCGCGCGTCGCCGTTCACGATGCTCGTCCGCTGCAGCTCGTCGTTTCCGAGGACGTCGTCGCCGTTCAGAACGTCGCGCGTCTCGATCGGCGCGATCTCACGGTATTCCGGGCGGGCGAGCGTCCGACTCGCCGAGACGCGAAGCTGCTGCTCGCCGGTGAGCTGGAAATTCAGCGCGGCGGAGGGAAGAACGTCATCCCAGTTCTTGTGGATCGACAACGGGCTGCCGAGCGTGGACAGCGCGTTCACGGCCAGCTGGTCGTGCTCGTAGCGGGCACCCCCGATGAAGCGCGCGCGGTCCGACAGGCCGAGCTCGAACATCGCGTAGCCGGCGGCGAGGTGATCGTGGGCGTCGTACTGGCCACCCTGGGCCAGCGGCGCAATCGTGAACACCGAGTACCCCGGCCGCGTGAAGCGACCGTCGAAGATTTGCTCGGCGTCGAGCATCGTCACGCTGTCGCCGGCGCCGGGGGCGCTGAACGAATAGGCGCGCGTGTCGGCGTCGCGGGTGGTCTGTCGCGCCAGGCCGCCGATCTTGAATGTGTGGTCGCGGCCAAGCCTGCTGAAGTTCCATTGATAGTCGCCCTTGCTCTCGAGGCTTCGCTCGGAAAGCGACGAGAAGGTGCGGACGGCGCCGCCGTTGCCCGTCGCCAGCCAACGAAACGCCTCGCCGCCGGTCGGACTCTGACTGATCGTCTCGACGTACTCCGAACGATCCGGCTCGTCGCGACGAACGCCGCTCGAGTTGATCGCCCAATCGAAACGCTGGCTGCCGTGCTGATGTTCGCCGACGAGCTGCGCCGAGCGTACCTCGCGCTGGATGTAGTCCATCCGGGTGATCTTCGCGTCGATGCCTTCGTTCTCGAAGTGTCCCGTCTCGACGCGCGCACTGTTGTCCGCGGTGCGGTTGTACATGCCGTTGAATGCGAGCCGCGAGCCTTGGCCGAACATCGTGCTCATGTTCGCGAGTCCGCCCCACAGAACGCTCTGCGAACCCGTCTCCCCCGTGAAGACGTCGATCGGCTTGGTCTCGCCCGGCGTGTTGCCGCGATCGGCCAAGGCGCGAAGCTGGTTGTCCTTCAGGTCGGTGCTGAACGAGTACGACCCCGAGAACAAATAGCCGATGTGCTGGCCGAGAATCGGATCGTTTCCGCCGATCGATGCCGACCCCGACGTGTTCGGCGGAGCGGTGGTCCGCGCCGGATTCCAGGCGTTCCTGAATTGGTTGATGATGAGATTTCTATCGTTCGGCGATTGACTCAGATCGATGTTCTGAAAATTCCCCAACGACGCGACGAGCGTCGGCAGGTTTCGCGCCGACCCTGCCATCGCGAACGATTCGCCGCCGACACCGCGCGCCGAGAGCACCTTCGCGCCGCTGGAACCCGCCGTGTAGCCGCCGACAAACTGCGCCGAAATTGAACGCTGCGCGGGAAACTCGCGCGTCTTGATGTCGACCAGCGCGCCCGCGAAATCGCCCTGTTGATTGGGTGTAAAGGTCTTGCTCGTCGTCACCGTTTGGAGCAAGCCCGATGGAAAGAGGTCGAGTGGAACGATTCGCTTCTCTGGCTCCGGGCTCGGGATGCGAGCGCCGTTGATCAACGCGACCGTGTAGCGGTCGCTCAGTCCGCGCACCGCGACCGACCGGTCGTCTTGCACCGTAACCCCGCTGACGCGCTGGACGGCCTGCGATGCGTCGCCGTCCGGGCTCTTCGCGATTTGCTCGGCGGTGATCGAATTGACGACGCCGACCGCGGTGCGCTGCTGGTCGAGGGCTTCGTTGACGCTGCCGCGCTCGGCCGCAGCCGTGACGACCGTTGCCGCGACCTGCGTCGCCGAGGTGACAAGTGAAATGTCCTGCTCGATCGTCTGGTTCGGACCAAGCAGGAGGCCGGTAACGGTCTTCGGCACGAACCCGATGCGGCGCACCTGAATCGTTACGGTTCCCGCGGTCACCTTGGCGAGCGAGAACCGACCGTCGACGCCCGATTGCACGCCGAGCGTGGTGCCGACGACGTGAATGCCGGCGTCGGCGATGCCTTGTCCCGTCCCGGCGTCGATCACCCGTCCGACGATGCGACCCGTCGGCAGGGACTGTGCGGCAAGCGGGGTTCGTGCGGTGGTGAGAGAAACAAGAACCAGCAGTACGGCGGCGCACGAACGACGAGCGAGCATGAGGGCCATTCCTGGTGGATGAAAATTCATCCCGGAACTCTGCCCGGTCGTCGTCTCCAGTTTTCCAAGAATTCGCAACAACTGCGTCACGACGACGCTCATCGTGACGCAGTTTGTCACAACATCGCAAAGTGGCGAACTAAAAGTTCACGACCCAATGGATGAAGAAAATATTCGATTTCGGCGTTGGTCTGACGTTCGTTCCGACCGGCGTCGGGAAATCCGTGGGCGATTGGTTCTGGTAATCCGCCGTCAGCGTCATGCGCTGATTCAAGTCGTAAGACGCGCCGAGGACCCAGAAGTTGTACGCCGGCGTCGTGCCCGCGTAGTTCGCGGCGCCGGGTACGCTGGAGCTTGGGTCAGTCTGCGGCGTAAAGTGATCGTATCGCGCGACGAGACTGAACGCCGACTTGTGCGACTCGTTGAACACCTCGAGTGGGCGGAAGATGATGAAGCCGTCGAACAGCCGCCCGGTCGAATCGTGCACGACACGAGGACTCGCCAAGGTGTTGAGGCCATTGTCGCTCTCGTCGGTTCGCTGCGCGTAATCGAAGCCGGCGCTGAGGCGGCATCGACCGCCATTGCGGTAGTCGCAAGTGTTGGTGTCACGAACCGCCAGGAATACGCCCCAGCGATTGCGCGTCATCCCGTCGGTGATCGCGCCGTTCGTCCCGGGCCCGGTCTGTCCCGCCCCACCCGACTGGAAAGCGCTTCCATTGTAGCCGAGGTAACCCCACGGCGAGATCGAGACGTTGCGGAGGTAGTGGTTCTTCGACAGATCGTGCGCGAACGGCGTAAGCGACACGCGGAGCCCGAGATCCTTGAACCGGTTTGCCGTGACCGGCTGCCCCGTGTTGCCCGGGTTGTCATACGAGGTGTAACCGGGTCCGTTGTCGATCAGACCGTAGATCTCGCCCCAGCGATTACCGAGCGTCGCGAGACCCGCGATGCCGACGTCGGACGACGCGAAGAATCCATTCTTCTCCAGCCCCACCTGCTGGAGGTAGCGCGGCCAGTACAGCTCTTCGTAGTCGACGGTCACCGTGTGCAGCATGCCGAGACGACCGACGAGACTGGAGCCGGGGCCCATCGAGTTTCGCGCGCCGGTGTATTGCAGGTAGCCGTACTTGAGACGAACAACCCAGCCTTGGTAGTAGCCGTTCTGCGCCGGGTTGGTGTTCTGGAAAATGTCCGTCGTGATGCGAATCGCGCCGTTGTCGCCCGCGGGCATGCGGAACGTGAGGTAGGCGCGGCCCATGTCGAACAAGTTTGGACTCTTGCCACCCAAATTCGCCTTCGAGGCCGAGTCCGACTTGATCTGCCAGTTGCCGAACATCTGTCCGGAAAACTCAAATCCGGGTGTGGCGGGGGGGGAGTTCGGCGTGCCGCCGCCTTGCGCGCTGACGGTCGAGGCGGCGAAGACGAGGCAGGACGCGATGGTGACACTGACGTGTCGTGGGTTCACGGGCGATATCCGGTAAGGTGGTCTTGTAACGGCCGACGAGTCGGCCGTCGTGGATTTGTTACATCCGTCTGCGACGCGCCAAGGCTGCCGGAATTGCGTTTCCAGAATTTCACGGATGCGTAACGTCGAGGTAACGCGTTACAAAGAGTGTCACAAAGGAAAATGAACGCCGCCCGCAATCGCGGGCGGCGTTCTCGTTTCCGGACGTACGGCGGAGCTACTTCGAGGCGACCGTCTTCACCGTGCTGAGTCGCTTGTCGAGCATCGCGACGACGTTTTTCGGTAGCGGAGCGTAGTCCAATTTCGCGGCGGACGCCTGGCCGTCGTGGATCGCCCATTTGAGGAAATCGATCAGCTTCTTGCCCTTCGCGGGATCTGCCTGGTTCTGATAGATCAGGATGAATGTCATTGCGGAGATCGGATAGGCATCCTTGCCCGGCGCGTTGACGAGCGACACGCGAAGATCCGACGTGGCCGGAAGCTTCGATGCCATGCCGGCGCCAGCCGCGGTGATCGATTCGATCGACGGGAGGACCATCGCGCCCGCGGCATTCTTCACCGCGGCGAAGGGAAGCTTGTTCTGGCGCGCGAACGCGAGCTCGACGTAGCCGATCGACCCCGGCGTCTGCTTGACCGTGCCGGTCACACCCTCGTTACCCTTGCCGCCCAGGCCCACTGGCCACTGGACTTCCTTGCCTTTCCCGGGCCCGCTCTTCCAAGCCTGGCTGACCGTGGTGAGGTAGTCCGTGAAGACATAGGTGGTACCGCTCGCGTCGCTGCGGTGGACAACAAGAATGTCCTTGTTGGGCAATGACACTCCCTTGTTCAGCGCGGCGATTTCCGGCGCGCTCCATTTAGTGATCTTTCCGAGGAAGATTCCGGCGATGACGTCGCTCGAGAGATCGAGTGGCTTGGGCAGCCCCGGCAGGTTGTACGTGAGCACGACCGCGCCGAGTACCGTCGGAATGTGAAGCGCCGGTCCCTTGAGCTTTGCAATCTCTTCATCGCTCATCGGAGCGTCCGACGCGCCGAAGTCGACGGTTTGCTCGGTGAACTGCTTGATCCCGCCGCCGGAACCGATCGACTGGTAATTGATCTTGACCCCGGTTTTCGCGGCGTAGTCTGTTCGCCATCTATCGTAAATCGGGGAGGGGAAGGTCGCGCCCGCGCCAGTCAGATCCTGCGCGACGGATACCGAGGCCGCGATCAGCGTTCCAGCGCCGACCCATCCAGCCATTCTCGAGATTCGAGAAAACACGGAATGCTCCTGAGTGGTGGTGTGTTGGCGGGAAGTCTTTACAAACCACGTAAAGGTCGGGCGGGCGGTCTGTAACGATTGAGATACGGCGACTCGGCGACTCGGCGACTCGGCGACTCGGCGCCCACCGCCGAGCCGCCCCTCGTTACACGTCCGTTACACGACGTTACCTCCACGTTTGCATCGACGGGCGAGCGTTCGGCATGAGAAAAAGCGCCGTTACGCTGGAGGTTCTGATGAGAGGAGCCCAGCTCGCAGTTGTCGCCGCGGCAAGTCTGGCGGTTCTCGCGTGCTCATCGGGAGCTGACAAGAAGGGCGATTCGGCCCGAGGTGGGGGCGGACTTACAGCCGGAGGGGCTGACCTCACCGGGGCGGGAGCGACCTTTCCCTATCCGCTCTACTCACGATGGGTCTCCGAGTACGCTGCGTCGACCGGAGTGAAGATCAACTACCAACAAATCGGGTCCGGCGGCGGGATCAAACAGCTCCAGGAAGAGACGGTGGACTTCGGCGCGAGCGACGCGCCGATGAGCGACAGCGAGATGGTGAAGGCGAAAGGGGGGCCGGTGTTCCACATCCCCTCCGTCGTCGGCGTGGTCGCGATCGCGTACAACCTTCCAGGATTGACTCAACCCCTGAAACTCTCGGGCCCGATCGTCGCCGACATTTTCCTCGGCAGGATCACCAAATGGAATGACTCGCGGATCGCCGCGCTGAACGCGGGCGTTGCATTACCGAACAGTGACATACTCGTTGTCCATCGCTCTGAGGGAAGCGGCACGACCTACGTGTTTTCAGACTACCTCAGCGCGGTGAGCCCAGCGTGGAAGAGCGGACCGGGGAAGGGGAAGGAGCTGCAATGGCCGGTCGGCCTCGGCGAGCGCGGAAACGACGGCGTGGCGGGACAAATCAAGCAAACGCCGGGAGCGATGGGTTACGTCGAGATGGCGTTCGTCAAGCAAAACCGGCTCACCGCGGCGTTGCTGCAGAATGCGGCCGGTCAGTTCGTGATGCCGTCTGACGAAGGCGCGACAGCCGCGGCCGACGCGGCGATCGCCAAGCTTCCCGCCAACACCGATTACAGAATTTCTATCGTCAACTCGGCCGGGGCGACGGCGTATCCGATTTCCTCACTGACATATCTCCTCGTCTACCGGCACATGTCGGACGCCGGGAAGGCGAAAAAGCTGAGCGCCTTCATCAAGTGGGCGCTGACGAAGGGGCAGCAATTCGCCTCGCCGCTGGACTACGCACCGCTTCCGTCGTCGATGGTCCCGAAGCTGCTGGCGAGAGCGGACTCGGTTGCGTCGGGAACCGGCCGGTGAGCGAAGACGTCGCGCCTCTCGTCGCCTCGCGCCCGACACCCGCTTTCGTCGAAGCACAGATCGAGGGAGCGTCGTACGGCGACCGCGTCTACCGCTGGGCAACGACGGGATTTGCGCTCGTCATTCCCATCCTCCTCGTTCTCATTGCCTGGGAGGTGTTTCGCGCGGGCTGGCCCGCACTCAAAACGTTCGGTCCCGCGTTTTTCACAAGCAGCGCTTGGGATCCGGTCAACGGCAAGTTCGGCGCGGCGCCGGCGGTCTACGGCACGATCGTCTCGTCGATTCTGGCACTGATCATTGCGACGCCGCTCGCCGTCGGTGTGGCGATTTTCCTCTCGGAGTTCGCCCCGAACTGGATTCGGCAGCCGATCGCATTCTTCGTCGATCTGCTCGCCGCGATCCCGAGTGTCGTATACGGGTTGTGGGGAGTGCTGGTCATGGTGCCGTTCATTCGCGAGCATGTGATGCCGTTCGTGAAGGACACCCTCCACTTGGGCGATTTCCCTCTCTTCACTGGGGCGGCGTACGGACCCAGCATGTTCGCCGCCGGTTGTATCCTGGCGATCATGATCCTCCCCTACATCTCGGCGGTGACACGCGAGGTGTTGCGGGCGGTGCCGCGATCGCAACGAGAGGCAGCGCTCGCGCTCGGCGCCACGCGATGGGAGATGATTTGGGATGCGGTGCTGCCCTATGCCCGGTCTGGTATTGTCGGCGGCGTGATCCTCGGGCTGGGTCGAGCGCTCGGGGAGACCATGGCCGTGACCATGGTCATCGGGAACCGTCACGAGCTCTCGGCATCGCTCTTTCAGCCCGGCTACACGATGGCGTCCCTCATCGCCAACGAATTCGCCGAGGCCACCAACGATCTCCACGTGTCGTCGCTGATGGCCGTCGGCGCGGGATTATTCGTCGTGACGGTCATCGTGAATGTGATCGCCCGCTGGCTCGTTTGGCGCACCGCCCGGGCGGCAGGGTCGGCCGCGTGACCACGCAGTCATTGACGGCGCAGCGACGCGCAGCATGGCGGTCGTATCGCGACCAACTGGCGAAGAGCACCGCGCGCACGCTTGGACGCAGGCGGCTGTTCAGCCAGATCATGATCGGGCTGACCTTCCTCGCCGCGCTGATCGCCGTCCTTCCGCTGACGCTGATCGTTTGGCATCTCATCCGACAGGGCGCGACGTCCGTCAATCTCGATTTCTTCACGCACATGCCGAAGCCGACAGGCGACGCCGGCGGCGGGATGGCGAACGCAATCGTCGGCACGGGTGTGCTGGTGCTGCTTGCGTCGGTCATCGGGCTCCCGGTGGGCATCTTCGCGGGGCTATACCTGGCCGAGCAACGCGGCGCTCGTTTGGCGACCGCAGTGCGCTTTCTCTCCGATGTGTTGAACGGTTTGCCGTCGATCGTGCTCGGGATCTTTGCGTGGGGTTTGCTCGTCCGACCATTCAAGCACTTTTCGGCCTTGGCCGGCGGCATGGCCCTCGCCGCGATGATGATCCCGTTCGTGACGCGGACGACGGAGGAGATGATTCGCCTCGTACCGGTGTCGATGCGCGAAGCGGCGTTGGCGCTCGGATACACGAAGTGGCGGACATCGCTCAGCATCGTGTTGCGCACGGCCCTCCCCGGTATCGTCACGGGAACATTGATCGCCGTAGCGCGCATCGCCGGCGAGACCGCTCCACTGATTTTCACGGCGTTCGGCAACAGCTTCTGGTCAATTTCACCGACGCAGCCGATCGCCGCCTTACCCATGCAGATCTATTTCTATGCGACAGCCCCCTACGACGACTGGCACGCGCAGGCCTGGGCCGGGGCGCTCGTCCTCCTCGGCCTCGTCCTCATCATCAGCGTCGCGGCCCGATTTGCGACGCGATCTCGCGCCGGACTCGGCTCAGATTGAGAGCGAGGTACCGCTGGCAACGGGAATCGAGGTGAACGCCGCCCGCGTGACCGAGGCGCCGCGGCAGGCGTTGCAATCGCCCGAGGTTCTGGCGGTTGATGCGCTCGACGCGTACTTCGGCGCGTCGCGCGTCGTGCGCGACGTGTCGTTCACGGTGCAGAGTGGACAGGTGACGGCGATCATCGGCCCGTCGGGGTGCGGCAAGTCGACGCTGCTGCGTTGCCTCAACCGGATGCACGAGACGGTTCCCGGTGCGCGCGTGGAAGGAGAAGTGCGCTTCCAGGGTAAAGACATCTATGGATCGAGCGTGAGCGCGATCGGGGTCCGTCGGCACATCGGGATGGTGTTTCAGCGTCCGACGCCGTTCCCGACGATGTCGATTCGCGACAACGTCGCGGCGGGACTCAAAATCCTGCCGCGGAGCGAACGGCCGTCGCGCGGTCAGACCGATGAAATTGTCGAGCGCGCGCTGCGCCGGACGGCGCTGTGGGATGAAGTGCATGACCGGCTCGGCGCCAATGCCACGGCGCTCTCTGGCGGTCAGCAACAGCGGCTTTGCGTCGCGCGCGCGCTCGCGACCTCGCCCACGGTCCTGCTGCTCGACGAGCCGACAGCGTCACTCGATCCGATCAGTACGCAGCGGATCGAGGAGCTCGTGTACGAGCTTCGCTCGGAAGTCACGATCATCATCGTAACGCACAACATGCAGCAGGCGGCGCGCATCTCCGATCGCACGGCGTTCATGCTCAGCGGCGAGCTGGTCGAGTATGCACCGACGAACGTTCTATTTACGACGCCGCGCGACCCGCGCACTGACGCGTACGTGACGGGGAGATTTGGATGACGACTATGGTCGTCGGGCAGGCGGAAGCGGTCGAGCGGGGGAGCGTCTCGGCCGAGCATTTCTCATTCTGGTACGGGGAGAAGCAGGCACTGAAGGACATCAACCTGTCGTTCCCACCGCGGACAGTGACGGCCCTCGTCGGCCCGTCGGGCTGCGGTAAGTCGACCTTCCTACGTTCGATCAACCGCATGAACGCACTGCTCCCGGGCGTTCGGCACGAGGGGACGATCCGTCTCGACGACACCGATGTCTATAGCCGCGAGATGCAAGGCGTCGTACTCCGCCGGCGGGTGGGCATGGTGTTTCAACGATGGAATCCGTTCCCGAAGTCGATCTACGACAACGTTGCCTACGGCCCGCACATCAACGGCATCCGCAAACGCTCGGATCTCGACGCGATCGTGGAATCCGCTCTGCAGCGCGCGGCGCTGTGGGACGAAGTGAAAGACAGGCTTCGCCAGAGCGCGCTCAGTCTCTCCGGCGGGCAGCAGCAGCGTCTGTGTATCGCGCGAGCGCTCGCCAACGAGCCGGAAGTTCTGCTGCTCGATGAGCCGGCGAGCGCGCTCGACCCCATCGCGACGCAGAAAATCGAGGAGCTCGTGTACGAGCTCAAACGCGAGCTGACCATCATCATCGTGACGCACAACCTGCAGCAAGCGGCGCGCGTCTCCAACAGGACCGCCTTCTTCTACCTCGGCCAGCTCGTGGAAGACGGACCGACCGACCGCATGTTCACCAAGCCGTCCAACGAACGCACCGAAGCATACATCACGGGAAGGTTCGGATGAGTCCCACAGAAGCGGTCCCGACCATCGGGTTCAGACACTTTCACGACCAGCTCGCGCATCTCAAGCAGCGGTTGCTCGACATGTCGGATCTGGCGACGTCGTTGCTCGATCTCTCCGTCGACGCGTTGCTCAGCCGCGACAGCACGATGGCCGAAGCTGTGCTCACGGGCGACAAAGAGCTCGACGCCCTCGAGATCGAGATCGAGGATCAAGCGATCGGGCTTCTCGCCCTGCAGCAGCCGATGGCGCGCGACCTCCGGTTCATCATTGCCTCGATCAAGGTCTCGAACGACCTGGAGCGCGTCGGCGATCACGCGGTGAACATCGCGCAGGGGGCGATCCGACTCGCCAATAGCAACACGGTCATTACGCCCGATCCCGAGATCGGCGAGATGGCGCGTCGCGCGCGGCAAATGTTGCGCGACTCCCTCACCGCGTTCGTGCGTGAGGACGGTGCCCTCGGTCGCGAGGTGTGTCGCGCCGACGACGAGGTGGACGCGATGCACAACTCCATCTTTCGCATTCTCGTGACGCACATGATGGAGGACGCACGCACGATCACGCCCTCGCTCGAGCTACTCCTCGTCAGCCGTAATCTCGAGCGCGTGGCGGACCTGGCAACGAACATCGGCGAGGACGCGGTCTTCCTCGCCGAGGGAAAGCAGATCAAGCACCATCTCGAGGAAACGGGGCAGAAGGAGTCAGCGCGCAAGTAGGTCGGGCGGCCGCGTTGACGCATCAAGAAAACTCGTTATGTTACGCCTTACGCGGGCTGTCGTGGCACCTCGAAGCATTGAGCGATGCCGGAACCAATCGCGGCCCAGATCGCTGCGCGTAATTGGAGTGACGATGCCATACGCAATGACGGGGAGTGCCACGGTCACATTGCGGCCGGCGACGACGGCCGACCTTCGTGCAATCGCCGAACTATTGAAGGCGTCGTCGCTGCCGACCGTTGGCGTCGCCGAGTCGCTTTCCGGTTTTATCGTCGCGGAGCAGGGCGACGACATCGTCGGCGTCGTCGGCGTTGAAAGCTGTGGCGAGCAATACGGACTGTTACGCTCGGCCGCCGTGGCGGACAAATGGCGCGGGCATGGTGTCGGCCGGCGGCTTGTCGAGCGCGCGATCGCCGACGCCGAAGCAAAGGGATTCGACGCACTCTATCTCCTGACGATGACCGCTGAGCGCTACTTCCCGAGCTTCGGATTCGCGATAGTCGATCGCGACGTCGTCCCGCCGGAGATCAAGGGAACGGAGCAGTTCAGCTCGACTTGTCCGGCGTCGGCGACGGTGATGGCTCTTCGCCTGGACGCACGTCGAACCGGGGCCACGTGAAGTACGCGTTGATCTCGGACGTTCATGCGAACCTGCCGGCACTGGACGCGACGCTCGACGCGATCGAGGCGCGCGATGACGTGGACGCGGTTTACCACCTCGGGGATCTCGTCGGCTACGCGCCCTGGCCGAATGAGGTCGTCGCGGAGCTCGCCGAACGTGCGATCCCCGGTGTAGCCGGCAACTACGACTCGACCGTCGCGGCGGACTACAAGCATTGTGGTTGTCGCTATGAGGATCCGCGCCAGGAGGAATTGTCGCACCTCTCGTATGCGTGGACGCGCGAGCACGTCTCCGCGGAAACGAAGCGGTTGCTGGGAGAACTGCCCTTCCGCATCGACATTCGGCCGCTCGGCGGTCATCTCGCTGGACCGACGATAACACTCGTGCACGGAAATCAATCCCTCAACACCGTGTATGTCACCGAAGACCGATCCGACGATTTCCTCTCGAAGATGGGGCATGGCCTTGGCGCGAAGCACGGCGACGTCGTGGCGTTCGGGCACACGCACAAACCATGGCACCGAGTCGTCGACGGCGTGCATTTCGTGAACACCGGAAGCGTGGGACGACCGAAGGACGGTGATTGGCGTGCCGGCTATGTGCTACTGACGGTCGACGCGTCGGGCATTGCGGTGGAATTCAGGCGGGTCGAATACGACGTCGAGCGTGCCGCTCGCGCGATTCTCGAGAGCACGCTGCCCCGCGAATTCGCGTGGTACCTGCGCTCGGGCGGTAGGTCGCTCGTCGCGGCCTAGTCGACCAACCTCTTTCTAATGCAATCGCTCGCTCGACGGTGCGTGGCCGAGATGCTCGGCACGTTCGCGCTCGTCGTCATTGGCCCGGGGGCGGTCATGGTCGCGGCGCGAACCCACACGTTCGGCCACCTTGGAGTATCGCTCGCGTTTGGCTTGGCCGTGACGATCATTGTCGCGTCGACTGGACACCTCAGCGGGGCGCACATCAACCCCGCGGTCACGATCGCGTTCTGGTCGATTCGGAGATTCAGCGGGAGAGAAGTAGCTCCCTACGTGATCGCGCAGTGTGTCGGCGCCGTTCTCGCGTCGGCGCTGTGTGGGTGGGTACTCGGTCCGGTCGGAGGGTTCGGTGTGACAAAGCCGGACATTCCTATCCCGCAGGCTTTTGTCGTCGAGATGGGCTACACGGCGTTGCTCGGATTCGTGATCATGGCGGTGGCCACCGACGAACGAACGCCTCAGGCGGCGGCACCGTTCGTGATTGGCGCGACAGTATTCGCTGGGGCTCTGCTCACCGGGCCGCTGACCGGCGGCAGCTTCAACCCCGCACGATCCCTTGGTCCGGCCGTCCTCGCCGGCGTTTGGACGGCTCACTGGCTCTACTGGTTGGCGCCAATTGCCGGAATGCTCGGCGCGATGCGCCTTTACGAGTTTCTACGTCCCGCTTCGTCGTCGGCCCCGCAGTCGCAGGCCTTGGGAGTAGAGGGCCCGATTTAGAGCGCGAATCGGCGCGCTTTGACGCCCGCTACGGCTCCGTTCAACTTTGCCCGATGAATTCATTCGACATCACCGGCCGCGTTGCCGTCGTGACGGGTGGTTACGGCGTGATCGGCAGCGTTCTCGCTCGCGGTCTCGCCGCGGCGGGCGCTCGCGTCGCGGTGCTCGGCCGACGGCAGGACGCCGCCAATAGCGAGGCCGCGGCGATTCGCGCCGCCGGTGGTGACGCGCTCGCGCTCGTCGCCGACGCAACCGACGTGGATCAGCTCCGCGCCGCGCGCGACGAATTATTGTCGGCGTGGAATCGCGTCGACATCCTGATCAACGCCGCCGGCGGCAACGTTGCGCGCGCCCGCAGCGATACCATTAGCGTTTTTGAAATCCCGCCCGACGCGTTCGACGAAGTGGTTCGATTGAACCTGCACGGGACCGTGCTCCCGACGATGGTCTTCGGCGAACAGATGGCGACGCAGCGGCGCGGGACGATCGTCAACATCTCGTCGATGGCGTCGATCCAGGCCCTCAGCGGCGTGATGGGCTATTCAGTAGCCAAGGCCGGCATCGACAACTTCACGCGGTGGCTGGCCGTGGACATGGCGCGGCGTCACGGCGACGGACTTCGTGTGAACGCGATCGCCCCCGGATTTTTCATCACGACGCAGAACCGCGCCGTACTACAATCGGAAGACGGGGAACACACCGAGCGCGCCCGTAACATCTTGCGCGAGACGCCGATGGGACGCTTCGGCCGACCGGAGGAGCTGGTCGGAGCGGTCCAGTGGCTGTGTAGCGACGCGGCGTCGTTCGTAACCGGAGCCGTGATTCCCATCGACGGCGGCTTCAGTGTCTTCAGCGGCGTCTAGTCGCCGAGTCGCCGAGTCGCCGAGCCGCCGAGCCGCCAGCAGTTCTTGACAGGACGCCCGGTCAGCCGCAAGATCGTGGTGATAATATGACTTGATCATGCCCCTCGCGTCCCACCCGCGATTCTCCACTTGAATGAAGATCACTGACATACGGGCCACCCCGGTCACCGTCCCGCTCGCCGCGCCGCTGCGTCATGCGAACGGTTGTCACTGGGGGCGATTCGTTCGCACCGTGGTTGAGGTCGAGACCGACGAGGGGCTCGTCGGCCTCGGCGAGATGGGGGGTGGTGGCGAGAGCGCGGTTGCCGCGTTCAATGGGCTCAAGAGCTATCTCCTCGGTCGAGATCCGGCCCGCCTCGAGGAAATGCGCTTCCTCATCGCCAACCCCACCGCCTCGCTCTACAACAATAGAACGCAAATCCTCGCCGCTTTGGAGTTCGCCTGCCTGGATGTCCTCGGGCAGAAGTGGGGTGTGTCGCTCTCGGAGATGCTCGGCGGTCGGCTACGCGACCGCGTCCCCTTCGCCTCGTATCTCTTTTTTCGGTACCCGAACGCCGATGGCGCGAACGAAGTCCGGACGGTCGATCAGCTCGTGCAGGAGGCCGCCGCGCTCAAGCGCGAGCACGGCTTCCAGACGCACAAGCTGAAGGGCGGAGTTTTTGCGCCCGCGTACGAGCTCGAGTGCTATCGGGCGCTCGCCGACTCCTTGCCCGACGACCGGTTCCGATTCGACCCGAACGGCGTATGGTCGACCGAGCAGGCGATCTCGTTTGCGCACGCGATCGAGGACGTCAACAACGATTACCTCGAGGACCCGGTGTTCGGAATGCACGGCATGCGTCGCACACGCGAAAAGGTGCGCATGCCGCTGGCAACGAACACGGTGATCGTCGGCATGGAGCAACTCGCGTCGAACGTGCTGCACACGGCGGTCGACGTCGTGCTGCTCGACACGACGTTCTGGGGTGGGGTGCGATCCTGTGTGAAGGCGGCGGCGATCTGCGAGGCGTTCCAGCTCGGCGTGGCGGTGCACTCGTCCGGTGAGCTGGGCATTCAGCTGGCGACGATGCTGCATCTCGGCGCGGTGATCCCGAACCTGACGTTCGCGGCCGATGCACACTACCATCATTTGATGGACGACGTGATCGTCGGCGGCCGGATGTGCTACTGCGGCGGCACGATCGCCGTGCCGACAGGCCCGGGCCTTGGCGTGAAGCTCGACCGCGACAAGCTCGGCGAATACCACGAGATGTTCTTGCGTCTGGGCAACTATCCGTACGATCAGGATCCGTTGCGGCCGGGGTGGACGCCGCTCATTCCCAACACGCGTTGGGCCGATCCCAAAGACGACCGGGTGCCGTCGATTCCTCGGTGACGAGCGGATAGGGAACGGTGCGACGGCTGCTTCTCGCGATCGCGCTCTCGGTGACGCCGTTCGGCGTGGCGCGTGCCGACACCGGGTACGAGGTCTGGCTCCGCTATCGTCGCGTGTCGGACGCGACGCGGCTCGCCGAGTACCGCCGCGTTTTTTCGCGGGTGTCGGTGCTCGGCGATTCCCCGACGGCGCGCGTCATACGCGATGAGTTGACGTTGGCGCTTGGCGGTCTGCTCGATACGACCATCAGCGTCGGCGGGACGATGGGCGGCAGCCCCGGGCTGGTCGTCGGCGTCGCGAGCGCGCCTGCGATCGCGGCGCTCCTTCCCGACGCGCGACGTCCGCCGCCCGGACGCGAGTCTTTCGTCGTCGCGAATGTGAAACGAGGCGCGAGGATCGTGATCGTCGTCGCGGCCAACACCGACGTGGGGGCGCTGTACGGAACTTTCGCCCTGCTGCGGCAGCTTCAGGTGCATCGTGCCGCCGCCTCACTCGAGACCAGCGGCGTGCCTCGCATTCGTCGTCGGCTGCTCGATCATTGGGACAATCTCGACGGCAGCGTCGAGCGCGGCTACGCCGGTGCATCGCTGTGGGATTGGGCGCGGCTGCCGGGCACGCTCTCACCTCGCTACCGCGATTACGCCCGGGCGAACGCGTCGATCGGAATCAACGGCGTCGTTCTGACGAACGTGAACGCGAATGCGCGAGTGCTCACGCCGGAGTATCTGACGAAGGTCGCCGCGCTGGCGAATGTGTTCCGTCCTTATGGCATCACCGTGTATTTGACGGCGCGCTTCAGTGCGCCGATCGAGATCGGCGGACTGAAGACCGCTGATCCGCTCGACTCCGCGGTGCGAGCCTGGTGGCGGGCGAAAGCCGGCGAGATCTATCGCGACGTTCCGGATTTCGGCGGTTTCGTCGTGAAGGCGAACTCGGAGGGACAACCGGGGCCGCAGGACTATCATCGAACCCATGCCGACGGCGCCAACATGCTGGCCGACGCCGTCGCACCTCACCATGGGGTCGTGATGTGGCGGGCGTTCGTGTACAGCAACGACGTGCCGGTCGATCGGGTGAAGCAGGCTTACGACGAATTCACGCCACTCGACGGAGCCTTCCGCGCCAACGTTCTGATTCAAACGAAGAACGGGCCGCTCGACTTCCAACCGCGTGAGCCGTTCCATCCACTCTTCGGCGCGTTGCCGAAGACGGCGCAGGTGCTCGAGCTCCAGATCACGAAGGAGTACCTGGGTGAGGACACGCACCTCGTGTATCTCGCGCCGCTGTTCAAGGAAGTCCTCGACGCCGACACGTACGCGCGCGGCCCCCGCTCGACCGTTGCCCGTGTGATCGACGGCACGCTCCAAGGCCAGCGCGAAACCGGAATTGCCGGCGTCGCGAACGTCGGGAGCGACACGAACTGGACGGGCTCCCAGTTCAACCAGGCAAACTGGTACGCCTTCGGCCGCCTGGCGTGGGACCATCGGCTCACGTCCGCCGGTATTGCCGAGGAATGGACGCGAGCCACGTTCACCAACGACGACGCGGCCGTACGCGCGATCGTGCACATGATGCTCGTGTCCCGCGAGGCAGCGGTGAACTACATGACGCCGCTGGGGCTCGCGCACATCATGGGATCGAACCATCACTACGGTCCCGCGCCGTGGGCGCGGTTGTCTCGCGCCGACTGGTCACCGGTCTATTTCCACCGGGCCGACTCGGTCGGCGTCGGCTTCGATCGCACGGCGACGGGTAGCAACGCGGTCGAACAGTACGCGGCTCCAGTGCGTGACCGCCTGGCGAATCGAGGCACCGTACCCGACTCGCTGCTGTTGTGGTTTCACCACGTCGGCTGGCGCGAGCCGATGCGATCCGGCCGCACGTTGTGGGACGAGCTGGCGCTCCATTATCAAGCGGGCGTAGACACTGTTCGTGCGATGCGCCGCGAGTGGCAGAGCGTCCGCCCTTCGATCGACGCGCCGCGTTTCGCCGACGTGGACTCGTTCCTGACGATTCAGGAGCGCGAGGCGCGGTGGTGGCGCGACGCGGCGCTTCAGTATTTCGCGTCCTTCTCGCACATGCCGCTTCCGGACGGTGTCGAAGCTCCCGCGCATTCGCTCGAGTACTACATGGGTCTCCGTTGCCCCGCCGACCCGCGTAAACCGCGTTGTCCCGACGTCCCATAGCCTACCCGGCCGACATTTCGACCATGCCTTCGAACGACGCCTACACTCCGCGCCCCGAGCATCACTTTACTTTCGGCCTGTGGACGGTCGGGAACGTTGGCCGCGATCCGTTCGGCGACGCCGTGCGCGCTCCGCTCAGTCCGACGCGAATCGTCGAAAAGCTTGCGACGCTCGGCGCGTACGGAGTCAATCTCCACGACAACGACCTCGTCCCGCGCGATGCAACAGCCGCGGAGTCTGACCGGATCGTCGCCGAGTTCAAGCGGTCGCTCGCCGACCATGGAATGTGCGTGCCAATGGCGACGACGAATCTCTTCGGTGATCCCGTCTTTCGCGACGGCGCGTTCACGAGCAGCGACGCGCGCGTCCGTCGCTACGCACTCCAGAAGACGATGCGCGCGATCGACCTCGGCGTGGAGTTGGGCGCGACGACCTACGTGTTCTGGGGCGGACGGGAAGGCGTCGAGACGAATGCGGGGAAGGACGCGCAAGAATCGGTGAAGTGGTTTCGCGACGCGATCAATTTCCTTTGCGAATACGTGCGCGCGCAGAAGTACGATCTGCGCTTCGCCCTCGAGCCGAAACCCAATGAGCCGCGCGGCGACATCTTCCTGCCGACGATCGGCCACATGCTCGCCTTCATCTACACGCTCGACCATCCGGACATGGTCGGCCTCAATCCCGAAGTGGCGCACGACCAGATGGCGGGCCTCGATTTCTCGCATGGCGTGGCGCAGGCGCTCGAGGCGGGGAAGCTCTTTCACATCGACCTCAATGCGCAGAAGCCCGGGCGCTTCGACCAGGACCTTCGGTTCGGGAGCGAGGATCTCAAGGCCGCGTTCTTTCTCGTAAAGCTGCTCGAGGACGCGGGCTGGCCCGGCATGCGGCACTTCGACAGCCACGCCTACCGGACCGAGGACGAGCAGGGGGTGTGGGACTTCGCCGCCGGCAGTATGCGAACCTATCTCATTCTCAAGGAGAAGGTCGCGCGATTCAATGCCGACGCCGAGATTCAAGCGCTGCTCGACGAGCTGCGCGCGCGTGGCGCGGCGATCGGCCAACGCGTTCGATACAGTGAGGCGGAAGCACGGGCAATTCGCGACGAGCCCTTCGATCTCGACGCGATGCGGTCGCAAGGATATGCGTATGAACGGCTCGATCAGCTTGCAATGGAAATACTGATGGGTGTGAGATAAGTGGAATCGCTCTTCCTCGGGCTCGACGTCGGCACGAGCGGCGTCAAAGCGGTGCTCGTGTCGTCCTCCGGCGACGTGCGCGCTTCGGCGACGACACCGCTCACGCTGTCGACGCCGCATCCGGGCTGGGCCGAGCAGGATCCGCTCGATTGGTGGGAGGCGTGCGTCGCGTCGATTCGAGCGGTCCGCTCGCAGGCGGCGGGTGCCTCCGTGGCCGCCGTCGGGCTTTCCGGCCAAATGCATTCGTCAGTGTTTCTCGATCGCGGCGGCGAGGTAGTCCGACCCGCGCTGCTGTGGTGCGACGGCCGTACGACCGAGGAATGTCGGGAAATCGAGCAGCGCGTCGGCGGTGAGGCACGGCTCCGAGACCTCGTCTCGAACCCGGCGCTCGAGGGCTTCACGCTCCCCAAGGTGCTGTGGCTCCGCAATCACGAGCCGGAAGCGTTCCGGCTGGTCGCGACGGTGATGCTCGCCAAGGATTACATTCGGTACCGTTTGACGGGCGAGCTGGCCACGGAACCCTCCGATGCGTCGGCGACGCTGATGTATGACACCGCGCGATTGCGCTGGAGCAGCGAGATTCTCGACGCGATGGAGTTGAACCGATCGCTCTTGCCGCCGGTGGGCGGCTCGTCGGAGGTGCTCGGCCGCGTCAACGATGCGGGCGCGGCGGCCTGCGGAATTCCGACGGGCACGCCTGTTGTCGGCGGCGGAGCGGACAACGCTTGCGGAGCCGCGGGCGTCGGCGTCGCCGCGCCGGGGGAAGCCGTCGCGAGCTGGGGCACGTCGGGGACGCTGCTCGCGCCGATGGCGGAGCCGCGCGTCGACCCCGCTCTGCGCGCGCACACGTTCTGCCACGTTGTCCCGGACACCTGGTATCTCATGGGTGTCGTTCTCAGCGCCGGCGGGGCATTCGCCTGGTACCGCGATCAATTGGCGCGCGACCTCGCCGGCGATCCTGACGCCAATCGCAAACTCGACGATGAGGCGGCGTCAGTACCGCGCGGCGCGGAGGGGGTTTCGTTTTTGCCGTACCTGCAAGGCGAGCGAACCCCGCATCGCAACGCCGGCGCGCGCGGCGCATTTCTCGGTCTGAGCCTCGCCCATACGCGGGCTCATCTCACCCGCGCCGTGATCGAGGGCGTGTGTTTCGCGCTGCGCGACTCGCTCGAGATCCTGCGTTCGTTGGGGTTCACCTTGAACGAAGTCTTGTTTACCGGCGGCGGCGCGCGCAGCCCACTCGTGCGGCAAATGCTCGCCGAGGTGTTCGGGATTCCCGTCGCCACGGTCAACCGTGAGGAAGGACCGGCATACGGCGCGGCGTTGCTCGCCGCGGTCGGTGTCGGCGCCTTCCCGGATCTCCGCGCGGCGGGTTCGGCGACGCTTCGGCGAATTCCCGGAGAAGCGCCTTCGCCTGACGGGCATGCCGACTACACCGCGCCGTACGCGCGTTTTCGCGCGAGCTATCGCGCGTGACGTCGCCGGCCGCTTTCACCCGACGCATGCTCGCGTCGCAAGAGACGGGACTCGTCATCGTCGTGGCGCTGGTCGTCGTGACGCTCACCGCGCTCGCGGGAAGTCACGCCGATCGCCTCAGCGGGATGACCGTCAACAACTTTCTGAACTCCAACACGCTCATCCAGGTTGCCACGGACGCCAGCTTCTTCGCGATCATGGCGATCGGCGCGACGATCGTGATCATCTCGGGCGGCATCGACCTGTCCGTCGGCTCGATCTACGCCCTGGCCGGCGTGAGTATGGCCCTCGCGCTGCGCGCGCTCGGCCAGGCCAGTCCGACGACGATCGTCCTCGTCGGCTTGGTGACGTGCGTCGGCGTTGGTCTGCTCTGTGGTCTGCTGAACGGGCTGCTCGTCGTCGGGCTTCGCGTACACCCGTTCATCATTACCCTGGGTACGATGTGGGTGCTGCGCGGCATCGCCTTCGTGGCGACGAAGGCCGAAAGCATCCTCGTGCCGTTCTCGCTGACGGGTGTCACGAAGGCGTCGCTCGGGCTGCGCGGCGGACTCTATCCGGTTCCGATGCTGGTGATGATCGCCGTCACGATCCTCGGCACGCTGTATCTCACGCGGACCGTGATGGGTCGGCACATCTTTGCCTTCGGCGGAAACATCGAAGCGAGCCGCTTCGCCGGGTTGGCGCTCGGCCGTATTCAGCTGGGCGTCTTTGCCGTTTCGGGACTGACGGCGGGGCTCGCGGCGTTTCTCGGAGCGAGCTTGTACGGGTCGGCGTCGTCGGGCGACGCGCAGGGATACGAGCTGTACGTCATCGCGTCCGCCGTCGTCGGCGGGGCAAGCTTGATCGGCGGGAAAGGGAGCGCGGTCGGCGCGATGTTGGGAGCGTTGCTGATCGTGCTGATTCGTCAGTCCATCCGAACGCTGCACTTCGATCAGAACTATGAGTGGATCGTGATCGGCTGCGCGATCATCGTCGCGGTCGTCATCGATCGTTGGAGCGCCGGCGTCACGACGCGCCGGCTGAGCCGCAGTGCTGGAAGTGGTGCCCCTGGCATGACAGTTTGATCGACCTTCTTCGACCGATTCCTACCGGAGATCCAATGCGCTTTCGATTGACCGCTGCCGCGCTGTTCGCTTTGACGAGCGTGCTCGCATGCGCCAAGGGTGGAGAGACCGCCAAGGATTCCACCAAGACCGCTGCCACAGGTGGTGGTGCACCCGGAGCGCACAGCGACAGCGTCCTGCGCATCGCCATGATCGCGAAGAGCTCGACCAATCCCGTGTTTCTCGCCGCGCGCACCGGCGCCGAAGCCGCGGCGAAGGACTTGAGCGAAAAGAATCACATGAAGGTCGAAGTCATTTGGCTCACGCCGCCCCAGGAAGACGGACAGGTTCAGGCGCAGCGCATTCAGCAAGCCGTGAACGACGGCGTCGACGCCGTGCTCATCTCCTGTTCCGACGCAGGCAAGGTCACCGGCGCGATCAATGACGCGGTCGACCGTGGCGTGCCCGTGATGACCTTCGACAGCGACGCGCCGCAGTCGAAGCGCTTCGCCTACTATGGTGTGGACGACAACAAGACCGGCCAACAGACGATGGCCGAGCTGGCGACGCTGATGGGCGGGAAGGGCAAGGTCGCAATACTCGCCGGCAATCAGAACGCGCCCAACCTCCAGCATCGCGTGCAGGGCGCGAAGGAGGAAGCCGCGAAGCATCCGGGAATGCAGGTCATCGGTGTGTTCAACCACGTCGAGACCGCGCAGGACGCGTCGGCCGAGGTGGTGCGCGTCGACAACGCGTACCCGGACATTCAGGGATGGGCGTTCATCGGCGGCTGGCCGCTCTTCGCCCAATCGCTCCTCACCGATCAGGGCTTTACGAAGCTGAAGACCGCGTCGGTCGACGCGCTGCCGGCGCAGCTGGCGTACGTCGAGAAGGGCGTCGTGCCAGTGCTGCTCGCCCAGTCGGTCTACGAATGGGGGAACATCGGCGTCCGCACGATCTTCGACAAAGTCCACTCGAAGAAGGACGTGCCGCAGATGATCCCGATGGAGCTCGTCCGTGTGTCGAAGGACAACCTCGGTCAGTGGGCGAAGCAGCTCCAAGCGTGGGGCTTCACCGACGTCGATCCGAAATACCTCAAGATGTAGCGCACGATGAGCGAGTCGGCGGTCCGGTTCGAGCAGATCACGAAGCGGTTCCTCGGCGTGCAGGCGCTGGACGGCGTCTCGCTCGAGGTGGCGACCGGCTCGTGTCACGCGCTGTGCGGCGAGAATGGCGCGGGGAAAAGCACGTTGGGCAAGGTGCTCGCCGGCATTCACAGCCCCGACGCGGGGCGGCTGTTCGTCCGTGGCCGCGAAGTGCGCTTCGACTCGCCGCGCGACGCATTCGCGGCGGGCGTCGGGATGGTGCACCAGGAGCTCGCGTACTGCGGCAACATGACCGTCGCCGAAAACCTGTTGCTCGGTGCGCTGCCGCGCCGACGCGGGTTCGTCGATCGCGCGGCGCTCGAGCGGCGCGCGCGGGACATGCTGGCCGAGATCGGCGCCGAAGTCGACGCGCGCGCGCCGATGAGCGAGTTGCGCATCGCCCAGCAGCAGCTGGTGCAGATCGCGTCAGCCGTCGGCGCCGGCGCCGACATCGTCGTC
This sequence comes from Gemmatimonadaceae bacterium, assembly GCA_035535975.1. Classification (GTDB taxonomy): domain Bacteria; phylum Gemmatimonadota; class Gemmatimonadetes; order Gemmatimonadales; family Gemmatimonadaceae; genus JAQBQB01. The sequence goes on along the minus strand of DATLPC010000146.1, from coordinate 33,882 downwards.
TTCGACGAGCCGACGAGCAGTTTGAGTCAGGCCGACGCCGATCGGCTCTACGAGTTGATCGAGCGGCTCAAGGCGCGCGGCGTGACCTGTATTTATGTCTCGCATCGCATGCCCGAGATCTATCGGCTGTGCGATACGATCAGCGTCTTGCGCGACGGACGCCACGTTGCCACGCGGCCCGCGGCCACGCTCTCCGAGTCCGAGCTCGTCACGCTGATGATCGGACGGGAGCTTGGCGAGTACTTGCCGCAGAGCGATGAGCGAAAGGTCGGGAAGGAACTGCTTCGCGTGGAACGGTTGACCGTCCCGCGGAAGTTCCGTGACGTGAGCTTCTCGCTTCACGAGGGAGAGATCGTCGGGCTCGCCGGGTTGGTCGGCGCGGGGAGATCCGAGATCGCCCAGGCGATTTTCGGCTTGGAGAAGGCGTCGAGCGGCACGGTGTTCGTGGACGGCCGACCGTCGAAGATCGCCGAGCCCAAGGATGCGATCGCGCTCGGGATCGGGCTGGTGCCGGAGGATCGCAAGCGACAGGGGCTGGTGCTCGGCGAGAGCGGGTTGCACAACACCACGCTTCCCATTCTCGAGCGGTTGTCGCGCGCGCTGTTCATGCGGCGCCGCGAGGAAGCGACGCTCGCGTCGACCTTCTTTTCCAAGCTCCGCGTGCGGACGCCGAGCCTCGGCGCGCCGGTCGCTGGAATGTCGGGCGGCAATCAGCAGAAGGTCGTGTTGGCCCGGTGGCTGGCGGCGAATTCGAGAATTCTTATTCTCGACGAACCGACCCGCGGCGTGGACGTCGGCGCCAAAGCGGAGATCCATCGACTGATTCGAGACCTCGCCGCGCGCGGCAACGCCGTGCTCTTGATCTCGAGCGAGCTGCCGGAAGTCATCGCCATCTCGCACCGCATTCTCGTGATGCGGCAGGGTGAGCTCGTCACCGAGGTGCCGCACGCGCAGGCGACGCAGGAAGTTTTGCTGCGGCTGATGGCCGGCGTCGAATTGGTGCCGGCGGCATGACCCGAGCGAGAGCCTGCTGGGCCGCTCGGTTGCTCGGCTGCTCTACGATGCGAATCTCGACGTTCCTCTCGGCGGCAGTCCTCGCCGGGTGCTTGCATTTCGCGCGATCAAGCGGCGGGGCGTGGATCGCGACCTGGCAAGCATCGCCGCAGTTGACCGAGGATCGCAACATGCCGCCCGCCCCGCTCGCCGGCGCGACGATCCGCCAAGTCGCGCGCGTCACGCTGGGCGGGTCGCGGTGGCGCGTCCGATTGTCGAACGAGTTTGGCGATCAGCCGCTGGTCGTGTCATCCGGAGCGGTGGCACGGAGCATCGGGGCCGATCGCGTCGACGTTTCGACCCACGCGAGGTTGACTTTCACCGGCGACACGACCGTCACCATCCCCCCTGGTTCATTCGTCTGGTCGGATGAGTTGAACGAGAACGTGCCGCCACGGACCGAGATCGCGATCACGCTGCACATGAGCGCCGTGCCCGCCCGCCTGACCGGTCATCCGGGATCGCGCACAACGTCGTTCATCGCGCCCGGCAATCATGTGCGTGATGCGGCGTTGCAATCGGCGGTCAAGACCGAGCACTGGTACGTCATTTCCGGGCTGGAGGTGCTGGCGCCGGCGGGCGCCGCCGCGGTCGTCGTGCTCGGCAACTCGATTGCCGATGGACGCGGCTCGGGAACGGACAAGAACAATCGGTGGCCCGACAATCTCGCGCGTCGTCTTCAGCAGGACTCACGGACCCCACTCGTCGCCGTGCTGAACGCCGGCATCGGCGGCAATGCGGTGCTGCGCGGTGGTCTCGGTCCGACCGCCCTCGAGCGATTCGATCGCGACGTGTTGAACCAACGCGGCGTGCGTTGGCTCATCGTCTCCGAAGGGGTCAATGATCTGGGCGGCTCGCGGCCCGATTCGGCGATGTCCACGGCGGCGCAGCTGCTCGACGCGTATCGGCGGTTCATCGACCTGGCCCATGCGCGCGGCATTCGCGTCTATGGGGCGACCGTTCTTCCGTTCGGTGGATCGTTCTACGATGCGCCGGAACGTCAGGAAGCGAGAGGTCGCATCAACGAGTGGGTACGCCGGGGCGGCTTGTTCGACGCGGTGATCGACTTCGACGCCGCGCTGCGCGATCCGGCGAATCCGTCGCGACTCCGCGGCGACGCCGACAGTGGTGATCACCTGCATCCGAACGAAAACGGGTATCGCCTGATGGCCGATGCCATCGACCTCGCTCTCTTCCGAAACGATCACCAGTGATCGGTGCGGAACGGCGCCATGGGAAGCCCGTTCGCGCCGTACAGATTCGCTTTCTCCGGGAAATTGGCCCACGCGTATCGCACGGCCGCGGGCGCATGCACCGCGTCGCTCCAGACGTAGACGCGATTCCCGACGATTCTCGCCTTGGCCCACACGAACCGTCGATCTGTTGACGCGATCGCGAACCCGCCGGGCTCTCCGCCGCGGGCAACGATTCCCTTGGCGGCGTAGGCAAAGGTGACGATCGCGGTGTCGCCGCGCGTCGTCATCGAACGGAACGTCGGCCCGGTCGCATCAACGGCCTCACCGTACGCCACTTTCCTGCCGACGATTGCCAATCGTGCTCCGACGTCTTCTTTGTCGCGCGGATGAAGCTCGGCGGCTCCGCCGAGATCGATTGCGATCGCGCGTCCGGTCTTCGGGAGTGATAGCGCGGCTTCCATCGACTCGCGCTGGAGCGCCCACCCGGGTTGCGATGCCGGGACGCTGTCCGGTTTGCCGTAGCCCGGAAGCTGCACCCAGAGAAAGGGGAACTCATTCCGGCCCCCGCTCCACTCACGCCGCCAGCTGCGGATGAGCGTGGCGAACTGGTCGCGGTACTCCATGGCCTGCTGCGCGCTGTTCGCGTTCGACTCGCCTTGATACCACAACACTCCTTTGATGGAGAGCGGGAGCAGCGGATGGACCATCTTGTTGTACAGCACCGTCGGGATCTTGTTGATCCGCTGTCCATCCGTACCGATCGTGACCCGGCCGACTTTGAACTTCCACGTTCCGTCGAGGGATTTACGAGTGCCGCCGACCGTCAGTGTGGCGCTTTCGTTGATTCCACCGCCGCCGCTCCAATCGGATACGCGAACGGCGAGCACATTTCGTCCGGCGCGAAGCGCGGTCGCGGGAATGTCGTACGATCGGCGAACGTTGTAGCCGCTCGTGCGGCCGACCTCGACGCCATTCACCCAAGTGACATCGTCGTCGTCGATCGCGCCGATTGTGAGCACCGCGGATCGCACCTCTGACGGGTCGAGCGTGAAGTCCACGCGATACCACGCGACGCCGTCGAGACCGGGATAGCCTTGCGACTCCCAATACGCCGGGACGCGGATCGGCTGCCACGCGTGATCGTCGAGCGCCGGGTCAGCCCAACGAGCGACGCCGTCGATGAGACCTGAATCAGCTTCCGGCAGGACACTGCCCAGCGCGGCGCGAAGTGAATCGCGAACGGCGCGGTCGTGATTCGCTTCGCCCTGTTGGATCGCTGACCACGCGTTGTCGTCGAGGTGCTGTGCGGCTCGCGAGATCCACGTCTGGATGTTGCTGCCGCCCCACGTCGTGTTGATGATGCCGATCGGCACAGCGACGGACGGCCGAAGGTGTCGCGCATAGAAGTACGCGACGGCGCTGAATGATCCGACGTGCTGTGGATCGGCGGGAAGCCACCTGCCCCCGGCGAGATCGCGCTCGGGAGCGTTCGCCCAGGATGTCGGCACCTTGAATTCGCGGATCGTCGAGTCATTCGCCGTCGCGATCGCCGATTCGGCGTTGGCCGACTGCGCGACGGTGAACTCCATGTTCGACTGACCCGACGCGACCCACACGTCTCCGAAGAGAACGTTCGTGAACACGAGCGAATCGTCGGCTGTCGCAGCGACGACGCGGGCCGGTCCGCCGGCGCGTCGCGGGGCGAGCGTCGCCATCCAAGCGCCGAATGTGTCGGCCCTGGCGCGTCGCGTCTCGCCGTCGATCCGCACGGTCACCGTCGCGCCGGGCGAGCTCCAACCCCACAGGACGATGGGTTGATCTCGCTGCAGCACCATGCCATTGGCGAAGACGCGAGGCATCGTGAGTCGTCCGCCGACCATTCCGGACGGTTGCGTCTGGGAAATGGCGCTGCTGGCCGTAACGGCGAAGGTCAGGACGACTCCGGTGGCGGCAACCAGTCGACGCATTCGGTCCTCGCGGTTCGGTCCGGTACTCTTGACAGCCGGGACGGTGATCATAGAATCGTGTCACCGTATCATCTTATCAATTTTGCGCTGAGTCCGTAACGACTCTGTCGCATTCCGCCGCTGTGCTGCTCTCCGTACCCACGCTCTCACGTACTCGGAGGTAAGCCTGATGGGACGCCGGACTCTCCTTGCGATCCTCACTCTCCTCTCGGCGGCCACGGCGGCCGCCGCGCAATCCGGTGGAACCGTCACCGGTCGAGTGAGCGCTCCCGATGGACGCCCGCTGCCGGGAATTCAAATCACCATCAGCGCCATGGCGCGTGGAGCAGTGACCGACTCCGCCGGCCGCTTCAGCGTGTCCAACGTGCAACCGGGGCCACATACGATCCAGGCCCGGGGAATCGGCTTCACGCTCGGCACCGCGCCGGTGACAGTCGCGTCCGGTCAGTCGGCGAGTGTCACGATCACGCTGACGCCGACAGCGCTCGAGCTGAACCCGGTCGTGGTCGTCGGCTATGGCGAGCAAGAGCGACGAACGGTGACCGGTGCCGTCTCGACGGTGACGGCCGAGAAGCTCAAGGACATCCCGACTTCCGATCCGATGAAGGCGCTGCAGGGCAGGGTGCCCGGCGTCGACATCATCGCCGCGAGCAACGAGCCCGGCGCGGCGATGAACGTGCGCATTCGCGGCGTTCGGTCGCTGACGGCGAGCAATGAGCCGCTGTACGTCGTCGACGGTGTGCCGATCGGCGGCGGCATCCAGGACTTCAATCCCGAAACGATCGAAACGATCGAAGTCCTGAAGGACGCGGCGGCGACGGCGATTTACGGCAGTCGCGGCGCGAACGGCGTCATCCTCGTCACGACGAAGAAGGGCGTCTCCGACGGCCGGCTCCATACCTCGTACACGGTCGACGCCTACGCTGGATCACAGGATCCCGTCCGCCTCGTTCCCCTCATGAACCTGCAGCAGTACGTCCAGTACATGAAGGACGGCGCCGCGGCGAACGGCCAGGACACGAGCCTGGCGCGCATCTTTTCGGCGAAGCAGCAGTTCGCGATCAAGAACAACATCTCGACGGACTGGCAAAAGGCGACGCTGCGCAGCGGCGCTCAGCGGAGCGTTCAAACGGGGTTGAACGGCTCGAGTGGCGACACGCGCTTCACGATGAACGCCAGCTACTTCGATCAAGTCGGTCTGATTCCGGGCCAGGGCTACAATCGTGGGGCGGGCTTCGCCTCGATCGACCACTCCGGCGACCGGCTCCGCCTCGGTCTGACGACCAACCTTTCGAGAATTCTCACGAACCAGGGTGAGGGTGGCGCGGCCTACGGATATCTCTTTGCCGTGACTCCGCTCGGACAGCCGACCAATTACATGAATCCGGATTCCTTGGGGCTGTACGATCCCCGCCCCGATGACGATCCGCTCAACCTCAACCCGCTCCTGGAAGCGCAATCGGTCGTTCGCCAGCAGACGGTCAATCGCGCGTTCGGCGCCGCGTACGCCGAATACACGATCACGAATGGGCTCACCTATCGCGTGAACTTCGGTCCCGACTACACGCAGCTCACCAACGGCTGCTGGAACGGCGTGTGGACGCACGGCAACTGCTCGAACCTGGGCGCGCAGTTCGGCAACCAGGGACAGCCGCCGCAGGCGGGGCAGTTCAACCAGCAGGATTTCACGTACACGCTCGACAACCTGATCCACTACAACAAGACGCTATTCAGTCAGCATCACTTCGACCTGACGGGCCTCTACAGCGTCCAGCACGACCGGTTCTCGAAGGATTCGATTTACGCGAGCAATCTTCCGTACCCGACGCAGCTCTGGTACGACTTGGGATCGGGCACGGCGGGCAACCAGCGCAGCCTGATCTCCGAGTGGGCGCTCCAGTCGTACATGGGTCGAGTGAACTACACGTTCGCCGACCGATACACGGTGTCGGTCACGGAGCGAGCCGACGGATCGAGCCGGCTCGCGCCAGGGCACAAGTGGGCGTACTTCCCGTCGTTTGGGGCAAGCTGGCAGATCGGCGACGAGGCGTTCATGCGCCATTTCCCGGCAATCAGCTCGCTCAAGCTTCGCGCGAGCTCGGGCGAAACCGGCAACACGGCCATCGCGCCGTACGCAACCGAGGGGACGCTGAGCGCGCGTCTCTATACGTTCGGCACGACTCGCGTACGCGGCTACAAGCCAGGCTCGATTCCGAATCCTGATCTCGGATGGGAAAAGACCAACCAACAAGATCTTGGGCTGGAGTACGGCCTATTCAACGATCGGATCAGCGGCACGGTGGACCTCTACAAGATGAAGACGCACGACCTGCTCCTCACGCGTCTTCTGCCGGCGACGTCGGGCTTCACCTCGACGCTTCAGAACATCGGCTCGACCGAGAACAAAGGCGTGGAGCTCGGCATCAGCACGATGCCCGTCCGGAATTGGCGCGGGCTGAGTTGGACGATGGACGTCAACTGGGCCACGAACCAGAACAAGATCACCGCGCTGGCGAGCGGGGCGACGTCCGATGCGGCGAACGTCTGGTTCGTCGGTCATCCGATCAACTTGCCGGGCGACCAGCAGCGCCAAGTCTTCTACGATTTCAAGTACGTCGGCGTGTGGCAGTACGCGGACACGCTGGAGATGAAGAAGTTCAACGCCAAGGGTTCGACGTTCAAGGTCGGCGACCCGCGCGTCGCGGACTTGAACGGCGACTACAAGATCACCGCCGACTCCGACCGCACGTTTGTCGGCGACACCTATCCGGGTTGGACGGCGAGCTGGTCGAACCGGTTCACGTACAAGGGCTTCGACCTGTCCGGCCTGATCGCGGCGAAGTGGAACTACGTGTTCGTCGACCAGACGCCGCGCAGCTACAACGGGCGCTTCAACAACGTCGCGGATCTCGACTACTGGACGCCGACGAACCCGACGAACAAGAACCCGGCGCCGACCACCGGCGCCGTGGATCGTCTCTACGCGTCGACGCGGCTCTACACCGACGGCTCGCATTGGCGCATCCGCAACATCACCGCCGGCTACACGTTCAGTCCGCGTCTCGCGAATCGCGTCGGCGTGCAGAGCGTGCGCGTCTACGGCACGGCGCAGGATCCGTACATCCACTCGAGCTACATCGGGATCGATCCGGAAGTGCGCGGCGGTGTTCCCACCGTCAGAACACTGCTCATCGGCTCGAACGTCGTCTTCTAAATCACCCCACTCACTGAGCATCGAGACCACATATGAAGCGCATCCTGCTTTCTACTGTGACGTTGGGGTTGATCGCCGGCGCGGTTAGCTGCGCGAACCTCGACGAAAAGCTGATCACCGGCGTGAGCAGCCAGTATTACTCGACGCCCGACGGCCTCAACTCCGCGGTCATCGCGTCGTACGCGCAGCTACGCGGGTATTACGGCCGCGAACAGCTGATATCGCTGCAGCAAGTCGGCACCGACACCTGGATGGCCGCCGACCAATCGGGATCGAACAACAAGGACTTCGATTCCTACGGTGGCGGATTCAATTCGACGGTCGCGCCGCTGGCCAACACGTGGAACCCCGCCTACCAGGCGATCAATACGCTCAACGCCGCGCTCGATCGAGGGCCGGGAGCGACGGGAATTCCGCAGGCGACGAAGAACAGCCTGTTGGGTGAAGCGCACTTCCTCCGGGCGCTGAACTACTTCACCCTCGTTCGTCAGTTCGGCGACGTGACGCTCAACGTCCACGAGAAACAGGGCGTGGATGCGAGTGCTGTTCGTGATCCGGCCAGCGCCGTGTATACGCTCATTCTCGCCGATCTCGACACCGCCAGCGCGTTGTTGCCGCGCACGCAGACCGATTTCGGCCGGGCGACGAAAGGCGCCGCGCAGACGCTGCGCTCGCTCGTGTACCTGACCCGCGCCTACCAGTCGTATTCGCCCAGCAAACAGGGCGACTTCCAGAAGGCCGCGGCCGACGCGGATTCCGTCATCAGCTCCGGTACCTACTCGCTGGAGCCGGTATTCGCCGACCTGTGGTGCGTGCGTCGCACCGCCGATCCGGGACGAACCGGATACTGCGAGAACGCCGGATACAATGGCAACAAGAAGGAGTTCATTTTCACGGTGCAGTTCGGCCCGAACGGCATCTACGACGCCACGCACGTCGACGCCGACAACGAGTACAACTACCTGCACCTCGTTTATCTCGGCCAGTACGACAACAACGGCATCTGGGTCGGGACACCTCGTGATTTGAACAATGGCCGGCCATTCCGTCGAATGATGCCGACGCCGTACGAGCTGAGTCTCTGGAACAAGTACCGGGGAGATCCGGCCCTGAACGACACCCTCGACATGCGGTTCGATGGTTCGTTTCAGACGATGTGGGTTGCGACCCAGAACGGTGTGAAAAACGGCACCACCTGTCCCGCATGCACCAGCGGCGCGATCGAAAACGTCGGCGACACGGCGGCCGTCTATCTACCCTTTGGGGTCACGACGGCGTTTCGTCAGAGCAAGGCATATCAGATTCTCACGCCCTGTCCGTCACAGCAGATCAACAACCCGACGGCCGATTTTTCGCCGGCCGGCTACTGCGGTGACCGGAACAACGCCAACGACGGATACTTCAATTGGCAACGGTATCCGTCGCTGAAGAAGTTCCAGGACAACCAACGCGCGAACCTCACCGCGCAGGAAGGCGGCAAGGTCCAGGTCGTGTTCCGGCTCGGCGAGGTCTACCTCATCGCGGCCGAGGCGGCGGTGGGACTGGGCGATCAGGCCAAGGCCGCGCAGATGATCAACGTTCTGCACGTGCGCGCCGCGGCGACGAACCACAAGGGCGACTACAACGTCACGCCAAGCCAGATGACGCTCGACTACATCATGGACGAGCGGGAGCGCGAGCTCGCCGGCGAATTCACTCGCTGGTATGACATCACCCGGCCCGGAGTCGATTTCTTCCTCAATCGCGTGAAGCGGTACAATCCGCACGGGGCGGCGAACGTCGTGGCGAAGCACCTTCTTCGCCCGATCCCGCAGTCGCAGATCGACGGCGTCGTCGTCGGCGCGAAGTATCCGCAGAATCCGGGATACTGACCGCTGGTCGAGTCGACGATGCAATTCTCTGGACCGTGCCGGATAATCCGGCACGGACGCGCGCTGGGGCGAGTGGCTGCATTCGTCGTCGCCGCGGCCGGATGGGGTGTGGCCTGCGGCCGCCCCGGCGCGCCACCGTCGCCTGCGCCGACGACACTGAAGGACGCGTTCGCCGGCGCCTTTCTCGTCGGCGCGGCGATCAATGGCCGACAGATCAGCGGCGCCGATGTCAGCGGTGACGCGCTGATCGCCCGACACTTCAACTCGATCTCACCGGAAAACGCGCTGAAGTGGGAGTCGATCGAGCCGCAGCCGGGCCAGTTCGCGTTCGACGCCGCCGACCGGTACGTGGCGCTCGGCGAGCGAAGCGGGATGACGGTGATCGGACACACGCTCGTCTGGCACAACCAGACGCCGCGTTGGGTGTTCGAGGATGGCGCGGGCAGACCGGCATCGCGCGATACGCTGATCGCGCGCATGCGGTCGCATATCTTCGCCGTCGTCGGCCGCTACAAGGGGCGCATTCGCGGTTGGGATGTCGTCAACGAGGCGGTGGCCGAGGACGGGTCGCTGCGCCAGTCGCCCTGGCTGCGAATCATCGGCCCCGAGTACATCGCCATGGCGTTTCGCTTCGCGCACGAGGCCGACCCGGCGGCGGAGTTGCACTACAACGACTTCTCGGTCGAGGCGAGGGCAAAGCGAGCCGGGATCGTGAGACTCGTTCGCGCACTGCGCGAGCAAGGCGTTCCGATCACCGCCATCGGAATGCAAGAACACCAGAAGCTCGATTGGCCGACGACGGGCGCCATCGATTCGGCCATCGTCGACCTCGCATCGACGGGACTGCGCCTCATGGTCACGGAGCTCGACGTGGATCCGCTGCCGAGCAACCGTGGCCAGCGCACGGAAGTCGTCGAGCAGGAGCTGCAACGGACGGGTGCACCCGATCCCTATCGCGGCGGCCTTCCCGACTCCGTGCAGGTTACGTTGGCGCGCCGGTATGGAGAGATCGTGCGCGTCTACCTGGCGCACCGCAACGTGATCTCGCGAATGACCTTCTGGGGCGTCGCCGACGGCGACTCGTGGCTCAACAACTTTCCGGTGCGCGGACGCACGAACTACCCGTTGCTGTTCGATCGCCGCGGAATGACGAAGCCCTCGTTCGATACCGTCATGCACGCCGCGATCGACGCACGTGCGCAGGGGAGACCGACCAGTGCGCGCTGAAATCCGGAAAGCCGCGGCGCGTCGGGTGGCGACGCTCGGAGCTTGTCTGGTCGGAGCGCTGACATCGAGCGCCGTTGCCCAGCGGCCCGCATACCGCGACGCGAGCCTGCCGATCGAGCGTCGCATTACCGACCTGCTCTCGCGCATGACGCTCGAAGAGAAGGTCGCCCAGATGATGTGCCTCTGGGACCAGAAGAAGCTGATCACGAGTCAGGACGGTCGATTCGACCCCGCGAAGGCACCGCGATGGTTCCGGGTCGGGATCGGGCGCATCGAGCGTCCGCAGGACGGCCACGACGCGCGTGGGGAAGCGGAGTTCGTGAACGCGATCCAGCGTTGGGTGCGCGATAGCACGCGTCTCGGCATTCCAATTCTCTTCAACGAAGAGGCGCTGCACGGTCTCGAGGCCGCCGGCGCGACGAGCTTTCCACAGGCGATCGCGCTCGCCAGCACGTGGAACACCGATCTCGTGCAGCGCGTGTTCACGGCGACGGCCGCCGAGGCGCGCGCGCGGGGCGTACATCAGGTGCTCGCGCCGGTCGTCGACATTGCGCGTGAGCCGCGGTGGGGGCGGTTCGAGGAGACGTACGGCGAAGATCCGTTTCTCGTGGCTCGCATGGGCGTGGCGGCCGTGCGTGGCTTCCAAGGAACGGATTCGGCGATTGGCGCCGGCCATGTCTTCGCCACGCTCAAGCACATGACCGGCCATGGTCAGCCGGAATCGGGAACCAACGTCGGACCGGCGTCGATCGGCGAGCGGACGCTCCGCGACATGTTCCTCTATCCCTTCGAGACGGCGATCAAGGAAGCCGGCGCGAAGAGCGTGATGGCGTCGTACAACGAAGTCGACGGAATTCCGTCGCACGTGAACCGGTGGATGCTCCATGACGTGCTCCGCACGGAGTGGGGCTTTGACGGAACGGTCGTCTCCGACTGGTTCGCTATCCAGCAGTTGATCGATCGCCATCACGTGGCGTCGGATCCCGCCGAAGCGGCGCGACGTGCTCTCGACGCGACAGTGGACATCGAGCTGCCCGATCCGGCGGCCTACGCGACGCTCGTCGATCAGGTGAAGGCGAAGACGGTCTCGATGCGGGCCATCGACGCCGCGGTGCGGCGGCTTCTGCGGCCAAAGTTCATGCTCGGTCTGTTCGAGAACCCGTTCGTCGACGTCGCCGCCGCCGAGCGGATATCGGGCGCTGAAGGCACCCGCGCATTGGCGCTTGAGGCGGCGCAGCAAGCGATGATTCTTCTTCGGAACCAGGGCGGTTTGCTCCCGCTGCGTGCCGGCGCGCACGCGCGCGTGGCCGTCATCGGTCCGCACGCGGGCGAGGTGCTTCTCGGAGGGTATGCCGGCGTCCCACTACACGCCGTGAGCATTCTCGAGGGCATCCGGGCGCGCGTGGCCGAAAATGCCACGGTCGAGTATGCGGAAGGCGTGCGAATCACCGAAGACTCGGTGTTCACGAAGGAGCCCCAACCGCACATGGGCGGCGCGAGATCGAAGTTCCGGAATGGCGCCGATCGCGTGGTTCCGACCGACTCGGCATCGAATGCGCGCCGGATCGCCGACGCGGTCGCCCTCGCCCAACGCAGCGATCTCGTCGTGCTGGTCCTCGGCGACAACGAGCAGACCGCCCGCGAGGCGTACGAGAACAACCACCTTGGCGACAGGTCTTCGCTCGGCCTGCCGGGCGACCAGGAACGGCTGGCGCTGCAGATCGCGGCGACGGCAAAGCCGGTGGTCCTCGTGCTGATCAACGGGCGGCCGGCGTCGATTCCGAATCTCGCGACGAGGATTCCCGCGATCCTCGAAGGCTGGTATCTCGGGCAGGAGACGGGTACGGCCGTGGCGAAGGTGCTGTTCGGCGACGTCAATCCCGGCGGCAAGCTTCCGGTGACCGTGGCGCGCGATGTCGGGCAGGTCCCCGTGTTCTACAACTACAAGCCGTCGGCGCGGCGCGGTTACGTTCTCGATACGATCGCACCGCTGTATCCGTTCGGTTTTGGGTTGTCCTATACGACCTTTGCATATTCAAACCTGCGCGTGTCGGCCAAACAGATCCCGGCGACTGGTCGAGCCCGAGTGTCGGTGGACGTGCGCAACACGGGAAGTCGTGCCGGCGACGAGGTGGTCCAGCTGTACATTCGTGACGAGGTGAGCAACGCGACGCGCCCGGTGAAGGAGCTTCGCGGCTTTCAACGGGTCTCGCTCGCTCCGGGTGAAACGCGCACGGTCTCGTTCGATGTCGGGCCCGAGCATCTTTCATATCACGGCGCCGGCATGAAGCGTGTCGTCGAACCGGGAACGTTCCAGCTCATGGTTGGGGGGAGCTCGGCTGATCTACAGAGTGTGAGCTTGGTCGTCAGCGGTACACCTTCGAGGTGATGTGATGAAGAACGTCCTAAAGCCAGTAGCGCGTGAAAGCTTGGTCGATCGGCTCGCCGGAGAGATCAGGGGCTCGATCAACTCCGGCGACTACACGATCGGCGAGCGGCTGCCCACGATCATGGAGATGGCGCGCCGCTTCGGCGTCGGTCATCCGACGGTGCGCGAGGCGCTGAAGAAGCTCGAGGCGACCGGCGTCCTCGAGATTCGTCATGGGTCCGGTGTGTACGTGACGCGCACCCAGGATGTGCTGGTGATGGCGAGCGACTACAGCGGCAAGGTGACGAAGAAGCTGCTGCTCGACCTCATTCAAGCGCGCGCGCCGATCGAGGCACAGTCGGCCGCGCTTGCCAGCCGGAATGGTACGGACGAACACTTCGCGGAAATGCGTCGGCTCCTCACGACGGCCGGTGAGAATCTCGACAACGACTCGGTGTTGAACTCGGTCAACATGGCGTTCCACCGGCAGATCGCGTCGGCGTCGGGCAACGCGGTGATCGCGCAGCTGCTCGACGTGATGCAAACGCTGTTCACCGATGAACAGCGGCTGATCCTGGGGATCTTCGGATCGAGAAAACAGGATCACCAGGAACACCTGTCGATCTTCGCCGCGTTGGAACAGCGTCAGGAGCAACTGGCCACGGAGCGGATGCGCCAGCATCTCGACGGCGTCGCGGCCGCGATCGAACGCTGGGATCCGCAGCACCATCCGGTGTCCTGACGGCCCCGACGAGCCCTCAGATGCGGTTCGATCGGCACGCGTGGTTCATCGGCGGCGCGGTCGTGATGCTCGCCGCGTGCGGTGGTGGTGACGGGAGCACCCCGACGAATCCAATCGTGCCCGTCGTCAACGCCGACACCTTTCCGTTGCGTGCGCTGGCCCAACAGGCGGGCATTCGCATCGGCAGCGCCGGCGACCGCGGCTTTCGGTGGACGGGCACCGACGGTTCGACCTTCCGCTCGATTCTCGGGCGCGAGTTCTCCGTGCTGACGCCCGAGAACGACATGAAGCTCGATCATGTGCATCCCGCTCCGACGACGTACTACTTCGCCGGCGCGGATTCACTCGTCGCATTCGCCCAGCAGAACCAGATGGCCGTGCGTGGACACACGCTGGTGTGGCATCAGCAATTGCCGAAATGGATCACGAGCGGGCCGTCCGGCGTGGACGAAGCGACCCAACAGCTCATCGATCATGTCACGACGGTCGTCTCCCACTTCAAGGGCAAGCTCTTCGCCTGGGATGTGGTAAACGAGGCGTTGAACGACGATGGTTCGTTGAGGTCGACGTATTGGTTCGACCACATTGGCAGGGCATACCTCGAGATCGCGTTCCGAACGGCGCGGGCGGCGGACGCGGATGTCGCGCTCTTCTACAACGATTACAACATCGAAGGCATCGGGCCCAAGTCCGATTCCGTCTACGCGATGGTCAAGGGCTTTCTCGCTCGCGGAGTTCCGATCAACGGCGTTGGATTGCAGGCGCACTTCACGTTGAACGGCGTGCCTTCGACCCTTGGTGCGAACATCGCGAGGTTCGCCGCGCTCGGGTTGAAGGTTCACATTACCGAGTTGGATGTCCGGGTGCCTGTTCCATCGACCAATGCGAGCCTGACGGCTCAGGCGCAGAACTATCACGACGTCGTCGCGACCTGCATCCAGAACAAAGGGTGCGAGCTGGTGACGACGTGGGGCTTCACCGACAAGGATTCGTGGGTACCGAGCACCTTCCCGGGTTTCGGGGACGCGCTTCCCTGGGATAACGTCTTTGGCCGTAAGCCGGCTTATACGTCGATCTACAACGCGCTCGCCGGTCGGTAGCCGACGCGGTGCGCGCGCTCTCGGAGGGTCCATGCGACTGCGCGGCATTCTTCTCGCTTTGATCGCGGCGGTGCTTGCCGTGTCGTCGCTCTCCGCGCAAGAGACGGGGAGTGCCCGGCCGCCATACCTCGACGAGTCGCTCTCGTTCGAGCAGCGAGCGCGCGACCTCGTCTCGCGCATGACGCTCGAAGAAAAGGTGCTCCAGATGAAAGACGTCGCGCCGGCGATCACGCGGCTCGGCGTTCCGGAGTACAACTGGTGGAACGAAGCGCTGCACGGTGTCGCGCGCTCAGGGCTGTCGACGGTGTTTCCACAGGCAATCGGTGTCGCGGCAACGTGGGATGACTCCGCCATGTTCCGGATGGCCACGGTGATCTCCGACGAGGCGCGCGCGAAGTATCACGAGTACATCCGCCACGACAGCCATCAGCGGTATCAGGGGCTGACGTTCTGGTCGCCGAACATCAATCTCTTTCGCGACCCGCGATGGGGACGCGGCCAGGAGACGTACGGCGAAGATCCGTTCCTCACCGGCCGTCTTGGCGTGCAGTTCATCCGCGGGCTTCAGGGCGACGACCTGAAATACTTCAAGACGATCGCGACGGTAAAGCACTACGCGGTGCACAGCGGGCCCGAGCCCGAGCGACACAGTTTCGACGCCGTCGTCAGCGAGCGCGATCTGCGGGAGTCGTATCTGCCGCACTTCGAGGCGGGCATCCGCACGGGCGGCGCCTATTCGCTAATGTGCGCGTACAACGCAGTCGACGGCAAGCCGGCGTGCGGAAGCGACATGCTCCTCAAAGACATTCTGCGCGGGGAGTGGAAGTTTCCGGGCTACGTCGTCTCGGATTGTGGCGCGATCGACGACATCTATCTGAGGCACCGTGCCGTCGGCACGGCGCCAGAGGCCGCCGCAATGGGCGTGCGGACCGGCACCGACTTGGATTGCGGTCGCGTATATCCGAACCTCG
This sequence comes from Gemmatimonadaceae bacterium, assembly GCA_035535975.1. GTDB lineage: Bacteria > Gemmatimonadota > Gemmatimonadetes > Gemmatimonadales > Gemmatimonadaceae > JAQBQB01. Next base: position 18,173 of record DATLPC010000146.1, on the reverse strand, counting down.
TCCAAGCCGTGCAACAAGGTTTGATCAGCGAAGCACAGATCGACACCTCGGTGACCCGACTCTTTCTCGCGCGATTCAAGCTCGGCATGTTCGACGCTCCGGAACATGTGCGCTGGGCGTCGACTCCGTTCAGCGAGCTCGACTCCCCGGCGCATCGGGCGCTGGCGCGGGACATCGCTCGTGAATCGATCGTGCTGCTCAAGAACGACCGCAACACGCTTCCCCTGCGCAAGGATCTTGGCGCCATCGCGGTGATCGGACCGAACGCGGATCAGTGGCGCATGCTGCTCGGCAATTACAATGGCATTCCGGCCGACCCGATCACACCGCTGCGCGGGATTCGCGAAGCGGTCGGTCCGAAGACTCGAGTGCTATACGCCCGTGGTTCGGATCTCGCCGAGAATTTCCCGGTGTACGAGCTCGTTCCGAGCACGGTACTGCGAACGCGCGATGGTACCGCGGGCCTCCGGGCCGAGTATTACGCGACGCGCGACTTCGCCGGCTCGCCGCGCTTCACCGCGATCGACAGCACACTCAATGTCGATTGGCACGACAAGGCACCGCGCGCTGACATGGATCCCGATAATTTCGGCGTGCGATGGACGGGCGAGCTTCGGCCAGCTCACACGGGGATGTATCGGCTCGGCTTGATCGGCACGATCAAATTCCAGATGTGGCTCGACGACAGCCTCATCGTACGTTCGCTGTATCCGACCCACGATGGTGAGTTTCCGGATCCGCGTCAGGCGCAAAGCGAGCCGATTCGACTGGAGGCGGGGCGCGCCTATCGATTGCGCGTGGAGGGGCAGGAATCGTACGGCGAAGCGCAGCTGCAGCTCTTATGGGCTCCGCCGAACGAAGCGCTGTTGAGCGATGCACTCGAGGTGGCCTCCGAGGCGGACGTCGTGGTCATGTTCGCCGGCCTCACCGCGCGGCTCGAGGGCGAAGAGATGGCGATTCAGATCCCAGGTTTTCGCGGCGGAGACCGGACGCAAATCGATCTGCCCGCGCCGCAGCAGCAATTGTTGGAGAAGGTCGCCGGGCTGGGCAAGCCGACCGTGCTCGTGCTGATGAGCGGCAGTGCTGTCGCGGTGAACTGGGCGCAAGCCAACGTCCCGGCGATCGTCGAGGCATGGTATCCGGGACAGGCAGCCGGGAACGCGGTCGCCGACGTGCTGTTCGGCGACTACAACCCCGCCGGACGATTGCCGGTGACGTTCTACAAGTCGGTGGACGACTTGCCGGCGTTTGACGATTACAAAATGGCGGGCCGAACGTACCGGTTCTTCTCGAAGGCACCGCTCTATCCATTCGGTCACGGCCTCTCCTACACGAGTTTCTCCTACTCGAACATTCGTCTATCGAACGCGCGCGCCGCGTCGAAGGACACGGTTGTCGTCAGCGTCGACGTATCGAATAGCGGCGGTCGAGCCGGTGACGAGGTGGTTCAACTCTACGTTCAGCACCTCGGCTCGGCGGTTCCTCGGCCAATAAAAGATCTTCGCGGATACGCGCGGCTGCATCTGGAACCAGGTCAGAAGCGCACGGTCACGCTGCCGGTCGCCGTTGCGTCGTTGGCGTACTGGAACGAAAGCACGCATGGCTGGACCGTCGAGCGGGAGGACGTGCGCTTCCTTGTGGGCGCTTCATCGGCGGACATTCGGCAGCAGGCGACGCTGAGCGTGGTGCCGTAGATGCTTCGTCGAACCGCGCTGTTCGTCGGTCTCTCGTTCGCGGCGAGCGATGCCGGGTTGAGACCGGCGCTGCCCGCACCGCGACCGAGCGGAATCTCTCCCGCCGATTCGTCGTATGTGTCGACGTCCCGCGTCGCTCGTGGCTTCACACTCGCCGACAACGGGCGGACCGCGGCGCTGGTTGTGAGCGAATCGGACTATCCCGGCGTCCGTCGAGCCGTCGATGATTTACGCGCCGACGTCGAACGTGTCACAGGCAACGCTCCGCGCATCCTGGCCGGCGAAAGCGCGACCGGCTCTCCGGTCATCATTGGCACGATCGGGAAGTCCCCGTTGATCGATCGGCTCGTTCGAAGCGGCAAGCTCGACGCATCCGCGCTCTCCGGTCGATGGGAATCGTACGTCATCCAGGTGATCGATCATCCGCTCGAAGGCGTGGACCGCGCGCTCGTCATCGCCGGGAGCGACAAGCGAGGCACGATCTATGGCGTCTACGACCTCTCGCGCGAGATCGGCGTTTCGCCGTGGTACTGGTGGGCTGACGTGCCAACGCGGCGTCAGGCCGTTCTGGTGGTCAAGCCGACCCGCGTCGTGTCTGGTGAGCCTAAGGTCAAGTATCGCGGAATCTTCATCAACGACGAAGCGCCCGCGTTCTCGGGGTGGGCGCGTGCGAAGTTCGGTGGCGTCAACCATCGCGTCTACGAGAAAGTCTTCGAGCTGCTCCTGCGTCTGAAAGGGAACTATCTCTGGCCGGCGATGTGGGGGAACGCGTTCGCGGACGACGATTCACTGAACGCGAAGCTCGCCGACGAGTACGGAATCGTCATGGGTACGTCGCACCACGAGCCGATGACCCGGGCGCAGCAGGAATGGCGTCGCTATGGCAAGGGCCCGTGGAACTACGAGCAGAACGACACCACGCTGCGCGCCTTCTGGCGCCACGGCATCGAGCGCATGGGCTCACGCGAAAATATCGTGACGATTGGGATGCGCGGCGACGGCGACTTGCCGATGACCGAAGGAAGCAACGTCGCCTTGCTCGAGCGGATCGTTGCCGACCAGCGGAAGATCATCGCCGACGTCACCGGCAAGCCCGCCTCGGCCACGCCGCAGCTCTGGGCCCTCTATAAGGAAGTGCAGGACTATTACGACAAGGGCATGCGCGTCCCCGACGACGTCACCTTGCTCTTCTCGGACGACAATTGGGGAAACATTCGCCGACTGCCTACGCCGCAGGAGCGTGGGCGCGCCGGCGGATTCGGTGTCTACTACCACTTCGACTACGTCGGTGGTCCGCGCAATTACAAGTGGATCAACACCAACCCGATCCCGCGCGTCTGGGAGCAAATGAACCTGGCGTACCGGAGTGGCGCGGACCGGATCTGGATCGTAAATGTCGGCGATCTCAAGCCGATGGAATTCCCGATCCAGTTCTTCCTCGATTTCGCGTGGAATCCGGACGCCATTCCCGCCGACGCGCTGCCGGCATACACGCGGGACTGGGCGCGCCGGCAATTCGGCGCAACGCTCGGCGACACGATTGGCAGCCTGATTACGAAGTCACTCAAGCTCGCGGGGCGTCGAAAGCCCGAGCTGATCGATACGGCGACCTATAGTCTTCTCAATTATCGCGAGGCCGAGCGAGTGGTCGCCGAGTACGACGCTCTCGCCATGCGCGCGAAGCAGGTCGGAGCCAAGCTCGAGCCGGCGTATCGCGACGCCTATTTCGAGCTCGTGCTTCATCCCATTCTCGCGGCCGCAAATCTCAACGCGCTCTACGTGACCGTCGCGAGAAATCGGCTCTACGCCCGTCAGGGCCGTGCCGCCACGAACGCGCTCGCTGATTCAGCGCGAGCGTTGTTCCGTCGCGACGCGGAGCTCTCGCACGAATTCAACGCGGTGATCGCCGGCGGCAAGTGGGCGCACATGATGGACCAAACGCATATCGGCTACACCTACTGGCAAGAGCCGCCACGCGATGTCATGCCGCGCGTCGACGAGATTCATGTCCCCTTTGCCGCCGACATGGGCGTTGCCGTCGTGGATGAACCGCGGTTGAACGTTCCCCCTCGTCGGCCCGGCGAGCCGCCGCGACCACCAATACTCCCGTTCTTCGACGCCTATCAGCGCGAATCGTTCGTTGACGTCTACAACCGCGGCCAAACGCCTTTCGACTTTGTCGCCACGGCGGATCAACCATGGGTGACCGTGTCGCCGGCGCGCGGACGCGTCACCACAGAACGGCGTCTCTCGGTTCGGCTGAACGGAACGGCGCGGACCAGCAGTCGCGATGTCGCGCACATCACGATTACCGGACCCAATAATCAGCGCGTCATCGTCGGAGCGATCGCCAACAACGGATCCGAGGCCCCGCGTGATAGCGTCGTTGGGTTCCTCGAGAGCGATGGCTACGTCTCAATGGAAGCGGAGCACTACACCAGGGCGGTGAACACGCCACCGGTGAGCTGGCAACGATTACCTGACTTCGGCCGCACGTTGTCGGGAATGACGACTTCGCCCGCGGACGCACCCGGCCACGAGGTTGTGCCGACCTCCCCGCGTCTCGAGTACCAGCTCTACACACTCGAGGGTGATCGGGTGGAGGTGCGAGCCTACATTGCGCCGTCGTTGAATGTGAGCGCCTCACCGGCCGGGCTCCGCTACGCCATCTCGTTCGACGACGCCGCGCCGCAGGTCGTGAACATCCTGGCCGACAGCTCGAATCGCGTCTGGGAGCAATCCGTCGCCGACAACATTCGCATTTCAACGACGCGTCACGATCTGATCAGACCCGGGCGACACGTCCTCAAGTTCTGGCGCGTCGATCCGGGTATCGTGCTCGAGAAGCTCGTGGTGGACGCTGGATTTCTGAAGCCGAGCTACCTCGGTCCGCCGGAATCATTCTATCGGCCGGCCGCACGTCCGACCCCCTCGCAAGACGCGCGTTTTGATTGGTTCGAGTATTCGGGCGACGATTCGATCTATCACACGACGCCACCCTCACGCGATCGGTACCTCAACCCCGTCTTGAGCGGCTTCTATCCTGATCCGAGCATCACGCGCGCCGGCGACGACTATTATCTCGTCACCTCGAGCTTCTCGTATTTTCCGGGGATTCCGATTTTTCGAAGCCGCGATCTCGTGCATTGGACGCAGATCGGCCACGTGCTCGACCGGCCGACGCAGTTGGTGCTCGATGGCCGCGGAATCTCCGAAGGGATCTACGCCCCGACGATTCGTTATCACGCCGGCACGTTCTACCTGATAACCACCTGCTCGTACTGCGGTGGCAACTTCATCGTCACGGCCACGAATCCCGCCGGTCCGTGGTCCGAGCCGATCTGGCTGCGCGATGTCGACGGCATCGATCCATCGATCTTCTTCGACGACGATGGGCGCGCGTACATCGTGAACAACGGCCCACCCGCGGAGACGCCGCGCTACAACGGCCACCGCGCGATCTGGTTCCAGGAATACGACGTGCGATCGCACAAGATGCTCGGCCCGCGCACCGTGATCGTGAACGGCGGCGTCGACATCACGAAGAAGCCGATCTGGATCGAGGCGCCGCACATTCTCAAGGTCGACGGACGCTACTACCTGATCTGCGCCGAGGGCGGAACGGCGGGCCAGCACTCCGAGGTCGTCTTCCGCAGCGATTCGGTCGGAGGACCGTACGTTCCGTACTCCGGAAATCCGATCCTCACGCAGCGGCAGTTGTCGCCGTCGCGTCCAGCGCCGATCACGTCCACCGGTCACGCGGATTTCGTGCAAACGCCGAATGGCGAGTGGTGGTCGGTCTTCCTCGGCGTGCGGCCCTACGGGCCCGACCTGACGAACATCGGGCGCGAAACCTTCATGCTGCCCGTTCGCTGGCGCGACGGCTGGCCGACGATTCTGGATGACAGTGCGGCGACGGTCCCCTATTCCGCGAAGGTTCCCTCGCTCGCGCCCGACACGATCGGCGCGGAACCGATGAGCGGCAACTTTCATGTGCGCGACGAGTTCAACGAGCCAAAGCTCGCGCCATCGTGGGTGGTGATCAGGACGCCGCGCGAACCGTGGTACGACCTCACGACGAATCCGGGCTCCCTCACGCTCCACGCGCGGCCGACGCCGCTCGGCGTTCGCGGGCAGCCCGCGTTCGTTGGGCGACGCCAACAGCACGCGGTGATGACCGCCACCACGGCGATGCGCTACACGCCAACTCGCCCAGGCGACGCCGCCGGCCTCGTCGCCTTTCAAAGCGACTCGTTCTACTACTTCCTCGGCGAGACATTGCGCGACGGCAAACCGGTCGTGCGTCTCGTTCGCCGTGCTGGTACGAGGGACAACGGCACCGAAGTGACGATCGCCGAAGCGCCGCTCGCCGCACACGGCGAGGCGCCGCTGTTCCTGCGTATCTCGGCGCGGGGAGGTCAATATGACTTCTCGTATGCGGAGCGGTCGAATGCGTGGCGCGTGTTGGCGCGCGACGTCGACGGGACGATTCTCAGTACGCACGTGGCCGGCGGATTCGTCGGGACGATCATTGGCCTGTATGCGCATGCGGCGTCGGCGCCGCCAAATTAGCGCGTTGCCCGTCACCGTCCGTCGCGAACCGTTCGGGGTCCTCGCCGACGGTCGGGAAGTCGATCAGCTGACGCTCGAGAACGAGCGCGGCATGCGAGTCAGTGTTCTGTCGTACGGGGGCATCGTCCGTTCGCTCACCGTGCCGTTCGACGATGGGTTAGTCGACGTCGCGCTCGGATTTGACACGCTCGCCGAGTACGAAGCCGATCGCTGCTACGTCGGGCCGATTGTCGGCCGGTACGCCAACCGAATCGCGAACGGCCGATTTGTGATCGACGGCGTCGAGTACCGCCTGCCGTTGAACGACGGTGTGAATCATTTGCACGGCGGCCCTCAGGGGTTTCATCGCGCGCTGTGGACCGCGGACGTGGGGCTGGGCGAATCGGGCGCCGCCGTCGAGCTCTATCATCGCAGCCGTGCGTTGGATCAGGGCTACCCGGGGTCGCTCGACGTCCGCGCCACGTTCGCCTTGTCCGAGAAGAATGAGCTGATGATCAGCTACGAGGCGCGCGCCGACGCACCGACCCACGTCAACCTCACCTGGCACGGCTATCTCAATCTCGGTGGACACGAGGCGGGCGATGTGCGCGACCACGAGCTTACGCTGGGCGCGTCAGCCTTCACGCCCGTCGATGATACTCAGATTCCGACAGGTGAAGTACGCCAGGTGGCCGGAACACCGTTCGATTTTCGACGCTCGCGCGCACTGCGGCAGGAGATCGCCCAAGACGAGCAATTGGTCATCGCGGCAGGCTACGATCACAACTTCGTGATAGACGGCGCCGCGGGACAGGAAGTGTCTTTCGTTGCGCGTCTCCTCGAACCGACGACGAGGCGGTGGATGGAAGTCCACAGCACGGAACCCGGGGTCCAGCTGTACTTGGGGCAAGACCTCGCGGGCCGGGCAAAGGGCGGGGCACGCTACACCCCTCACTCCGGTGTTGCGCTCGAGACGCAGCACTACCCCGACACGCCCAATCAGCCGTCGTTTCCGCCGACGCTGCTTCGGCCCGGGAAGACCTTCACGTCACGAACGGCCTATCGCTTCGGCGGCGGCGTCTCCCGATGACGGATTGGCGGGCCCGATCATCTCGCTCAATGGGTGGGTCGAGACGTAAATCGCGCCCATTCCATGATCCAGTCCCCAGCGCGCCGTCGCCGCGATTCCGTCGAAGTAGCGAATGTAGGTGACCGGCCGCAGATCGATCGTGCGGAGTGACTCGACACCGCCGAGTCGAATGCCGTCGAAGTAGACCTGTACCTTCGCCGGCGACGCAAAACTGTCCGGGCCTCGCTCGGCGAGCCAGTTCGACCGCATCGCCTCGACAACATCGTACGCGGTGTTATACCCGCGATTGGCGAATTGCTCCGGGACGAGAAGTGTGCGGTCGAGCCTCGGTCCCGTGTTCGCCTGACGGGAGCACGCGGATGCGACGGCAAGGCCGGCGATCGTCAACACTCTGAAGGATGCGCGCATCTTGAACGTCCGAGAAAATGATCGGCCCACACGAGAAAGTACTTCCAGTTCGGCGCGTCGGTGTGACCGCCGTCGTGTTGGCGCCAGGCAAGCTGGCCGTCGAGCAGTCCAACATTCACGGGCGGCATCTTTTCAGTTTTGTAATTGTCGGATCGGCCGAGGTCCTTGGCGCCGAGGAGGCGAAAGACCGGCCCGGCCGCGACCGCCGCCATGAAGCTTCCCTGATGGTCGAGCCACTTCGCGTCGCCCTTTTCCGGGACGCCGTAGCTGATGAACGTCAGCCTCGGGGCGCAGAGCGCGATCAACTCGTGCGCGTCGACGGGAAGGTCGCCGGCGTTCTTGCTGCCGAACTTTGCCACTGAAGCGCCGTATTTCAGAAAGTTGCCCGCCATCCAATGGTACTCGCCGGTGCCGGTGAGGCTCTCGACGGCTTCGCCCCAATTGCGGCGATGCAGCTTCGCTCCCCCTTCGCCCGACGATCCGACCAGCGCGAGCGCGAATCGTTCGTCGAACGCCATCGTCACCAGCGCCGCCTTTCCATAGCGCGATACGCCCTCGATGCCGACGATTTCGGCATTCACCGAACGATCGCTCTCCAGGTAGTCGAGAGCGCGCGACGCTCCCCATGCCCAGGCACGCAGCGCCCCCCAGTCATCCGGCCTTCGCGCTTGGCCGCGATTCACCAGGCCGATGATGCCGCGCGTGAGCCCCGCGCCGTTGTCGGCTTGGACGCTCGCCGGGTTGATGAACGCGAAGCCCCAGCCGTCGGCGATGAGCTGATCGGTGGCGGGCGCGTCGCTTCCCGGCGGGGGAAGAGGCGGCGTAAATCCGCCGCGACCTGTGCCGGGCGGCGCCGGCCGGCCGACGGCCTGGGCGAGTGAGCCGCCGCGGAACGTCATCATCACCGGTACTGGCGATCGATTGTCCGCCGGCACGACGAGTGTCAGCGCGACGTTGACGTCGATCGACGGTGAGCGCGAGTTGTCGACGTGACCGACGAGTTGCTTGCCGATGACTCGCCGGCCGGCGACGGTGCCGGTGTCGGTTGCGGTCACCGACCACGTGACTTTCGGGACGTTCTTGGGAACGCGTCCGACGACTTCGCGCTCGAAATCCTCGACGATCTCGGCGCGGCGCTGTCGCCACGTCCGCGGATCGGTGACTCTCGCGCCGCTGTTGAGCGTGAGGACGTCCGGCAGATCCGGAAATGGATTCGCCTTCGCCTCGTCGTAGTTCGCGTGATTGGCGTCCTGCTCGTTGCCGCTCGGCCCAGGCCGCAGCGTCTGAATTCCGAGCTGCTCCATCATCTGCGCGTGATCCTGCGCAGCGGTCCAGGTCTTTGGCTCGAGAGACGACGCCGACGTCGTGGCTGCGCCCTGCCGGTTGCAACCCGCGGCGGCGAGCGAGAATCCGAGCGCGATGATGGGCGTACGCGGCCGGCGGAGCGTCATCCGGGTCCGGTTAGATGGATGGACGTTTAGATCGCTACAATAACAAAACTTGCCCCGTCGCAAAAACCCGCGTTAGGGGTCAGACTCCAATTCGCGATTGGAGTCTGACCCCTAACGCAGTTTTTGGGGGGGGGGGCGAGCTAGATGGTAACGGTCTCAGCGTGGTCGGACGGGACGGGCAGGCGGGTGCCGCCGGCTTTTCGACGCGCGCTCTCGCGGAGGACGGCGCGGTAGCTCGCGTCGAGGCGGTCCAACTCGGCCTGCCAATCGAGCGCCAGCGCGGTCTGCCGGGCGCCGGCGCCAAGGCGCCGCCGACGTTCCGCGTCGAGCGTGAGCGTGACTATCGCGTCCGCCATCTCGTCGACGCTGCGCGGGCCGACCGCCATGCCGTTGACATCGTGACGAAGGTGGTCGCCGACGCCGCCGGCAGGCGTGGCGATGACCGGAATTCCGCTCGACATTGCCTCGAGCACGACGAGCCCGAGTGTCTCCGTGAGCGAGGAGAAGAGAAAGGCGTCGGCGCTGGCGTAGAGGCGTGGCAAGACGCGACGCCGATCGAGAACTCCGGGGAAGACGACGTTGAATCCGGCGAGCTTGCGGAGCGCGGTTTCCTCCGGGCCTGCACCGGCGATAATGAGCCGCGCCGCGCCGGCGGGCAGCAGCTGACAGGCGCGCTGGAACGCGCGCACGATCACGTCTACACCCTTCTCGGCGGCGAGCCGGCCGACGTGGAGGAAGACCACGGCATCGTCCACCCCATACGTCGATCGCAACGCACCACTCCTGTGCTCTGGCGCAAATGCGCTGGTGTCGACGCCGCGCCCCCACACTTCGACCGCGGAGACGCCGAACCGATTCAGGTCGTCGCGCGCCGGCTCCGACGGCGTGAACACGCGCGCGCTCCGACGATGGAAGCGCCCGATGTAGCGGGACACCGTCGGCCGAAGCGCCGGAAAGCCGTAGGCCTCGGTGTACCGACTGAAATCCGTGTGATATGAAGAGAGCCGGCAGATGCCCGCTCTCTTCGCCGCGACTTGGCCCAGGCGACCGATCATGAACTCGGTCGCGCTGTGGACGATGTCCGGTTGGAAGCGGCGAACGATGTCGGCACATCGACCATAGAGCGGCGCTGCCAGCCGTATATCCGGATATGGCGGAAAGGCGAGGCTGGGAATTCCGATGACGGCGCCATCGATCGGCCGGTCGAGCGGTCCTGTCGGCAGGAGGCGCGGATACTTCGGCGCGATGACCATACAGTCCCAGCCACGTTCGCGCAGTCCGGCGACGGAGAGCTCCGTGACGACGGACACCCCGTTGACCTGGGGCGGGTATGTGTCCGTGCAGTACAACACCCGTGGACAGGCTGCGTCTGAACGATCGTACATGATCGAACCCCCAGCCGTGTGGCCGAATTCGAATGCCTTCATTCTGGTGTTTGCACGTCACCGTTGAGCGGCGCTTTTGTCACGATCACGCCGTGGTGGGTAGCGAATAACCAGCGAGTCATCGCTGCAGCCGTTACGTCTCCGGCACGCCACCGTCGCTAGCTGTTGACGCGCAACCGCGATCCTCTCATCCCGTGGATTGTGCCTCACCCCAGCCACGGACGGTAAATGCAAAGTCAGAGCGGAGTTTCACGCGTCGTAGTCGTCGTGTTGGACGGTCTGCGACCGGACGCGATCGGATCTTTTCGGCTCACGGCCATGGCCGAGTTGATGGCCGGCGGAGCCTGGACGTTGGACGCCACGACCGTCAGTCCCAGTGTGACGGTCGCCTCGATTACCTCGCTACTCACTGGGGTGTCACCAGACACTCACGGATTGAAGGGTGACCGCGTCTTCATCCCTCGCGCGGCCGCCGAGCTGATCGCCCTCCCTGAGATTCTCGCCTCGGCGCGCTTCGACTCGTGGGGATTCGTGCACCACCTCCCCGTGATTTTTCGCGGAGTGGCCGCCCGCGTCGCCCGCCGACTTGGTTTTCGCCGGTTATCTGTCGACGGTACGACAGCGAACGACATCCTCGATGCCGCAACGCCTCTGCTCACGGAGCAAGATCGCGGGTTATTCGTGCTCCACTGGCCAGACGCCGACGCGGCCGGCCACCGGTCCGGGTGGATGTCGAATGAGTACGGCGAGGCCTGCCGGCAGCTGGATACTGCGCTCGACCGCCTCGTCACCCTGGCTGACGACGGTCGGACGATGTTCGTGCTCCTCGCTGACCACGGCGGCGGCGGCGCCAAGTACAACGATCACGAGAGTGAACACCCCGCCGACAAGACGATCCCGCTCGTCCTTTGGGGGGCCGGGGTGTCGCCGACCTGGCTAAGTAGCGCGTCGATTCTCGACGTTCCGGCGACCGTGCTCGCTGTCTTTGGACTCACTCCTCCCGACTCGTTCGAGGGGCGGATCCTGTCGGAGGCGCTGGACGGTAGCTCCACCGAGACGGCGGCGGTTGCATGAGGGCGGCGCCGCGATTGCTTCAGCGACTCGACGCGCGGGACCGCGAGCTCTTTACCCGTTGGGCGGTGTTCGACGAAGCGTCGCGCGGCGTGCGCATTCTCTGGATGGTGGTGACCCACCTTGGCGGGGCGACGGCGACGATCATGGCGTGCCTTGCTCCGATCGTCATTCGCGGCCCGTTGGCAGAAATCGGCGCGCGGGCTTTCGCGATTCTCGTGATCTCGCACCTCGCGGTGCAACTCGTAAAGCGAACGGTGGGTCGGTCGCGGCCGTCGCGAGCCGTCGGATATGCGTCGCTCATCCGAGAGCCCGATCGCTTCTCTTTTCCATCCGGCCACGCGGCCGCGGCGATGGCGGTCGCCGCGGCGTACGCGCAGGCGTTCCCGCAACTCGCTCCGGCATTCGTCGCCCTCGCGTTCATGATCGGCCTCTCGCGGGTCGTCCTTGGGGTTCACTTCCCCGGAGATGTGCTGATTGGCCAGTTGATTGCGATTCTGACGGCGGTGCCCTTTATCGTGGGCTAGCTGGGCCGGTTCGCCGATCTCAGAGGCTGTCAAGCCCCCGAAAAAGAGGGTCGCGGAGTGCCGTGACGGAATCGTGACCGCGATTGTGACGAACGGTCTAGCCCGCCGGGCTGAATGCGGGGTATTACTATCGCCCGCACCTTTTGTAGCCATTCATCGCCATGCCGGACTCTACGACGCCGTCGTCGCTTTATTTGAACCGCGAGCTCAGTTGGCTCGCCTTCAACGCCCGTGTACTTCACGAGGCACTCGATTCGAGAACGCCGCTCCTCGAGCGGGTGAAATTTCTCTCGATTTTCAGCAGCAACCTCGATGAGTTTTTCATGGTGCGGGTCGCCGGTCTCCGGCGACAGGTCGCCGCGAAGGTTGTGGCGACGCCGCCTGACGGACTAACGCCGCTCGAGCAGCTCGAGGCGATCCACAGCGAGGTGACGCGCCTGACGGCGCTGCAGCGGACCTGCCTGAAAGATCTTCTGAGCGAACTTGAGCCGAACGGCATTCGACTCCTCGGGGTCAGGGATCTCGCGCCGATGGAGTGGCGCGCGATCGATGAGTACTTCGAATCACAGATCTTCCCCGTCCTCACACCGCTCGCCGTCGACCCCGGGCACCCGTTCCCGTACATCTCGAATCTCTCGCTGTCACTGGCTGTGGAGATCAGTGATCCCGAGGGTGGGCCGAATCGCTTCGCGCGCGTGAAGGTTCCGCGCAGCTTGCCGCGGTGGGTGCCGGTCGAAGGCCGGCCCAATCACTTCGTGCCTCTCGAGCAAGTGATCGGCGCGAATCTCGGGTCGTTGTTCCCGGGAATGGACGTCGCCGCGTGGTACGTGTTCCGAATCACGCGCTATTCCGATCTCGAGATGCCGATCGAAGAGCCGGAAGATCTGCTCGCGACGATCGAGGAGCAGGTTTTCCGTCGCCGCTTCGGTGAGGTGGTGCGCATCGAGGTGCAGGACGATATGCCCGAGCACCTGCGCGCGCTGCTGCTCGAGGAGCTGCAGGAAGACAACGTTCCTGAAGCCGCGAAGCTTTCGGTGCGCGACGTTCACGACGCGGGGCGACTGCTCGACCTTGGCGACTTGATGGGTCTGGCCTCGCTCGACGTGCCGGCGCTCAAAGACCCGTCGTTCACGCCCGCCACGCCACCCGAATTGCGCGACGGCACGAACATCTTCGACATCGTGCGCGAAGGCGACGTGCTGTTGCATCATCCGTTCGATTCGTTCACCGCGTCGGTCGAGCGCTTCCTCGAAGAAGCGGCGGAAGACGACCAGGTCCTCGCGATCAAGCTGACGCTCTACCGGACGTCGGGCGACACGGCGATCGTGGCGGCCCTGACCGAGGCGGCGCAGCGCGGCAAACAAGTCGCAGTCATCGTGGAGCTCAAGGCGCGGTTCGACGAGACGAACAACATCTCCTGGGCGCGGCACCTCGAAGACGCCGGCGTCCACGTCGCCTTTGGATCGGCGACGCTCAAGACTCACGCCAAGACCGCGCTCGTCGTCCGCCGCGAGACCGACGGCATCAAGCGCTACGTCCACCTCGGCAGCGGCAATTACAACTCTCGAACGGCCCGGCTCTACACCGACATCGGCTTGATTACCTGTAGTCCATCGATCGGCGCCGACGTGAGCGATTTGTTCAATTCGCTCACCGGGTACTCGCGGCAGCGTCTCTACCGGAAGCTGCTCGTGGCGCCGGTCAATTTGCGCGGGCGGTTCATCGAGTTGATTCGGCGCGAAGCGGATCACGCCGCGGCGGGACGTCCGGCGCGCATCGTCGGCAAGATGAACGCGCTCGTCGACGCCGAGGTGATCGACGAGCTCTATCGCGCGTCGCAAGCGGGCGTCGAGATCGATCTGATCGTCCGCGGTATCTGCTGTCTCCGACCGAACCTCCCGAACGTGAGCGACCGGATTCGGGTCGTCAGCATCGTCGGACGGTTCCTCGAGCACTCGCGGCTTTGGTACTTCGCCAATGGCGGCAGCGGCAACGAGGAGTTTTACGTCGGTTCGGCGGATTGGATGCCGCGCAACTTCGACCGCCGGGTGGAGGCCGTTGCCCCCGCGGAAAGCCCGGCGTCGCACGAGCGAATTCGATCGCTGCTCGCCACGTATCTCGAGGACAACCGTCAGGCGTGGGATCTCGACGCGGACGGAAAGTGGCGACAGCGCCAACCGAACGGGATCGTGCGCGCCTCGCACGAGCGTCTCGTCAAGAATTCATGGGGCCGCCCTGGCGGCAAACGCGAACTACTCGATCTCAGCCGAATCGATGTCGTTGGAGGAGAGCACCCGACCGTCGGGGGCGACGATCTCGACCGGCACACCCGCAAGGTCCGACAGTAGTCCGGACTTTCTGCTCGCGCCCCACATCTCGAGTCGCATCGTCGCTCGCTGAGTCGCCGGCACCGGCGTCAGGCGAAGCGCGCGCTGCGTCCATCGCACCTTCACGTCGGCGACGGCGCTGACGTGGCCGCGGTCGAATCCGTCGGCCACGCGCAAGATCGCGGCGAGCCGCTTGATGCGACGCCGCAGCGTGCGGTCGAGCGGACCATAATTGCCGTGCTTTCGCTTGGGCTCGGAGCCGCGGTGATAGCGCGCCACGTTCGCCACCACGACCTGCTCGGCTGGAGACATCCCCAACAGGTCGGCGTGCAGCACGAGATGATACGAGTGCTTATGATGCCGCTCATAGCTGATGTGATACCCGGCGTCATGGAGTAGCGCGGCGTCGGCGAGAGTGACACGGTCGGTCTTGTCGAGGCCGAGGCGTGTGGCCAGCGCGTCGAACAGGACGAGGCAAAGCTTCTGCACATGCGACGAGTGCGGCTGCTCGACGTGGCAGCGCTCGGCGAATTCCGCGACGGAACGCGCCCGGGCCTCACCCGGGTCGGCGATAGTCGGCGCGACACGCGCCGCCTCGAGCAAGAGTCCTTCGCGGATCCCGTAGCGAGAGACCACGATGTCGCGCGCGTCGAGTCGCCGAAGAACTTCGGCGGCGACGGCGAGTCCGGAAACAATGATGTCGGCGCGCTCGGGATTGAGGCCCGGCACTTCGCGCCGCTCGTCCGGCGACATCTCGACCAACATGTCGAGAATATGCTCGAGGTCCGCGCGCGGGATGTGCGCCGCGTGCACCGAGCGCGCCGTGAGGATGCCTTGGCGCGAGATGTAGATGCCGGCGAGGTTCGTGAACGTTCCGCCCGATCCGATCAGCTGTGCGCCACGCCAATCGCGACGCGGCAGCTCGGGTTTGAGGCCCTCATTCACGACGCGACGCAGGCGGCGGACCGCCTTCGGCGTGATTCCCGCGCTGAAGAATTCCTCGGTCAGCCGGATGGCGCCGAAGGGAAGGGAGCTGAGATGCTCGATCACGCCCTCGGCGGCGAGCGCGAGCTCGAGTGAGCCGCCGCCGATGTCGAGAACGACTGTCCGGCCGACGCCGAGATCGAAGTGGGCGACGGCGCTCCGGAAGCTGAGACGCGCCTCCTCGGCGCCATCCACCACACGCACCTTGAGTCCCGCGGCGCGCTGGATCGCCGCGAGCAGATCGGGCGCATTCGCCGCCTCACGCACCGCGCTCGTCGCGACGGCGTCGATCCGCTGCGCGCCGAGTTGCCGAGCGAGCGTGGCCATGCGCTCCACGGCCTCGACGGCCGCGCGCATCGAGGTATCGGCGATCACGCCGCTCGTCGCGAGTCCGGCGGCGAGCCTCGGCGCCGCCTTCATTTCGTCGACGACTTGAATCGCGCCTTCGGGCGAGACGTCGGCGACGATTTGGCGGATCGAGTTCGACCCAATGTCGATCGCGGCGACGCGACGATGTCCCGGCGCGATCGTCCCGCGCGGGCCCTGGTCTCTGTTCAGAGGAATGATCGTGGACAACTCAAGCCTCCGAGAACCGTTGGCAACAATCTAAGCGATCGTCGGCGGGTGCTCGACGTTCGTTACATGTGGCGGTCGAGCTGGTGCTCGCTGTGACGGTTGGTACCGTGATTACGGCGTAGTGCTGGGTGAAGCTCGCGGGCTAACGCGGACACGCGCGGGCTAACGCGGGCACCGGGCCGGCCACGTGTCGCCACGAGCCGAGAATTTTTTGGGGGGCTACCTCGGGACGCTTCACGCAAAAAGACATCCCGAGGTCGTTCACAAAGTAATCAGGCCTGTCGTTGCCTTGGATGCCGAGCATTGCGGGTTGTGGCTTCCCGGTACCACGTCAGCCCGCGCGTGTCCGCGTTCGACCGCGAGTTCCACCAGCGTTAGCCCTTACTCAGAGTACCAAGCCTGGGTCGCTACGCCGCGGCCTTCCTCGGAAAATGAAGAGTGATCGTCGTCCCCTGTCCCACGATACTCTCGGCGCGCACCGAGCCGCCGTGCGCCTCGACGAGATGGCGGACGATCGCCAAACCGAGGCCAGTGCCTCCTTCGCCACGAGCTCGACCGGAGTCGACGCGATAGAAGCGCTCGAAGATCCGCCCGAGGTGCTCGATCGGAATGCCGGTGCCGGTGTCGCTCACGCGAATCGTCGAACCGCCATTGGCCGGCGCTTCGGCGCTCACCGTCACCGCGCCGCGGGCCGTGTGACGGACGGCGTTCTCGACGAGGTTGGCGAGGATCTGACGAAGCGCGGTCGGATCGGCGTCGACGCGGCGTGCTTCGGGCGCCGCTTGGAACGAGAGCGCGAGTCCCTTTTCCTCGGCGGTACGGGAGACGCCGGTGAAGATGTCGGCCACGATGCCGGCGAGGTCGTTCGACGTCACGTTCGGGACCCACGCGCCCGACTCGTACCGCGAGAGATCGAGCAGGTCGTCGACGATGCGCTGCATGCGTCGCGTGTTGGACTCGATCGTCTCCAAGAAGCGAGCTCGCTGCGCGCTCGGCAAATCCGTGTCGCGCAGCGTCTCGGCGAATCCGCCGATCACGGTGAGCGGTGTTTTCAACTCGTGCGACACATTCGCCACGAAGTCGCGCCGGATGGTCTCGAGCCGGCGGCGCGTCGTGAGATCCATGATCGCCAGCACGGCGCCACCGTCGGGAATGGGGCGGGCCGTGATGAGCAACGTCCGTTCGCCGAGTGAGAGCTCGGCGGGGTCGGTCGGCGTCCCCGCCATCGCGGCGCGGACCGAATCGCGAATCAGCCGCTCGCGCGGCAAGAGGTCGATGGAGAAGGGGACCTTGGCTTCGACGCCGAGCAGTCGACGGGCGCTGCCATTGAGCCGTACGATCTCCGCTCTCCCATTGATGGCGGCGATGCCTTCGTCGAGCGAATCGATCACGGCGTTGAGCAGCGCATCCTCGGCCTCGAGCGCGTTCATGCGGGTCGCGAGCTGTTCCGTCATGCGGTGCAGGGCCGCGGCGAGATCGCCGACTTCGCCGGGAGCGGCGAGCGTGGGTCGGCGCTCGATGTCGCCGGCGGCGATCGCCTGGGCGACATCGCGCAGCTCAATGATCGGACGGGACACCGACCGCGAAAAGCCGAACGCCACGACGAGAGCGCCGACGAGCGCGATCAGCCCACCGATCATCACGTCGCGACGTGCGCCGCCGACGATCTCGCGGAACTTCGCGGTGGTTTCGGAAACGCGCGCGTAGCCGAGCGGCTGGCGCACGGCGACATAAATCTCGTCGTCGCCGGCCGACGGGCTGCGGCGCGTCGAACATCCCGAGCCTTGACGCCTCGCTTCGATGACTTCCGGTCGCGTACTGTGGTTTTGGAGGGCGCGAAGTGCGTCATCATCGAACTCTGAATCGCCGCGGACGACTCCACCGGTATCGATCAGCGTGACGCGGCGACCGAGCGCCGCGCCCGCGACGTCGGCGAGGGAGTCGGCGTTGATGCCGGCGCGCCATTCCGAACCAACGACGCGGGCTTCGCGCTCGAGCTCACGACAGGTCTCTTGCGCGAGTCGGTTCCCCAGCCGATTTCCGGCAAGGACGACGACACCGGCGACGAGAGTGAGAACGAGAACCAGCGAACCGACGAGGAGTCGTTTG
>DATLPC010000145.1:0-9951 GCA_035535975.1 Gemmatimonadaceae bacterium | reverse complement strand
ATCCAATCGGGTTTGAGTAACGCGGTCGATGCTGGCCACGTCTCGGCCTCGGGCAAACAGCGCGCGAGCGAAGCCGCGCTGGAGCTCGTCGAGATCTGCAACACGATGACGCACGATGGCCGGATCCTCGACGAGTCGATTGCGGAGCTTCGA
Organism: Gemmatimonadaceae bacterium; assembly: GCA_035535975.1. GTDB lineage: Bacteria > Gemmatimonadota > Gemmatimonadetes > Gemmatimonadales > Gemmatimonadaceae > JAQBQB01. The sequence continues at coordinate 9,798 of DATLPC010000145.1, read as the reverse complement.
GACTGCGTCCGTCACTATTCTGACCTCGAACTGATGACACGTCCGGTCGTGCGACGCACGATCGACAAGATCTTCAAGACGGGCGAGATCACGGACGCCGAGCGCTCCGAGCTCTATTTGAATATCGAAAAGCTGCTGCCGCGCGAGTTGCAGCAGGCGCTGCGAGGAAAGCGCAACGCGCCGGAGCCCGCCGATCGCGCCCGCGGACTGTCGCTCGAGGCATACGACTTTGTGGTGTCCGAGACACACTACGAGGATCGCACCACGGCGATTGTGCGCTATGCAACACAGGGCGACGACCTCCTTTTGATGCGCGATCCCGAGAACGCGTGCAGCTCGAACGCGATCGTGATCCGTCTGCCGAGCGGCTTCGATGTCGGCTTTGTGCCGGAGTTCGCGGCTCGCTCGCTCGCACAATATCTCGACGCCGGCTATCCATATCGCGCGCGGATTCGCCGAATCCTGCCGGGCCGCGTCTCGCCGGTCCTCGTCGTGAGCACCGACGTCTACCCACCGGACACCTCTGTCGAGGGTTTGCACCGTTCGAGCGGCGGGTGGCCGATGGCACTTGCCTTCGCCCCGGCAACGCCGCTCATCGACCCCAAGACCGAGCCCCGGACCCGCAACAACACCGTCGCCCGCATCGTGCTGTTCGCCGCCGTCGCCGTCCTGGCCGCGGTCGTTCTGCTTACCATCTAGTCCTCACGCCGTTTCATCTAGGATCCAGGACCTAGGATCTACGATCTAAATTCCCGGATCCCGAAGCCAGGTGACTATTCGTCACCTGGCTCTTTTCGTCCCCCTGCAAAATTTGTTGTACAAGAATCTTTGCGATTGAAACCCCTCCGAGGGGTCGCTATTTCGCCAAGTTGTGCAGCACCATGAGGATGGGCCACGGGCACGGGGGCTGCCTTTCAAAGGGCCAAGCGGCGCCTCGATTGGCGTCGCGAGGACTGAATGTTCTCAGGAGGTTGGCCCCATGAATCACCACGGTATCCACGGCCTCGACCACACGCAGGCGTCGTCATTCGTCGCCGCCGCGCAGCAGCTGGCCCGCTGCCGTTATCGCGAGATTCCCGCGGAACTCGCCGAGAAGCTTCATGCGCTGCGTCTCAGCGCCGAGGCCTTCGAGCGCATGGCCGATGACGTCGAAGCGGCCCTCGCCAACGAATTGGCCAGCGCGGACGGTGAGTACTACGAGACGCCGATCGTGTGGGTAGACGACGACACGGATCGCGCCGCTTAACACCCGTTCCTCCCCGGCGGTGTCGATTTCCCGCCGGTCCGTTCGACGTCAGGGTGGAAGCTCATTCAAATTCACCGGGAGCCCCGGCCACCCTGCATCGGAGAACGATATGGCACGCGTCAGCACGTACCTCAACTTCGCCCGCTCCACCGAAGAGGCGTTCAACTTCTACCGCTCCGTCTTCGGAACGGATTTCGGCGGGCCGATCATGCGCTTTGGCGACATTCCGCCGCAGCCCGGCCAACCGCCGCTCGCCGAGGCCGACAAGAAGCTCGTCATGCACGTCGCGCTGCCGATCCTCGGCGGCCATGTCCTCATGGGCACCGACGCGCCTGAGTCGATGGGCTTCACGATCACCCAGGGGAACACCGTCTCGATCAATCTCGAGCCCGACACGCGCGCCGAGACCGATCGACTATTCGCGGCTCTCTCCAAGGGTGGCAAGATCGAGATGCCGCTCGCCGAACAATTTTGGGGCGGCTACTTCGCCAGCTTTTCCGACAAGTACGGGATTCGCTGGATGCTCAACTGCGAGAGTAAGAAGTAGCCAACGCCGGTCGCCGAGTCGCCCGGATCACCCCTCCAACGATCGCCGCCACGTTGAACATGGCGAGCGCGACGAACCGCAAGCCGAACGTTAGGGGCGACGGCACAATCAGCCCCGCGATCAGATTGATGCTCGTCAATACCACGCCGAACGCGAGCGCGCCGATGAGCGGCGCGCGCGCGTTCCGCCAGGCCGCGATATACCCGCCGACGAGTCCCGATATCGGCATCGCCACCATGGCCAGCGCTACGAAGCCGGTGTTTTGAGGGGTGGGCGGAATCGGCCATTCAATCGCCAGCACTCGCAGGACACCCGCGACGATGGCATAGAGCGTCAGGCCGACAGGAAGAAGAGTGAGCCATGCGAACAGCGAATTGCCGATCAAGCGCGGAACATCGCCGACGCGAAGCCGCGTCATTGCGCTCCGCAGCAGATGCGGCACCGAACGCAGTGCCTCCCCGATGTACCAGCGGCGCGCCTCGACGCGGCCGTCGAACGTCACGCGCTCGGTGTACTCCTCCGCCAAGTCGCCGAGGATCACTTCACTGAGATACGGATCGGCGCCAAGCCCTTTGAGAATCGATTCGAGGGCGCGTGGTGGTTGGCTCATGCCTGCTCCAGTCGAATGGTCGATGGAATTCCCGCCCACACCGATGCGGCCATGCGCTCGGCCTCACGCATCGCCCGCGTCCCGTTCGCCGTGAGCTTGAACTGTCGCCGCGATCGTCCTCCTCGCACGGGAAGCGGATCGGTCGCGCGTGAGCGTACGAGGCCTTTGTCCTCGAGTCGCTGCAGCGTCGTATACACCGCCCCGATCGAGTAATCGCGCCCGGTCCGTGCCGAGACGTCGCGCCGGACGGCGAGCCCGTAGGCGTCGTCGCCCAACCGGGCGACGGCGAGGAGAACGGTGAGCTCCAATCGGCCAAGGCTCGATGACATGTATCTATTTTGTAGAACAAATCCAGTCTTCGCAAGGTCCTTCCCCCACCGCAGCCTCCTTCCGAACCGCGGAGGCCGTGGCAACATTAGTGACACTCGCCATCGGGATCGGCCATGAAACGGATCGTCGCTCTCCTCGCGCTGGGGGTCAGTATCGCCGCGGCACAGCAGCCGGGATCGGCCCCGCCTGCGTGGGCGTATGGCTTCGCGACGCCCCTCGATCCAAACGCTCCGCCGGCGCCGCAGGGCCGTGGCGGAGGCGGCGGCGGCCGTGGTGCCGCGCAGCAAGCCGCGCCGGACACCACCAAGCGCACTCTCGAGGGGAGCACCGCCGCCTTCACGCTCGCCCAAGTGCGCGACGGCTTCGGTCCCGCCGACTGGTTCCCAGGCGACCACCCCGCCATGCCGGCGATCGTCGCCCAGGGGCGCCGCGACGCGATGATCACGGCCTGCTCGCTCTGCCACTACCCGAACGGCAAAGGGCGGCCGGAGAACGCCGGCGTCGCGGGATTGCCTTATGAGTATTTCGTGAAAACGATGTCCGACTTCAAGAACGACGCGCGCACGAGCTCCGACACACGCAAGACGAACACCGGGCGCATGATCCAGTTCGCCAAGGCGATGACCGACGACGAGATCAAGGCAGCCGCCACGTACTTCTCGTCGATCAAATGGACACCGTGGCTGAAAGTCGTCGAGACCGACACGGTCCCGAAGACCCGCATTGCCGGCGGCATGTTCATCGCCACCGAAGGCGCCGCCGCGGGGACCGAGCCGATCGGCCAGCGGATCATCGAAGTCCCCGTCAACGCGGAACAGACCGAGACGCTTCGCAATCCGCGGTCAGGATTCATCGCATACGTTCCGACGGGAGCAATCACGAAAGGCGAGGCCGTCGCGACGCGCGGCCAATGCGCGCTCTGTCACGGCGCAGCCCTCCAGGGGCTCGGGCCTGTCCCGGGCATCGCCGGGCGCTCGCCGAGCTACATGGTGCGCCAGATGTTCGACATCCAACACGGCGCGCGCACGGGGAGTTGGTCCGAGCTGATGAAGCGAGTCGTCGGCTCGATGACTCCCGACGAGATGCTCGACGTGGCGGCGTACGTGGCATCGCGCGCGCCGTAGCGGTGAGGCGATTCCTGACGGACGATACCCTACACCGCTACGTCACTCGACGTATGCGTTGAGCGCGCACGATCCGGCATCGTGTGGTGGAGGTACTTCGCCAACACGGAGCCATTGTGAGAACACTCTTCATTGCCACGGCCTGTCTGACACTTCCCTTCGTCGCCGCGCGGACGCAGACCGATCGCGTCGGGACATTCGACCGCAAGAGCATCGTGATCGCGTTCTATCGGTCACCGATGTACGCCGTCACCCTGAGGGAGCGCATCGCCGCACGCGACAGCGCGAAGCGCATCGGCGACAGCGCGCGAGTGCGTGAGCTGGAGACGTGGGGCGCTCGCCAACAGGAGACGGCGCACGAGCAACTCGCCGGCAACGCGCCGATAGCCAACATCCTCGACGCACTGCGGCCGGCGTTCGACAGTATCACCAAGGCCGCGTGGCTCCGCACGATCGTCGCCGCGCCGTTTAAGGATGCGCGCACGGACGTCGTGGACGTCACACCAGCGCTCCTCGATTGGCTTGAGGCCGATGCGAAGACGCGCGACATCATCGCGCAGATGCCGCGCGCTCCGAGGTAACGGCTTTCGACGGGAAACTTCGTACGCCGCCTCCGTGCTTCCTCCGACATCGGCGGGCGCGCCCGCGCCCGAAATTGGAGTGGTCATTCCGGAGGCGGCGTGCGATCATTTGCTCGCAGGTACCCGGCGGCGTGCTACTTCGCGCTTGCGTTCGGCATCTCCTGGAGCGGCATCCTGCTCGTCATTCGAGGCGGGCCGATTCCTGCCGCGCCTGAGGAAGCGCACCGGCTTTTCGCCGCGGTCTATCTCGCCATGCTCGCCGGTCCGTCGATCGCCGGGATCGCGATGACGGCCATGGTCGGCGGATCGGCGGGACTGCGCGACTATCGAGAACGATTGCTCAGATGGCGGGTGCGGCCCGTGTGGTACGCTGTAGCGCTGCTCACCGCCCCGCTGGCGCTCGCTCTCACGTCGCTCGCGCTGTCGCAATTCTCGGGCGATTTCGTTCCGGCGATCTTCGGCCAGGGTGCCGTCGACCCGGCTGGTCCCATTCAGGCCGACAATGTCACGACGCTCGTGCTCCTCGCCGGCGCGGTCGGGATGGGAGCGGGACTCTTCGAGGAGCTCGGATGGACCGGTTTCGCCATCCCGACGCTGCGCCGTCGTCTCGTCGGTACATCCACCGGGCTCATCGTCGGCGTGCTCTGGGGCGCGTGGCACTTCCTCGCTGTTTGGTGGGGCAGCGCCAGCTCCTTCGGCTCCGTGCCGGTTCCGGTCTTCCTGCTCGTGGCGCTCTTCACCTTTCTGCCGCCCTATCGCGTCTTGATGGTTCGCGTGTACGAGCAGACGCGAAGCACACTCGTCGCCATCCTCATGCACGCGAGTCTCACCGCGAGCATGATCATTCTCGGTCCCGCGGTAAACGGAGCCCGATCGCTCGTCTACAACCTCGGATTCGCGACGGCGCTTTGGGGGATTGTCGCGGCACTCATCGCGAGCGACCGATGGCGTCGACCCGAGTCTCGTCCACTCGCGACGCACGCTCGAGCAATGTGATCTTCTGCCAAATCTTGCCTGAAAGTCCCGTCACGAGCGTTTCGATCTCATTGACGGTGCTGAGCACCACCGGATCATTGAACGACTGGATGAACGACGCGGCGATCTTGCTCGTCAGCGATAGCATCTCGCTGCAGTAGTCGAGATATCGCCCGAGCTCGGGCGCCGTCATCGAACGCGCCGGCGACGAATCCGTGTCCGGTTGCGGCGACATCAGGCGCTCGGGATCCTTCGTCAGTTGGTGCATGTCGACGATGTGCACCACACTCCGAAGCTGCTGCAACGACCCGAGCGCTTTGCGACGCTTCAATCGGGCTTCGACGGTGACCAAAAAGAAGATCGCGACGCCGAGGAACACGACGTCGTTGATCGACGCGTCGAGCGTCTGCACGAGCTCCGACACGCTATTCACCCGACTCGAGACGCGGATGCTCAACGCGCCGAGCCCGACGACCACGACCATCGCCGCGATGACGATGCCGACCGCGACGCGTATCGGCCAGTTCGGTTTCCGCAGATACGCGACGCAGTCGAACGCTTCCTCGGACAGCGACACCAGCTCGCCGGCGACGTTCGAGAGTCCCGACCCTGGAAAACGCTCGGCGATCCGATCGCGCAGGCGACCGAGCGTCTGTGCAATCTGGGCTTGGTCGAGCTGGCGGTAGCGGGCAATCTCTCGCATCGGCGATCAAAATGCGTCGCGCGAGGCGCCCGCCGCCATAGCCGGCCGGGAGTTCGGTCGCTACTCCGTCTCGAGCACCGACAGGAAGTTGCCGGCCGGATCCTTGAACCAAGCGATTTTCGGCCCGCCGTCGCGGTGAACGCCCTTTTCGTCCGTGGCGATGTCGCCCTGTTTGTAGACCTCGAACCGTACCCCTCTTTCCTTGAGCTGATCGACCGCGCGATCGACGTCGTCGACGGGGAAGTTCAAGATCGTGAAGCTGGCGGGGGTGTGGTTCGGCTTCTCGTAAATGAATACGCTCGTGTCGTCGTCGAGTTGGAGCTCGAGGTTATCCATCGGACCGTCGGTAACGTCGAGCTCGAGAGTGTCGCGATAGAAAGCCCGGGCTTTCTCGAGATCGTTGACCGAAAAACCGGAGAATGGCTTCGCGTGTTTGAACATGAGCGGCTCCCTGGCAGTGCCGAGCGGTTGAGAGTGAACCGATGCGTGGTGCGCGTCCTCGCTGCAATTCTCATGACGCGAAGACGGCAGCCGCGGGGCCGCGCGACGGTCATGGTGCGACGAAGGCCTTTACCTGGAGCAGCGACCTGATGGGGTGGGTGTGCACGGTCAGGGTGTCACCGGCGAGAAACGCGGTGTCTTGGGTGCTATCAACCTGGGGAGTCACCGACCGCGGTGGCGGTGGCGTCTGGCGGTACAGCGCATATTCATACAAGGCCAACTTCGTCGAGGCGCACAGGTGGTTGACAATCCGTCGCCGCGGGATCGGAAGACATCTCGCGCGACAGTCCTTAGTCTCTTATCCGGCCACTGGGGCATCCTGCTCCTTGGCCTCGTCGCCGTCGGCGCCGAGACCGGGGCCTCGCTGCTCGAGCCATGGCCGATCAAAATCGTGCTCGACACCGTTCTTCGCGCCAGGCCGCTGCCCCAATGGCTGGAACGCGCGATCGCGTCGATGCTCGGGACGAATGCCTTGGGCGTTCTCGAATTCGCCGTGGGCATGGTCCTGCTCATCGCGATCGTTGGGGGGCTGGGAAGCTACGTCGAAAAACAGTGCGTCACGACGCTTGGCCAACGCGTGATCCACGAGCTGCGCTGCCGGATCTACACACACGCGCAGCGGCTGTCGATGTCCTTCCACGACAAGAAGCGGACCGGTGACATCATCAGCACGGCGACGGCGGACGTCGACGCCATCCAGAGCGCGATCACCTCGGGGGTGCTCGACACCCTCTACTATGCGATGCTGTTGATCGGCATGAGTGGCCTCATGCTCTATCTCGATTGGCGATTCACGTTGATCGCGCTGTCGGTTCTCCCGGCGCTCAGCATCGTCGTCTACACGCTGACGCGCCGGATCAAGCGGACCTCGCTCGACGTGCGCGGACGCGAAGCGGATCTCATGTCGACGATGAACGAAGTGCTCTCCTCGATGCGGCTCGTCAAAGCGTTCGGCCGAGAGGATCACGAGCGGCGCCGTTTCGAGTTCCAGAGCGAGAAGATCGTCGAGTCGACGCTGCGCGCGCGCGACGTCAAGGCGAAGCTGGCGCCGGCGGTCGAAGTCATCGTCGCCATCGGCAGCGCGGCCGTTCTCTGGTTCGGCGCGCGTCACGTGCTCGACGGCCGGTTGACCGCCGGAGCGCTCGTCGTCTTCCTGCTGTACTTGAGCAAGATGTACAAGCCGATCCGCGAGCTGTCGAAGATGACGGACACCTACTCGCGGGCGCTCGTGGCGTTCGAGCGGATCAACTACTTCCTCGGCGTGGAGCTCGACGTCCGCGATCTACCGGGCGCGCGACGCGCGCCTCGTTTCCGCGGCGCGATCGAGCTCGATCACGTGACGTTCGCGTATTCGCCCGACCGCCGCAACCTGGCCGACGTCAGCCTCACCATCCCGGCCGGCTCGATCGCGGCCGTCGTCGGACCGACCGGCGCGGGAAAGACGACGCTGATCAATCTCATCGCGCGCTTCTACGACCCGCAGTCGGGACGCGTGCTGATCGACGGCGAGGACGTGCGATCGTTCTACCAGGAGTCGCTCCGCGAACGCATGAGCTTCGTGCTGCAGGACACGCTCCTCTTCCGCGGCCCGGTGTGGCAGAACATCGCCTATGGACGACCCGAGGCGACACGCGCCGAGATCATCCGCGCCGCCGAACTGGCGAACGCCGATGGCTTCATTCGCGAGCTCCCGGACAGCTACAACACGATGGTCGGCGAGCGCGGCGTGACCCTGTCGGGCGGCCAGCAGCAGCGCGTCGCCATCGCCCGCGCCCTGATTCGAGACGCGCCGATTCTGATTCTCGACGAGCCGACAACGGGACTGGATGCGGCATCGGAATCGCTGGTCCTCGACGCGCTTCGCGAGCTGATGCGCGGCAAGACGACGATCATGATCGCGCACAGCCTGACGACGATCCAACAGGCAGACCAGATCTTCGTCGTCGATCACGGACGCGTGTGTGAGCGCGGCACTCACGAGGCGCTGCTCGAGGCGAGCGGCATGTACGCTCGTCTTCACGACCTCCAGTTCAACCGGAGCGTCGGGTCGGCGCGACTGCAGCCGAGCGGCTAGCGGAGCCAGGAGGGCCCGAGGAGCACGGGGCGGTATCGGAGATAGCGTCGCGGTCCCAGGCATTGTCAGCGGCTCTAGCCGGGACCATTATCTGGGATCCTTCCGTGGGAGCCACGATGGCGCGTCTCCGCTCTGCCTCGCGCGTATTCACCGCGCTCGCGGTGTTGGCCTGTCCCATCGTGGCTACCGCGCGGGCGCAAGAGGTGAAACCTCAGGCGGCCGAATACGAGACCGCCGCCGGCAAGCGCGCGTTCGACGCGAATTGCGCTCGTTGCCACGGAATCGGCGGCACGGGTGATACCGGCCCAAGCCTCGCCGAGTCCTCCCTTCCCCGCGCGCGGGACGATTCTCTCTTGCGCAACCTGATCAGAAATGGGATCGGCGGCACCGAGATGCCCGGCTCCTTCTGGCTCTCCGAACCGGACGTTCGCCGCATCGCGACATACGTTCGCTCGCTCGGCCTCGTCGCCGCGTCACGCGTCAGCGGCAACCAAGCAAAGGGGCGGGCGGTGTACGACGATGCGGGGTGCGAGAGCTGTCATATCATCAACGGCGTCGGCGGGGTCAACGGGCCCGAGCTGTCATCGATCGGCTCGCGTCGTAGTCCGGCCTATCTTCGCCGCGCGCTGCTCGATCCTGGCGCCGACTTTCCGCGGGAGCGGAACTACCAATTGTTCGCGCTCGTGAATGCCGTCCCCCGCAATGGGCCCGCGGTCCTCGGCGTTCGAGTGAACGAGGACACCTACACGATTCAGCTTCGCGACCGAGACGGCGGCTTCCACTCCTTCCGCAAAGCGGACCTCCAGTCGCTCGAGCGCCGGTTCTCGTCCAGCCCGATGGCATCCCTTCGTGACAAACTATCCGACGCGGCCGTGAATGATCTCGTCGCGTATCTCGCGAGCCTGAGGGCGATGCCATGAGACAACTCTCATTCGTCGCGGCGCTCGGCCTGTCGTCGATCGCGTCGGCACAAGTTCCGTTCAGCCGTCTCGTTGCCGCCGAACGCGATTCGGCCAACTGGCTCACGTACTCGGGGAGCTATTCCGCCCAGCGCTACTCGCGGCTGAACCAGATCAACGCGCGGAACGTTGCGTCGCTCAAGACGGC
>DATLPC010000144.1:0-2831 GCA_035535975.1 Gemmatimonadaceae bacterium | reverse complement strand
CTCGCGAATCGCGGCTCGCAATCGGTCGCGCTGCTCGATCAATCTCATCGGGGCGCGCTCCGCGATACGCTCGACGGCGAGCTCGATGATCAGGAAACGTTCCTCGAGATAGCGTGCGAGTCGCGCGCCCTCGGCGGTCCGCATCGTGTCGAGCGCCGCGACCGCGCGCTCCACGATCGTCACCAACTCGGCCGCACTTCCCTCGCCCTCGTCATCGCGTGAGGCGATGACGTTCGGCAGACGCAAAATGGCCGCGGCGTCCACGTCGCCCGCCAGCTTGAATCGCTCCTGCAGGTGGCGAATTTGCTCCACGTAGGCGCCGAATCGCTCTTCGTCGATGCGCGCCTCCTCGAGCTCCGTGCGCTCGACGCGCGCCGCGAGTGTGACATGCCCGCGCGTGATGCCACGCCGTAAGGCGTCGCGCACCTCGGCTTCCCACTTGCTTAGCTCGCTGGGAAGCTTCACCGACGGGTTGAAGAACCGGTGGTTGACGGAGCGAATCTCGACCGAGACCCGCGCGTCGCCCACCGCCCCCTCCGCCGAGCCGAAACCGGTCATGCTCTTTATCATATCGCGTCGGCTAAGCTACGGATTCACAACAAGATTTGTCAATTCGTAAATGACCAGCGGACGCCGTAGAAGTTTGTTTGCCGCGGCATGATGAAGTTGGGCACCTGCCGGTAGCGTTCGCCGAGGAGGTTCCTGAACTGCCAGGAGACGGTCGCGCTCAAGATGCGGATTTCCAGTAGCGTCGAGATCGTGCGATAGCCTGGCAGTATCGCCACGTCGCTTTCGTCGACCGGGAATCGAGTCCCCGATCGATACTCATGGACGATCGACGCCATGAGCCCGAAGTCTCCGGTCGGAAACCGTTGCAGAAAGTTCGATCGAATGAAGAGCTCACTCCGAGTTTGATATCGCGGACGATAGAACCCGAGCGAATCGCTCCAGCGAATGGCTGAGACATCGGCGTTGACGAGTCGCCACAACTTGCCGCGAATGGCGACCGTCGTGCCGGTCGCCATCGGCTCGCGACGCGGTGTGAAGGTCGTGTCGAATACGCGCGGGGGCGACAGCAGCACACTGTCGCGGCGCAGTGCGCCGCCGATGAGCCAGAGACTCTTGAGCCGCAGTCCGACTTCGGCGCGCAGGTATTTCGCCGTGAAGATCCCGCCGCCCGGAAGGTGGCTGTCGGTGATTTTGCCAGCGCCTCCGATCAGGCTCACGAACGACAGTGGTGTGAATTGCGCGGTGAGATCGCTATGAGAGATGGAATCGGCACTCGTTGCTTCAGCGAATCCTGAGACCGACAGACGGTTGGTTACGAAGCTCGCCCGAATCGATGGCGGCGAGATGTGATTTCCGCCCGAACCAAATAGTCGCTGCGTGCCGCTCACCCTCCACGGACCATTGACGATGCCGACGGTCGCGATGTACTGCGAGCGAAACACGTTCGTGTCGAGTGGCGCCGTCGCAAGAACGGAATCCTCGTGCGTCTTGAGATCGGTCGTCGCCACGGTGCGAATGCCGGTGTAGCCGTACTTCGATCCCTCGGCAATGAGCTGTACCCAAAACGGGCTTACGTCCGGGTCGCGATAGGCGACGCGAAAGTATCCGTCGCTTCGTGTGGAATTGACGGCGGGTATCGAGTCACCGCCAACCGCGCCGACGAAACCTTCGCTCGTCTCGCCGAAGATCGAGCCGCGATGACGTCCGATGCGTGAGAAGTAGCCGTCGACGCTCCAGTCGCGCTTGGCCCAACCGAGGCGGCCGACAATCGCGGTTTGATCACTGCTTGTTCCAAACACCGACGGCGGCGTCGTGCCGTACTGCTGCGCGCCGAACTGTAGCCCGGTGCCATTGTCGAACCGTCGGCCGAAGAACGCGCGATAGAGGTTCGTCTGCTGATCGCCGGTGCTGACATCCGTTCGCGTTTCCGTCGTCGTGTTGCGCACCCGCCAACTGCGGAGATACACGCGCACCTCGTCGGGCGTCGGTTCGACCACCGCGTCTTCGACCGACCAGAGATTGATCTGCGTGAGATCGAGCACGCCTTTGCCGCGCGGATCCATCGCGGTCATGTCCACGCCGTCGTAGAACACGCGCACGCGTCGGACGTCGCCCATGTACGCGCCCACCGCCGGCGAGGAGATCCAGCCGGCGCGGAGCGTTGTCATGCCGGTGACGCGCTCGAGCAGGTCCGTGAGCGTGATCGCGCCGGTCGCCAGCACCGAATCCCGATTCCACTGCAGGCGTCGTCCCACCTCGAGCGTGGGCGGCAACTCCGCTTGTGCGAATGGAGCTTTGATCGAGTCGCGCGGCACCTTCTTGATCGTGTCGCGCTTCGCGAGGCTATCTCGTGGCAACGAATCAGGGCGGACGCGCGAGGGAACCGTGAGCGTGGTGTCGCGCTTCTTGGTCGTATCGCGAACTTGGGCGGCCGCCACGCCGTGCAAAACGGCCCCGGCCATCAGGCCGAGGCCGACCGTCGACAGCAGTCGCCGCGAGACGATGGTCAGCGCAATCGCCCCCGCACGAACTCGACGAAAGTACCCACCGGCACTCCGGTCGAACCGCGCGGCACAGTGCCGAGGTCCGATTCGGTGTAGGCGGTTCCAGCGACGTCGAGGTGCACCCATGGATAGCCTTCTGCGAATTCTTTCAGGAACAGCGCCGCGGTGATCGTGCCCGCGGGGCGACCGCCCGAGTTCTTGATGTCGGCCACATCGGACTTGATGAGATCCTTGTATTCATCCCAGAGTGGCAGCGGCCACGCCGGCTCGCCCGCTCGCTTGCCCGCGGCGAGAATCTCCGCGATCACCGCGTCGTCG
>DATLPC010000143.1:0-77676 GCA_035535975.1 Gemmatimonadaceae bacterium | reverse complement strand
GCGCGACGGGTACGAGCGAGGCGACCTCAAGTTCGTGCTGCACGGCGAGCGCCTGCAGGGCGGCTGGGTGCTCGTGCGTACTCGCCGCGACGACGGCGGGCGCCGCCAGTGGTTGTTGATCAAGCACCGCGACGAGATGGCAACGTCGAAGTTCGATGTCGTCGCGACGGTAGAGACCTCGGTGAAGAGCGGCCGCACGATGGACGAGATCGCGACGCGGCGTGGGCGTGTCTGGCAGAGCAATCGCGCCAGCGCCGACGACGCGGCGCCGGCTACTCGCCCGAAAAAATCGGCGGCCGCTTCTCGGAAAAAGCGCGCAGCGCCTCGGCGGCGTCGCGCGACGCGAAGCAAGTCTTGATATAGGCGAGCTCCCGCTCGAGCTGCCCCGTTAACGGCGCATCGAAGCTCGAGGCGAGGAGTCGCTTGGTGAGCGCGAGCGCGATCGGCGGTCCGGCCGCGAGGCGTGTCGCGTACGCCCGGACTTGTTCCGCGAAGCCTTCGTCGGGAATGACGACGGCAGCCAATCCGATTCGTTCCGCTTCGGCCGCGTCCAGATCGCGTCCGGTGAAAAGGATCTCGGTGGCGCGCGAGGCACCGACGAGGCGCGGCAGCAAATAGCTTACTCCCGTGTCGGGACTCAGCGCGCGCCGAACGTAGCCGGCCGTGAGCCGCGCACTCGACGCGATCAGGCGGATGTCGGCGGCGAGAGCGAGGCCGAACCCCGCACCCGCGGCCACACCGTTGACCGCGGCGATCACCGGCTTCTCGCATGCGACAAGGGCCATGACCCAACGACCGACCCAGGCGAAGGGATCGAGTCTGTCGGCGCGCGTCGACTCGGGAAGCCGCGGCGGTGCCGAGATGTCCAATCCGGAGCAGAAGCCGCGTCCGGCCCCGGTGATCACGAGCACGCGAACATCGTCGGCGCGCGACGCTTCGTCGACGGCGTGCGGCAGCGCATCGGCGAGCTCGGGGTCGATCGCATTGAGACGCTCCGGGCGATTCAGCGTGATCGTACGGACGCCGTCGTCGGATGTGACCAGAATCGAGGGGGAGGCCATGTCAGTCGAGGAGGCTGGCGGGCATGATGCTCTTCGCTCCGAATTTTTCGCGGACGCGGTCGACGGTTCTTGCCAGCGTGCGATCACGCTCCGTTTCAGCGAGATGCGCGTCCTCGCGCTCGAACAGCGTGAGCTGATCCGCCGCCGCGTCCGCGGCGAGCGAAGACAGCGAGACACCGACCAGCCGCGCCGGCACTCGCCGCGCGCGACGCAACCGCGCGAGGAGGGCTCGCGCCGTGCCGAAGACGACGCGGTCGGACATCACCGGCATGTCGAGTGTGCGACTCGCTTGCCGCGTCTTGAAATCGTGATCGCGCAGCTTGACCGTGATCGTCCGCGCCGAGAGGCCGTCGCCGCGCAGGTCGGTCGTGGCGCGTGTGACCAGCGCGAGCAGCTCGCGCGCCAGCGATGGATCGTCGTCGATGTCGGCGGCAAACGTCTCATCGCGGCTGATGCTCTTCGCGTCTCCATGGCCCTCGACTTCGCTCGCGTCCAACCCGCGCACTCGGCGGTAGAGCCACTCCGCCTCGCGCGCGCCGAGCCACTGCGTAAGCGTGGGCAAATCGTATTGGAGAACGTCGGGCACGCGACGCATGCCGAGCCGCGCCAGGCGCTCCTGAAAGCGCGGCCCGACGAGTGGAATGTCGGCGAGGTCGAAGGTCTCGAGAAAGCGGCCTTCGTCGCCCGGTTCGACGACGTGCACGCCGGTAGCGTTCGTGCCCGGCTTCGGCTTGGCGCGTTCGACGGCCAGTTTCGCCACGAGCTTCGAATTTCCTCCGCCGATGGAGATCGCCAACGCGGTCTCGGCTCGCACGGCCTCGCGAATACGGCGCGCCGTTTCGGCGAGGGGCTCCTTGTACAGACCTTCCGTTCCGCCGAGGTCCATGTACCACTCATCGATGCTCGCCCCTTCCACGACGGGTGCGTATCGCTCGAGGACGGAGCGAATCTCGCGGCTCTTCTCACCACAGACGCGTCGCGGCACCGGGACGCACATGGCGTCGGGGCAGAGACGGAGTGCACGGGCGATCGGCATCGCCGAGCGAACACCGAACCTTCGCGCCTCGTACGACGCTGAGCACACGACACCGCGACTCTCTCGCGTGCCGCCGACGATCAACAGGCGTGCTTTGCCCGCGCCCTCAGGATCCACCATTCGGGCGATCGCCACGAAGAACGCGTCGGCGTCGGCGAGGAGAATGCGTCGCGCGGTCACCGGACGTGCAGGTCCTCGACGAAGCGCGAACCTTCGCTGTACCGGGTGATCCCGAGCGTTCGGGCCATGATTTCCCCGACGACGCCGGCGACGTGATCGCGGTATTCGTCGTCCGTCATGCCGTCGGTTGGAGAGCTGTTCTCGACCACGTAGTCGATGACGGATCCAGGCGACTCGAGGTAGCCTTCATCGGCGTCGCCAACCGGAACGCCGAACTCGTCTTCGACGGCGGCGAAGAATTCATGGAGTGCCCAGCTCACGCCGCGCCCGCTCGGTCGGTTGGGATCATGATCGCTTGCAATGTCGTCGCGCCGCTTCCGACGAGCAACCGGCAGTTGCCGCACAGGGACCGATCGCGCAGTATTATTCCCTCTGACATGGCCTCGATTCGCAAGCCGGCGTCCGCCCTTCCGCCTACGTCCGGCTCGGCTGCCGGCGACCTTCCGCTCGGCAGCGCCGCCGACGCTCCTCACGGATCCCGACCGGAGCAGGTCTACACTCGACTGCGCGATCTGATCGTGCAGGGGCTGCTATCGCCCGGGAGCCGAATCGTCGAAACGGAGATCGCGACACGCCTCGGCGTGAGCCGCACCCCGGTTCGCGAAGCGCTGCAGCGTCTTCAGCAGGAAGGCTACGTCAACGGATCGCCGGGTGCGCAGCAGTCGCGGTTGACCGTCGCGCCGCTGACGCGCGACGACGTGTACGAGCTGCTGAACATCGTCGGCGCGCTCGAGGGAATGGGCGCGCGCGGCGCGGGCTTGCTGCCGCCGAGCGAGCGGCACGCGCTCGCGCGCGAGCTGCGCACTTTGAACGCCGAATTCCAGCGCGCCGGCAAGGCGGTTCCGATCGATCACGGTAGTTTGTACGACGCCGACGAGCGTTTTCATCGTCGCATCGTCGAGGCGAGCGCCGGACCACGGTTGCTCGCGCTGCATGATGCCGTGAAGCCGCAAGCGGAGCGCTACATCCGCATGTACATCAGCATGCTCACCGGCGATATCAGAACGTCGGTGTACGAGCATGACCTGATCATCGCCTCGATCGACGAAGGCCGCGCCGACGACGCGGAGCTGGCGGTGCAGGTGAACTGGCGCCACGCCGCCGATCGCCTCAGCAAGGTGATCGCCGTGGCGGGTGAACGCGGCTCCTGGTAGCGGCTACTTCACGCTGTCGAGCGCTTTCTTCGCGTCGGCGTTTTTTGGATTGATTTGAAGCGCCAATTGGTACTCGGCGCGCGCCGCGTCCTTCTTCGACTGCGCCGCGTAGATGTCGCCGATCCATTGGTGCGCCGCGCTCAAGTTCTGCGGCGGCGCGTCCTTGGGCGGCGCCGACAACCATTGCTTGATCTCGCGTTCGGCGCGCTCGTTGTCGCCGGCAAGCTTGAGGTTCCATCCGATCAACAAATGAGCGTTGACGGCCTCCGGCTTGACGTGTAGGAGTTTCTCGTACACGGTGACCGCGTCGGCATATCGTTTCTGCCGGCGATAAAAGTTGCCGAGCGAATTGTAGCCGAGCGCGCTGTCGGGGGCCGCCGAGATGATGGCGTTGAGCTCGCGCTCCGCATTGGCGAGGTCCTTGTCGCGCTCGAGGAGCGCCGCCATCTCAATGTGGCCGCGAATCGCGTCGATCTTGCCGATCTCGCGTGCCTGTTCCTTCGCCTTGTCCATGCTGCCGCCCATGACCCCGGGCGCCTGGGAGTAAAACTGGATCAACCCGTGCCGTGCTTCCCACGACGTCGGGTCTAGTTCCACGGCTTTGTCGAACTCGCTCTTGATGCGCCTCGCCAGAAATGGCTGCTTCAGCTTACTAGCGTGTGACGCTTGCTCGCCGATGGCGTTGCCCAACCAGAGGTGATGCGCGGAGGATCTATCGTTCGCCTTGACGGCCTTTTCGAACCAGTCGATCGCGTCGGGCGACTTATCCATCGCGACGTAGATCATGCCCATGCAGTGAAGCGCCGCGTCGTCCGCCGAGTTCTTTTTGAGCAGAGCGTCCACGTCGGCGCGAGCTTCGTCGTACTTCTGATCGTTGATCAGCCGTTGCGTGGTGGCGGCGCACTGAGCGTCGAGGCGCGCGGCGGCGGTAGCCACCAGGAGTAGAACGAAAGGACGCATCGGAAGGCCGCGAGAGTTGGAGGGTTTGCGCGACGGCCGCGCTGCTCTCGCTCGTACGCCGATGCGGCGAAAAAGATTCCTGAGTGCGCCCGGTCAGGCGTCGCCGTCGAGCTCCGCGAGGAGACGGACGTAGCTGTCGTACCGCTCGGCGTCGATGGCGCCGCCGCGAACCGCCGTCGTGACGGCGCAATCCGGTTCCGAGATGTGACGGCAGTCGGCAAAACGGCACTGGTCTCGCACCGCGCGTATCTCCGGGAAGCAGCGGTCGAGCTGCCCGGCAGGGAGCGACCACAGGCCAATCTCGCGAAGGCCCGGCGTGTCGATCACGTAGCCGTTGTCCTCAGAGAGCAACGGCAGCATCGCGGCGCCGACGGTCGTGTGTCGTCCCTTGTTCACCGATTCGCTGATCGCGCCGACGCGAAGGTTCGATCCGGGGAAGAGCGCGTTGAGCAGCGACGACTTCCCGACCCCCGACGGCCCGGTGACGACGGAGCGCCGGCCGCCGAGGGCCGAGCGCAGCTCGTCGAGCGCGCGGCCGTCCTTGACGCTCGTGTAGTAAACCGCATACCCCACGCGCTCGTAGGCCTGGAATCGTTCGCGCGCGGCGGCTTCGCCGACGAGATCGACTTTGTTGATGACGATGCGCGGCGTGAGGTCGTTGCTCTCGGCGATGACGAGGAAGCGATCGAGCATGCGTCGATGCGGCTCGGGCTTGGCGGCGGCGAACATGACGACGACCTGGTCGACGTTCGCGGCGACGATCCGTTCTCCCTGCCCGCCTCCCGGCTCCCGCCGCGCGAGCTTCGACCGTCGCGGAAGAATTTCGGCGATCGCCCAGGCGCCGCCGCGCTCCCCTTCCTCGAGCAGCACGTCGTCGCCGACGGCGAGCTTCGGTGTCTTCGACGCGGCGAGCACGGTATCTCGCCGGAGCGAACCATCGGCGCGGCGGCCGGCATTCGACTTCTTCAATCGGCCGCGCATCGACGCGTCGATCGTGTCGCCCTGCTCGGTCCGCACGCGCCAGACGCCGCCCGTCCCGCTGATGATGACGCCTCGCATGAGCGACGCCTGCGTCATACGTCGCTCTCGTCGTTCATCGCGTCCCACCATCGGCGTTGCGGCGTTCTGCCTCGCTGTCGCGCGATCAGCTCGTCGAGGAGCGTTTTTACGTCGGCGAGCGGGGTGCGTCCAAGCCGATCGAGCGCTTCTCGCTCGGTCATCCCGGTCGCGAGATAGTCGCTCTCGAGATGTCCCTCAGGCGTCTGCGCGCCGAGTCTCGCCCACTTCACGAAAAGAATGAACGCCGCCCAAGC
Source organism: Gemmatimonadaceae bacterium (assembly GCA_035535975.1). Classification (GTDB taxonomy): domain Bacteria; phylum Gemmatimonadota; class Gemmatimonadetes; order Gemmatimonadales; family Gemmatimonadaceae; genus JAQBQB01. The sequence continues at coordinate 71,972 of DATLPC010000143.1, read as the reverse complement.
TGCCGTCTCACCCGGCGTCTCTTCCGTCATCAGCTCGACGCTGTACGAGAAGCCGTCGCTGCCCTCGAATGCCGCCGGTCGGTCGTGCACCGCGGCATAGCCTCCGATCGTGGACTCGTCGCCCTTCGAGTGATCCGCCGGCCGGAAGCGCGCGTGGCTCATCACGATCTCCGGCGGCGAAACATCTCGCGAACGACGTTGCCGGTGATGAAGGCGACGTTGGCCGGTCGCTCGGCGAGACGGCGCATCAAGTACGGGTACCATTGCGTGCCGAACGGCACGTACACACGCATCCGGTAGCCTTCGCGGACAAGCGATTCTTGGACGTCGCGGCGGACGCCGTACAACATCTGAAACTCGAACCGCTCGTTGGCGATTCCGTGTTCGGCGGCGAAGCGCTTGCACTCGGCGATGATGGCCGGATCGTGCGTCGCGATGCCCGGGTAGTTCCCCTGCTCGAGCAAACGCCGCATGCACTTCACGAAGTTGTTATCGACTTCCTTCTTCTCGGCGAAGGCGACGGACGCCGGCTCCTTGTAGGCGCCCTTGCAGAGCCGCACCCGGCAGCGCAGCTGGACCGCGCGCTCGACGTCCGACGCGGTGCGATACAAGTAGCTCTGCAAGACGATGCCGACATTCTCCTTATAGGCCGGATAGAGCCGATCCTCGAACAAACGCAGCGTCCGTTCGGTGTAGGCGCTCGATTCCATGTCGATCCGAACGAAGCTTCGATAGCTCTGCGCGCGGCCGAGGACGTCGTGCATGATCGCGACGCAGAGCTCCTCGGAGATGTCGAGGCCCATCGCGGTGAGCTTGATCGAGACGTTGGCGTCGAGCTTCCGCTGCTGGATGCGATCGAGGATGCGCAGATACTCGCCGCAGGCCGCGCGCGCCTCGCGCTCGTTCGTCACGCTCTCGCCGAGCAGGTCGAGCGACGCGCTGATTCCTTTTTTGTTGAGCCCCTCGACGGCGGTCAGTGCTTCGTCGAGCGTCTCACCGGCGACGAATCGCCGCGCGAATCGCTTGGCCAAGCTGTTGTTCCGCACAAACCGAAAAACGCGCGGCTGGTTCGACAGATACAACAGACTGGATCGAAGCATCAGTTGCGGGCGGCTTTGGATCGGAACGTCGCCGGCTTTACGACCCGCGCGACGGGGAAATCGGAATGTGCCGCGAGAACGCCGTCGAAGATGCTCCACTGGGCCAAGCCATCTTCGCTCTCCGGCTCGAGCAGGTAGAAGGCGGCGAGACCGCGCGGCTGGCCGGCACGGACGACGTAGCTGCCCGCGCGGAGCGAACGCGTGGCCGGCGCAGACCATTTGCCCGTCACGTCCTTGAGCATGCGCGACGTCTCCGATCGTCCGCGCTCGATCACGCTGTCGACGGCGAACGATTGGGCGGTGACACTTGCCGGCGCATCGAGACGCTCGACGGCGATTCCGTGCACGGCGAGAATCGGCAGAAGAACGCGCGCCGCGGCCGTGTCGAAGGCGTAGGCGAATGGCAGCGTGCTGGTGAGCGTCGGCGTGAAGCTGGCCATCACCGGCATGCGAACGAGCTTGATGATGCCGGTGCGTTGCCGCGCGCCGCCCAAACCCGCCTCACGCTTCGTGCTGTCGGTCAGCGGAACGATTTGTTCGACGCGCACCTCCTCGATGCGCGTCGTGTCCATGCGTGATTTCAGCGAGAGCTGCGGCGCGCCCGCCGTTTGGCGAGCCCACGCCGCGACGTTCGCGTCGCCTTTCGCTTCGAGGGCGAGAATTTCCCGCTTGTGCTCCGCGAGGTACGAGAGGAGCTCGCTCACGAAGTCGTAGGTGGAGGCGACCCGACGCGCGAACGGATCGTGCGAGAACGCTTCGCTCAACACGGAGAGGCGATTGCGGAGGCCGTAATAGTTCGTCCCGTACCGGGCGAGAGATTCGTACGTCGAGAACGCCCAACCGCTCGACGGAATCGAATCGGCGATCATTGCCTCGAGCGACGGACCGCGGCCGCCGCCGAATCCGCCGCCACCGCGCGCCGCGCCTGCCCGCCCCGCGGTATCGCCCGGCGCGGCTCCCGCCGGCGGAGTCCCGCGACGCCCGCCGCCACCGCCGCCTCGTGCCGCGCCAGGCCGACTGAAATCGCCGTAGTCCTGCACGTAGAACCCGTGACGATCGAGCATTCGCTGCCGGATATCGGCAAGCATCTTCGTCGAGTACGGGAGGACGTTCACCGCCGTCGGCGTCAGCGGCGGTGCGTAAGTGAGCGCGTAGCCATGGATGCTGCCGTCGGTCGTGTGGAGATCCATGAACAGATCCGGATCCCACTTGTTGAGCATCGCGAACGCGCCCTTCGTCTCAGGCGCGTCGGCGCCGATGTAGTCGCGATTCAGGTTCCAGCCCGACGCATTCTGTCTGGTGCCCACCATCTCGGGACCGTTTTGCGCGCCCCGATTGCGCGCCTGCGGCCCCCACTTTTCGTTGCCGTCGGCGTTGTAAATCGGCTGGACGATGAGCACGATCGAATCGAGGACGTTCTTGTTCTTGTCGAAGAGGAGATCGCGCAGCAGCGACTGCATCGCCTCCTTTCCCTCGACTTCGCCGGCGTGGATGTTCGCCTGGATGTAGGCGACCGGCCGTCCGGCGCGGCGCGCTTCCGCCGGCGTCGTGATGAGCGGACGCGACGCGATCACGTACGGCAGCTCGCGCCCTTCGATCGTCTTGCCGATTGAACCGGTGGCGACTTTCGCGCCGAGCAGCTTCAGCGAATCGATGAACGCGACGACGTCCTCGTAATGCGACGTCTCGGCAAAGTTGGTGCGCTCGGCCCGAGTGAGCGGCCGCTTGCCGGCATAGCTCTGCTGCGAGTACCGGCTCTTGGAAGGAATCGAGTAGTTGTCGACGGTGGGAGCCTGCTGCGCCGCGGCGGCGCTCGACGTAAGCAGCGCGCCCAGCAACAAGACGTCACGACGCATAAAAGTCCCTGAGCATTAGACCGGGAATTGTACCCGATCTGCGCGCCGGGACGCTACTGTGCGGGCTTGGTTTTGGACGTGCTGCCGCGAGCGACGAGTCCGCGGGCACGCGTTGTCGCGGCAACCGTGGGATCCGCGCCCCGGTCGATGTCGGCGCGAACGTTGCGCTGAAATAGCGCGAGATCCGGGTCTTTTACGCCGGAGCGAGAAAGTTGGACGACGAGTGTCGTCGCCGTCGCGATCGGGACCTGTCGGCCGACCAGATCGGTGAGCACGGCGAGGGGCATCGTCACCGGCCGTTTGCCGCCGGCGGATTTGACGCGCTCGAGGTCCCGCTCGGAGACGCCGGCGTCGAGCGCGGTCGCCGCGGCCTTGATCTCGTCCGGACTCGACGACGTCCCAAGCACGCGGCGAGCGCTGGTCATGCGGACGGAGAGTTGGTGCACCGCCAAGACGATCTTTTGACCGTCGGAGCCCTTGGCCGCTCCCTCGAGGGCCTTATCGACGAGGGGCGCCGTCGGAAGCTTGGCGACGCGCGCCGAATCGACGATCGCGTTGACCGCGACGTACGTCGGTTTGTCGAGCCGCTGGGCCAGCCGAACATCCTGCGCGCGCGCCGTGGCGGCAGCCGCCAGAACCCCGGCGAGGGCGCGCTTGAGGGCGTTCACCGCTGCTCTTCGACGACGATGGCCGAGTTGGTCGTGCCGAAGTCGTTGTCCACGACGCGTGGCGCCGTGGGATCGGCCACCCAAAGGCTGTCGTCGACGACGAACGAGTAGCGATGGTGGCCGATCGGGACGGAAGCAGTCACCGCCCAGACGCCGCCGCCTCGGTGCTGTGCCTGATACCCCAAGTGCGACGGATCCCACCCGTTGAAGTCGCCGACGACAGCGACCTTCTTCGCGTCGGGCGCGACGAGCACGAACTGGACGTGCTGCTCGGGCGCGACCTTGGGCGGGAAGATCGCTTTCGCGATCGGCTTCGCCGCTCGATCGAGATCGTCGGAAACGTGCCAGAGCCCGACGAGCGCGAACAGGACGAGCGACGCGGCAGCGAGCGACGCGGCGAGCGGACGCACCGTGATCGTGCGCGGCATGGCCCAGCGTCGCCAGAACGAGAGGTGCGAATGCTTCGGCAGCTCGCGAACGACACGCATTACGCGCTCGTTGAACGACGCGTCCACGCGAACCGGCTCGCGTAGTGCCCGCGCGACATCTCTGATTTTCACGTTGTCATCGTCACGCACTATGCACCTCACTCAGCAGCTCGCGGAGACGGTCGCAGGCGCGCATGACACGCATCTTTAGCGCCGATACCCCGACCCCGGTAAGCCGCGACATCTCGTCGTAGCCAAGTTCCTCCACATACTTCAACAAAAACGCTTCGCGCTGCTCCGGCCGGAGCCGCTGCAAGGCGCGATCTATCTCCTCACGCCAGGCACCTTGCTCGGCCGGATGGTCCTCCGACGCACTCAGGAGAGCCGTTTCGTCGAAGACGAACGTTTTCGCCCGCCGACCACGGCGCGCGCCCAGAGTCCGACACCGGTTGACGAGAATGCGGAACAACCAGGCGCCGAAGCGCTCCGGGTCGTCGCACCGTGCAAGCGAGCGATACGCGCGGGTAAACGCGTCCTGCAACGCTTCTTCGGCATCCTCACGGTTGCCGAGCATGTGCAGCGCGTACCGGGCGTACCGATCGCGGTAGCGCTCCACGAGACTGCCGAATGCCTCGGCGTTCCCGCGCAACACACGCTCGACGATCACCGCGTCCGAAACAGCTTCCAAGCGAGAGACCTGGGTAGGTATGGGAGGGTCACACGTCTTCCGTTCTTTTATGCTACCGCGGCTCCGGGTAAAAGCTCCGCCGCTGGGCGGCCATGTCGAGGAGCAGCTCGGCGGGCCTGAATCGAGGGGCATAGCGCACGTTCAAGTCCTCCAAACGATCTACGATTCGGGCCGCGCCAACGCTGTCGACGTACCGGAACGGCCCTCCCCGGAAAGGCGGAAACCCGATCCCGAACACCGCCCCGACATCCCCGTCACGGGCCGAGCGCAATACCCGCTCCTCCAAACAGCGGACGGCTTCGTTGACCATGGCCAGTACGCAGCGCTCGACGATCTCGTCGCGGTTCAACTCTCGACGCTGCGCTCCAATGACCTGGTATACAGATTCGTCGACCCCACCTTTCTTTCCGGTCGCGTCATACCGGTAGAACCCGCTTCCACCCTTTCGGCCGGTTCGCCCCGCGGTCACGACACGCCGCATCGCCTCGGACGGTGTCATCCGCGCGCCGAGCGCCTCAGCGAGAACCAGCCCGACCTTGCCGCCAACGTCTATGCCGACCTCATCCAACAGGGTGATCGGACCGACCGGAAAGCCAAATGCCTCGAGCGCGGTATCGATCGATTCGATCGACGCGCCTTCGTCGAGCAGACGGCCGGCCTCGTTCATGTACGCCGCCAACGTGCGCGTTGTGTAGAAGCCCGGTCCGTCGTTCACGACGATGACGGTCTTCCCCAGCCGCTTGCCATAGGCGACGGCGGTCGTAATCGCCTCGCGCGACGTCCGCTCCGTCGTGATGACCTCGAGCAACGGCATGCGGTGCACGGGCGAAAAGAAGTGCATTCCGAGAACGCGCTCGGGATGGTGCGCTACCTCGGCGATCCGGCTGATCGGAATCGTGCTCGTATTCGACGCATAAACCGCCGACGAGTCGATTACCGGCTCGACCTCGGCCAGCACGCGATGCTTGAGCTCGAGGTCCTCGAACACCGCCTCGATCACGAGATCCGCCGAGCCGAATCCGCTGTAGTCGGTCGTACCACCGATGAGCGCGAGATAATCGTCGAACTGCTGGCGAGTGATCTGCCGTTTCGCCAGACGCTCCTGCACGACACTTCGGAGCGCCGCCAGCCCCTTGCCGATGCGCGCCGTGTCCGTGTCCTTGAGGCGCACGAGCGTTCCCTGTTGCACGGCGACCGACGCGATTCCCGCTCCCATGAAGCCGGCGCCGAGGACGCCGATCCGCTCGATCGCGCGAGGCCGCGGCGGCGTACCGTCGACGCCCGGGTCTTTCTTGAGCGCGTTCGTCGCGAAGAAGAGGAAGACGAGCTGGCGCGACACGTCGGTCATCGCCATCTCTCCGAACAGTTGCGCCTCGCGTCGCATGCCGGCCTCGGGACCCTCGGTGTATCCGGTTTGCACCGCTTCGAGCGCGGCGAGGGGCGCCGGATACTGTCCGTGTGTTTTCTCCATCACGCTTTCGCGCGCCTTCTTGAACACGACGCCGCGACCAAGCGGATTGTGCTCGAGCAGGAGACTCGACGCCCGGAAGGTGCGTGAACGGGCAGGCTTGAGGGTGCCCTCGGCAAGCGCGCGCGCCCGTTGTACCGCGACGTCGCGGAGGATCGCCGGATGCACCATCTCGTCGACGAGACCGATTTGCAGAGCGCGGCGCGGCCGGACTGTTCGTCCGGTGAGAATCATGTCGAGCGCCGCCTGCAATCCGACGCGGCGCGGCAGCCGCTGTGTTCCGCCCACGCCGGGAATCAGGCCGAGCTGCACTTCCGGCAACGCGAGGGTCGTCTTCGGATGGTCCGTGCAGATGCGATAGCGACAGGCGAGCGCGAGCTCGAGTCCTCCGCCGAGACAGGCGCCGTGAATCGCCACGACCGTTGGAACGCGAAGCTTCTCGAGGCGATCGAGCATCTCCTGGCCGAGGCGACTGATGCGTTCCGCGTCCTCGCTCGAGCGGAGTTCAAGAAACTGCTCGACATCGGCGCCGGCGATGAAGGCTTCCGGCTTGCCGGAGATGAGGACGACTCCCTTGATGAGGAGATCGCCCGTGACTCGGACGAAGATTTCCTCGAACTCCACGGCGAGCGCCGGAGTCAGCGTGTTCACCGGCTCGTTCGGCTGATCGATCGTGACGACGAGAACGTCGCCCGAGAGCGCCGACGTGAGCGTCTGCCCGTGTGTGGCCGTATCGGCGACGGTGCTCATGCGCGCTCGATGACCATGGCGTGTCCCATTCCTCCCGCGGCGCAGACGGTCATCAGGCCGAACTGTCCGCCGCGGCGAATGAGCTCGTTCGTCAGCGTCATGAGAATACGGCCTCCGGTTGCGCCAAAGGGATGCCCGATCGCGATCGAGCCGCCCATCACGTTCAGCTTCGCCCGATCGATTTCCCCAACCGGAGTGGCAAAGCCGGCACGCTCGGCCCAGTAGCGCGACATGAAGCCCGCCAGGTTACACAAGAGCTGCGCGGCGAAGGCCTCGTGCATTTCGACGAGATCAATGTCGCCCAGCGAAAGCCCCGCGCGCTGGAGCGCGACCGGCGCCGCGAGCACGGGGCCCATGAGCAGCTGCTCGCCCGGATCGAGCGCCGCGTAGGCGTATGATCTGATATAGGCAAGCGGTTGATAGCCAAGGGTCCGCGCGCGTTCCTCGCTCATGAGCAGCACCGCGCTCGCCCCGTCGGTGAGCGGGGACGAATTTCCCGCGGTCACGCTACCATAGTGCTTGTCGAAGACCGGCCTCAGTGCCTGCAATTGATCGATCGACGTGTCGGTGCGAATGCCATTGTCGCTCGTCAGCACGACCTCGTACTTCGGCGGCACGTAGACCGCCATGATCTCCGCGGTGAGGCGACCGTCTTCGGTACCAGCCGCGGCGAGACGATGCGACCGCAACGCGAACTGGTCCTGATCCTCGCGTGCGATGTGGTTGATCTTCGCCATCTTCTCAGCCGACTGCCCCATCGTCTCACCCGTCGACGGCTCGGCGATGGCCGGCGTGATCGGCACGAGATCCTTCGGGCGAATCGAGCCGAGGATTCTCAGTTGCTGTGCCGGCCCTTTCGCGCGCGAGAACGACAGGAGCTTGTCGGACATTCCGCGCGAATGAAGGATCGGTACGTTCGACAGCGACTCGGCGCCGCCGGCGATCACGACGTCGTGATGGCCGAGCAGGATCTGATCGGCGGCGTCGGTGATTGCCTGGTTCGCCGACGCGCAGGCGCGGCTCACGGTGTAGGCTTCGCAGCCCTTCGGCAGAACCGGGAGCAGCGACACCTCGCGGGCGATGTTCGGCGCGATGACCGACGGAACCACGGTTCCGTAGACCACCGACTCGACGAGCTTCGCCTCGAGGTCGGTGCGCTGAATGAGCTCGGAGACGCAGAGCTTGCCGAGCTCGATCGCCGAGAGATGCTTGAACGCCGTTCCGGCGCGCGCGAATGGAGTGCGCACTCCCGCAACGATCGCGACGCGACGACCGGGGCCGCCCAAGGGTGGCATGCAAGGAAACTGGCTTAGCTTTGCTTCAATGCAAGCCCGCGTCCCGACGCGACCGGAGCGCTTGGAAGCGCTCGGCAGCCGGCAATTCGACCTCCTCGTGATCGGCGGCGGCATCACCGGGTGCGGAATCGCCTACGAAGCGGTATCGCGCGGGCTCGCGGTGGCGCTGGTGGACAAGGCGGATTTCGCCTGGGGGACGTCGAGCAGGTCGTCGCGGCTCGTCCACGGCGGTGTGCGCTACCTCGAGCACGGCCACATCCATCTCGTCTTCGAGTCGAGTGCCGAGCGTCATGCCCTGCTCCGCGTCGCGCCGCATCTCGTCCGGCCTCTGGAGTTCACTTGGCCCGTGTACGAGGGCGCCCGGATCTCACGCTGGAAGCTGGGCGCCGGCCTGTTCGCCTATGATGCGCTGGCCCTGTTTCGCAACGTGGCAAGACATCGACGGTTGTCTCACGACGCGGTGCTCGAACGAGAACCCGCGCTCCAGCCGGCGGGCCTCAAGGGCGGCGCGTCGTATTTCGACGCCGCCACCGACGACGCGCGCCTCACGCTCGCCAATGCGCTCGGCGCGGCCGAGGCGGGCGCGGTGATCGTAAATCACGTCGGCGTGACGCGGCTGATCGTCGATGACGGACACGCCCGCGGCGCGGTCGTCGAGGACCAGCTTGGCGGGAGTCAGATCGAAGTCCATGCGCGCATGATCGTCAACGCGACCGGTCCGTGGAGCGACGAGCTCCGCTCGCTCGACGGAAACGGGTCGCCGGCGGTGCACGGCAGCAAGGGGGCGCACGTCGCCGTGCCGCGCGCGCGGCTCGGTAACCGACGCGCCGTGACGATGATTTCCCCCGAAGACGGACGCGTGTTGTTCGCGCTGCCGGCGGGGGCATTCGCAATTGTCGGGACGACCGAAACCGAGACACGCTCCCGCCCCGACGAGGTGCGCGCTTCGCACGACGATATTCGCTACCTGCTCGCCGCCGCGAATTGGTTCTTTCCGACTTCGCAGCTGCACGAAGCGGACGTGGTGAGTGCTTGGGCTGGAATCCGGCCGCTCGTCGCGCACGATGCGGTGATGCCGGGCGCGCTATCGCGCGAGCACGCCATTCAATCGAGCAAGCACGGGGTCGTGTCGATCACCGGAGGCAAGCTCACGACGTACCGCGTGATGGCGCGTGACGTCATCGAATCGATGTTCGGGAAAATCCGCGCGGCGCCGGCAACGAAAGCGCGGCCGCTGCCCGGCGGAGACTTCGACTCGCTTCCTGACCTCGTTGGCCACATCGCCGAGACGACGCGAGACGCCGCGCTCGCCGAACATCTCGCGGCGTCGTTCGGCACGAGGTGGCGCGACGTGTGGGGGGAAATGGCTTCCGACACCTCGCGAATCGTCGACGAGCTTCCCTACACCTTCGGCGAGCTTCGGTACTGCGCGCGATCGGAGATGGCCGAGACGATCGGCGATCTGCTCATTCGACGCACGCACCTCGCGTTCGAGACGAGAGACCACGGGATGAACGTCGCGTCACGCGTCGCCGAGGCGGTCGCGCCGACGCTCGGCTGGGACGAGCGCGCGACGAAGTCCGCCGTGGATGCCTACGAGCGGGAGGTGCGCCGGATTTTCACAGTCGAGTGACTCACCCGGGTCAATCGCCTCGCATCGCGACCAACGGGTCGACCCGGGCCGCCCGCCGAGCCGGGATGTAACTCGCGCACGCGGCGACAACGCCGAGCAGCAGCGCCACGCCGACGAAAGTCACCGGGTCCGAGCTCTTCACGTTGTAGAGGAGCTTGGCAATGATCCGCGCGCCGCCGAGCGACGCCACGAGCCCCACGAGCACGCCTGCCGCGGTGAGTATCACGCCTTCACCAATGACCATGCGGCTAATGCGAGTGCCGGTCGCCCCCAACGCCACCCGCACGCCAAGCTCGTGCGTTCGTTGACTCACCGCGTAGGCGATGACCCCGTACAACCCGACGGCCGCGAGCACGAGCGCCACAGTCGCAAAAACCCCGAGGAGCGTGGCGTAGAAGCGCTGCCGGCTGACCGACGCGGCGACGTGTTGCTCCATCGTCTGGACGTCGTAGACGGGCAACGTCGGGTCGAGATCGCGAACAACGCCGCGAAGCGCCGACGTGATGGACGCCGGAGGCGCCGCGGTTCGCGCCGTGATCACGATCCCTTCGACCGGCGTCTGATCGAACGGCAGATAAAAGGTCGGATCCACGTCCGCGTTGAGCGCGTCGTCCCGCACGTCTCCGACCACGCCCACTATCTGGCCGCCTTGCCGGACGCCGTCGATCGTCCATCCGATCTCGACGTATTTGCCGATCGGGTCTTCGTTCGCCATGAATCGTTTGACGAACGTCTGGTTGACGATCGCGACCCGCGGCGCGTTGACGCGATCGTCCGCCGCGAAGGCGCGGCCTCGGAGCAGTGGCGTTCCGAGAACCGTGAAGTAGTTCGGCGTCACGGTTCGAATGCTCGCCGAGGGCTGATCGCTGGGGCGCACGGGCGCGCTTCCGCGGACGACGAAGGTCAGCCAAAAGCTGGTACCGTCGAGTGGAACGGCGTTTCCGAGCGCCGCGGCCCGCACGCCCGGCAACGCGGCCGCGCGCGACTCGAGCTGCCGCGCGAAGCTCGCGATTTTCGGCAGCGTGTCGTACGTCTTGCCGGGCAGCAACACCCGCATCGTCATGATGTGGTCGGGTTGAAATCCCGGGTTGACCGCCATGAGCTCGCGGAAGCTTCGAATGAGCAATCCGGCGCCCGTGAGGAGCGTGACGGCGAGGGCTACCTCCGCGGCGACGATGAATCGCTTGGTGCGATTGGCCTGACGACGCGTTCGCGCCCCGCGCGCCCCGGCGCGCAGCGCGTTCGCCAGATCGCCGGCCGACGTCTGAACCGCGGGAAGCACGCCGAAGAGCAGGCCGATGACGAGCGCCGCGCCGGCGGTCACCGCGAGAGCCGTTCCGTCGATCGCCGCGGTTTTCACGCGCGGAAGGTCTGCCGGCGCCATGGCGATGAGAACACCCATTCCCCACTTGGCGAACGCTACGCCGGCCGCCGCGCCGACGATCGAAAGGAGCATGCTCTCGGTGACCAGCTGTCGAACGAGGCGCGAACGGCCCGCGCCGAGCGCTGTGCGAATGGCCATCTCGCTTTCCCGCGCCGTCGCCCGAACGAGCATCAGGTTGGCGACATTCGCGCACGCGATGAGCAGCACGACGGCAACCGCCGCCATAATGACATAAAGCGGACGCTGGAGATCGCCGACGATCGCGGTTTGCAGTTGTATCGCGCGGGCGCGGCGCTCCTTGAATTGCTCGGGGAAGAGTCCTTCCATCTGCTTTTCGATCCCCTCGACTTCGGCCTTAGCCGTCTCGAGAGGCATGCCGTCCTTCACGCGACCGAGCATCCCGAGCCAGCGCGCGCCGCGCGTTGCGTCACTCAAGTCTCTCGCGGAAAAGCGCGTCGGCACCCAGAGCTCGGCGCTCATCGGATAGCCCTGGCCGTCGGGCGCGATGCCGACGACCGTCATGAGCTGCGCGTTGATTTGAAGTTGTTTTCCGACGATCGCCGGATCGGCGGCGAAGTCGCGCCGCCAGAGCGGCTCACTCAGCACGACGACTTGCGGCGCGGACGGGCTGTCCTCGCCCACGGAGAAGAAGCGGCCGTGCAGCGGACGAACGCGCAGCAGCGAGAACCAGTTTGCGCTCACCTCCGCGCCGACGAGCCGTTCCGGCTCGGCGTGCTCGCGGACGAGGTTCGCCGTGTAGCCCTCGAAGTGCGAGAACCCGTCGAACCCCCGGGCGCGCGTGCGGAAGTCGGCGAGGTCGGGGGGCGTGGAGGCGTCGCCATGTCCCTGCTGCCTGAACTGAATGCGGACGAGCCGGTCCTGCTGCGGAAAGGGCAGGGGCTTGAGAAGTACGCCGTTCACGACGGAAAAAATCGCCGTGTTCGCGCCGATGCCGAGCGCCAGGGTGAGAACGGCGGTCAGCGTGAACATCGGCGAACCGCGGAGCTTACGAACCGCGTAGACGATGTCGCTGCGTAAATCGTTCATGTAATCGCTCCGCCGCCGAGCGGCTTCGATGTCGTGGTCGACAGCGCGGATGTATCGACGCGCGTCATCGATGTCTCCGAATTCTCGGATTGCCTGTGCCCGCGCCGCGTCGCGCGACATTCCCGAAGCGACGAGCGCGTCGATCCGCATGTCGAGATGGAAGGACAGCTCGTCGTCGACGTCGGCGCGGATCTGTTGCCGCGTTCTCCACGGCAGCTGGAAGAAGCGCCTCATCGTCTCACGCCGGCTCGAGGACTTTGAACACCGCCGCGGCGTAGCGACGCCACGCGGCCTCTTCGTCCTTCAACTGCCGGCGTCCGTCGGGCGTCAGCCGATAGAAGCGCGCGCGGCGATTGTTCTCGGAAAAGCCCCACTCGGCGGCGACGTGTCCCGCTTGTTCGAGCCGATGAAGCGCTTTGTAGAGCGGCGCGTCCTCGATCTCCAACACACCGTCCGTCCGCTCGCGAATCCACCGCGAGACGGCGTAGCCGTGCATGGGTCCGAGCCGGAGCGCGCGCAGGACGAGGACGTCCAACGTGCCCTGCAGCAGGTCCATGGGTTCGGAGGCCATCCGCACGCTTCCCCGTACTTGGTATGGGGAAGTTGGCACGCGGCCCAAGACCGGTCAAGCGAAGCACAAATTCTTTACAACGTGCAAAATCGGCGAGCAAAGATTTTTGGCATTGTAGCCCGCGGTGCACGTGGCGTTTTCACTCAACTCGTTCGTGTCACGCGAGTTGGGGCCGGGGCACAGTCGCTGCTTAGGGTGTTCCCGGCAAACGCGGGCTTTCCCCCCGGGCAGCCCGCGCTTCTCGATCCCTCACCTCAACCGACACGACCCGCCGTATGCGCCATCGTCTTCTCCTCCCGATGTTCGCGGCTTTACTGCTCGCGAGTTGTTCCACGAGCGACAGTCCTGTCGCGCCTGCGCCATCGGCGGTGTCGTCGTCGCCTTCGCTGCTGCTTCAGGGAGTATCCATCGCGCCGACCACCGTCACGTCGCTCAAGCGCACGACGCCGCTGGCGACGCCGGTGAGTGCGTCAGCCTACCTCGGACCGCTGGGCGGAGCCATCACGGTGCCCGGCACGGGATTGACGGTCGTCGTCCCACCGCTTGCCCTGTCGTCGAAGCAGATCATCACCGTGACGGCGCTGGCCGGCAGCGACGTCGCCTACGAGTTCGCCCCGCACGGCCTCAAGTTCCCCGTTCCGCTCGTTGCGACGCAGAAGTTGAGCTCCACCGACGCGGGCACCGGGTTGATCGATCCGAAGCTGTTGTTCGTCGGCTATTTCAGCGATGCAGCGCAGGACAACCTCGTCAGCGAGCTGCTGAACGTCAGCATCTCGGCCGGCACGGCGGTGTTCCCGATTTGGCACTTCTCGGGCTACATCGTCGCGAGTGGCCGGGAATAAATTGCCGCCCCGAAAGCCGGCCGAATAAACGGACGTTGGATCGCCGACCGATACCTCGAGGACAGGATCGTCGTCTGCGTAAGCGGTAGGACTTCACTTACGCCCTCGAGGTACGGTTGGCCAACGACACTGCCGAGCAGACAGCTGCTCCGGAGCCGTTCGGATTTCAGAACATCATCGGCGAGAGCCCGGTGCTTCGCGAAGCGGTACGTCTCGCGCAGCAAGTGGCGGGCGCGCGCCGCACGACAGTTCTTCTGATCGGCGAAACCGGCACGGGAAAAGAGCTCTTCGCGCGTGGTATCCACTACGCCAGTCCCGCGGCCGACGAACCCTTCGTCGCGATCAATTGCGCGGCGATTCCGGACTCGCTCCTTGAATCGGAGTTGTTCGGTCACGAGCGCGGCGCCTTCACGGGTGCGCACTCACGCAAGCAGGGACTTCTCGAACTGGCCGGATCCGGCACGGTCTTCCTGGATGAAGTACACCACCTGCCGCCGCTCCTCCAGCCGAAGCTGCTCCGCGCGCTGGAGTCGCGGCAGATCCGCCGCCTCGGCGGCTACGACGAGATAGCGATCGAATGCCGCGTCGTCGCGGCGGCGAGTCCGATTCTCGAGCAGGTCGTGACGAGTGGTGAGTTCCGCGAGGACCTCTACTACCGCCTCAACGTCTTCTCGATCTTCCTGCCGCCGCTCCGCGATCGCGTCGAGGACGTCGACGTCGTCGCGCGTCACTTCCTGAGTCAGGAAAACCGCGAGAACCAGCAGACCAAGGAGTTCGCGCACGACGCCTACGCGGCGCTGCGCGTTCACCGATGGCCCGGTAACGTGCGCGAGCTCAAGAACGTGATCGAGCGCGCGGCGATTCTGAGCGGTGATTCTCCGCTCGTGAAGGCCGAGCATCTGATGATTCAGCGGCGTACGGCGCGCGCTCCGGCGCCCGACGCCGTCGGCGAGATTCGTATTCCGCCCGGCGGGAAATTGCTCGACGACATCGTCGCCGAGGCCGTGGCGCTCACGCTCAAGCTCACGGGCGGAAATCAGGCCGCTGCCGCGCGGCTGTTGGGCATCTCCCGCCCGACGATCGCGAAAAAGATGGTTCGGCCTCTGCCCGGCAAAACCTCCGTCGCCTGACGCGATGGGGAAGTCCGATCTCTCCACGGACGTCGCAACGCTCGTCGACGAAGCCGGTCGCGCTGACGCGGCCGGCCAGCGGGAGATCGCGCGCGAGCGATACGAGACGGCGCTTCACCTCCTTCGCGGCGATGACGGCGCCGCGGCGTCCTCGATCATCCGCCGCATCGCGCGTTCCTACCTCGACGAAGGCCATCTCGAGACCGCGCTCGATTGTCTGACCGCCGCGCTGGCGATTGCCGAAGCGCGCGGCGCGGATGAAGACATCGCCCACGCCGTCAACGCGATCGGGAACACGCACCTGATGCGCGGCGATTTCGACACCGCGGAGCCGATGTACGCCCGCGCGCTGGCGCTCGCCGTCAACGTCGAGGATCGCCCGCTCGAGGCGATGATCGCCCAGAACCTCGGCGTGATCGCCAGTGTGCGCGGCGATCTGACCGCGGCGCTCGACTATTACCGATCGAGCCTGGCGATCTACCGGGCGCAGTCGCTGCACCGGCAGATCGGACACACGCTCAACAACATGGGCCTCGTCTACACCCAGATGGAGTGCTACGACGATGCCCGCGCCGCCTACGAGGAAGCCGTCGTGCACTGCCGCGTCGCCGGTGACGTGCCGCATCGATTGCTCGCGCTCAACAGCTCGGTGAGTCTGCTGATCGCGCAGGGCGAGATCGACCGCGCCGCCGCTGTCGCGGGCGCGGTGCTCAGCGAAGCGCGCGACGCGGGCGACCAACGGGCGCTCGGCGAGACGTTCAAGAACCTCGGCGTGATCTGCCGGTCGCGAGGCGACACCGCGGCGGCGGAAGGACACCTGCAGGCGGCGTACGAGAACGCGCTCCGTCGCGAGGATCTGTTGCTCGCCGCTGAAACGGCGACGGAGCAGGCCGAGCTCTTCGAGAAGCTGACGAAGAACCGCGAAACGCTGCAAGCGCTGTCGCTGTCGCATCGTCTCTTCAGCCGTCTGCGGGCCGAGCGCAACCTCGCCGACCTGCAGCGCCGCGTGGCCCGCCTCGAGGATCGCTTCTACCTCGTCGTCGCGCGCTGGGCGCGGGACATCGAGTCGAAGGACGCCTATACGCGCGGCCACTGCGAGCGTGTCGCGGATTACGCCTGCGCGCTGGCGCGCGACGTCGGATTCGACGAGATGACGATGTTCTGGTTCCGGATCGGCGCCGTCCTGCACGACGTCGGCAAGATCGCGGTGCCGTCAGAGATCTTGAACAAGCCCGGACGTCTGACCGCGGAAGAGCGCGTGATCATGGAGCAGCACGCCGCCGCGGGGGCGGAGCTTCTCTCGACGATCGATTTCCCGTGGGACATCCTGCCGATGGTGCGCAGCCACCACGAGCGCTGGGATGGCTCGGGCTACCCGGACGGCCTCGCCGGCGAGGAAATCGCGCTCAGCGCGCGCATCGTCTGCGTCGCCGACGTGTTCGACGCGCTGACGACGGATCGCCCGTACCGCCGCGGCTTCACCCGCGACGAAGCCTTGATGATGATGGCCGCCGAACGGGGCCGGACGTTCGATCCCGACCTCTTCGCGCGCTTCGATCGCCTGATCCGCAGCACCCGGATGTATCATCTGCCGGCACAGATGCCGGCGATCGCCGTCGCGAGCTAGCGAGCGCTAGACGTCGGCTTCTTCGGCGTCGTGGAGCGTCTTGAGCTCGACGACCTTCAGCTGCCGCACCATCGTCGGCAGCTTCAGAAACGCGACGTCGCCCACGGCTTGCCCGAGCAACGCGCGTCCAATCGGCGAGGCCATCGTGACGTGGCCCTCCTCGAACTCGAGCGCGTCACCAAAGACGAGATAATAGGTCTCTTTCTGTCCGGTCTTCTGGTCCTCGACGACGACCTTGGAGCCCAAGCCGACCTTGTCGCGCGGGATCTGCGTCGGATCGATGGACGAGAGCTTGCTCAGCCGCATCCGCAACTGTCCAAGACGCGCCTGCACGAACTGCTGCCGCTCGAGCGCGGCTTTGTACTCGCTGTTCTCGCGAAGATCGCCGAGCTCGACCGCCTTCCGAATTTCGTTGGGCAGCGTGACGTTGAGCTCGTATTGGAGCTTTTCGACTTCTTCCCCCAACTTTTGCTTCAGTGCTTCGATCATACGCGGACCGCGAGAGTCATGGGACAAAACTTGAGCGCCCGGCCGGTAGGCCGGGCGCGTTAGACTTTAAGAAGTTACTCGGCGTGCCGAACCCTCGCAAACGGTAGCCGACGTTGGCCTCGCTTCGAGTCGAGCGCTACGGTGACGTGACGCGATTGCGCATGGTGAGCGCTGCCGGCCGCGCGATCGGCATCGACGTCAGCGCGTATGTGGTTCGCGGCGTCATGATTGACACCGGCTTCGCGCGCGCGCGCGACCTTCTGCTGCGTGCCGCGCGATCGCTCGACATTCGCGCCGCGATCGTGACGCATTGGCACGAAGATCATGCCGGCAATGTCGCCGCGCTCGCTGCCCTCGGCACACCGCTGACGCTACGCGCGGATACGGAGGCCACGCTACGCTCCTTTCCGCGTATAGAGCTCTATCGCCGCCTCGTGTGGGGGCCACCCCCCTCGCTCGCCGACAACGTTCACCCCCCCGACGTCGCCGACCTCGCGTGCGTCCACACGCCCGGCCACTCGAGCGATCATCAAATCGTCTGGGACAAGTCGACGGGGACGGCGTTCACTGGAGACCTCTGGCTCGGCGTGCGCGCGCGCACGGTCCACTCGACCGAGGATCCGTACGCTATCGTCGAAAGCTTGCGCGCGGTTCGAGCGCTGTCCCCGGATCGGATGTTCGACGCCCATCGCGGACTGATCGAGCCGGCGAACGAGGCACTCGATCGCAAGATCGATTGGCTTTCGACGACGCTCGCGACGATCGAATCGCGGATCAACGCCGGCGAGACCGATGCCACGATCGTGCGTCGAGTTCTCGGCGGCGAGGACGCCGCCGCCGTCGTTTCACGAGGCCACTATTCCCGCCTCAACCTCGTCCGCATCGTCCGCCGACGACTCTAGCTTCGGCTTGGTCGCGAGCAAGACAAGCCGCTGGTCGTTTCAAAACGTCGCGAGTGCCGTTCCATACTTGGCGTTCACCGCCGCCGCGACGAGATTCGCGATGGCCTGCTGGCCGGCCGCTGACGGATGGACACCGTCGAACGAAATGAGCGCGCCGAAGAAGTTTGGCGCGGCCGTGATGCCTGTCACGGGACAGGTGTTCAACACCGCCGCCTGGAGCGCAATTGCGGTCGTGGCCGCGGGGAGATCCTGACACTTCCGGAGCTGGTCGGCGCGGCCGTTGGTCCGCGACGCGAGCGCGGCGACGACGATCGCGTTTGGATCGACGTACGCCCAGCCGTTGGCGGCCGCGAATTGTGCGATGGTCGCGTTGTATTGCAGCACGCGGGTGTGGATCGTGGTCTGTTCGGCGGGATCGAGCAGATAGGCGCCTCGCCGAGGATCACCCGGCGGGAAGGCGTTGAGATCGCAGTTGATCTCCGGCAGGTTGGCGTCCAACAGAATCTGGAAGGATATCAGATTGGTGGCGAGCGGATTGGGCTGCCCTAACGGACCGATGGGCGAACAATTCGCATTCACCGGCTTGCCGAAGAATCGCCCCGACGCGTCGCGCGCCAAAAAGAAGTACGCGCCCGGCTGAACGACCGGCGAGCCGAGAAGCGGGTCGATCACGCCAATCAGCACGGCGCCGCGAAGCTGGTTGACGCTCGCCAGTGCGCCGACGATTTGCCCATAAGAAGATTGGAAACTCGCGAGCCTCGTGAGCAGGCTGTCGCCGTTCGGTACGACCGGCCCGATCGTTCCGGCGAGCGCCGATTCGAAGACGTCGTTGTCGCCCAGTTCCACCGTGGCGAACGTCGGCTTTGCCGCCAACATCGCGCTCACCTCGGAGCTTCCGCCGAGCAACAGACTGTAGACGCTGGCGGGGCTCGCCGGTGGCAACAGTGCTTCGGCCACGCGGAGTCCAGGGACCGCGACATTGTTGGCGTCCGGCGGAAGCACGTCGTTCGCCCGTCCGGCGCACGACGGAGCCGATGGCGTGAGCGGCGCGATCCACGGCGCCGGACATCCCGGCTTGGCCAGGAGCGGTATATCGAACTTCTTGGCGTCTCCGCGCTCCGCGAGAATTGCCGGATACGCCAAACGCTGCGTCGAATCGTTGATGCCGCCCGACATGAAACCGGCGGCGATCGACGATCCCATGGCGACGTATTCCTTGAACAGCTTCTTCGTTTCCGGTTCGCCAGGTTCCTTGGCGAAGCTCGCCGAGACGCTCGGCGCGGGAATCGTCGGAATACTTCGGTCGGTACACCCGGCGAGCGGAAGACCGAAAACGGTGAGCAATGGGAGAATGAACGCGCGGCGCGACATCGGAAGCCTCCAGGGCACTTGCCAGGTTACCCCGCGAGTATGTCCGCGCCAGGGCCGCTCGGCAAGCCAACCCGTGTACCAAAACAGTACAGCCCGAACCCAAACCGCGGCCTTAGGGGTCAGACTCGGAAAAATGCTAGCAAAACCACGGCGTTAGGGGTCAGACTCCGAAGTACGGTGCTCCGAAGTACGGTGTCTGACCTGTATCTCGCCCCGATTTCGCCGGCGGGTTAGCGATGCATCGGGAGCTTCGAGTCCGACTCCTCGGCCGTGGCGGGCTCACCGCTGGCGTTCGCGAACTCCCGGCGGAGGACGTCCATCATCTCGCCGCGCTTCTCGTAGAGGCGGCGCAACGGACGCTTGTCGTGCCGCGCGTGCGCATAGGCTGTTAGCAAGGGCAGCGCGACCGTCGAATCGAGATAGCAAACCACGGCGTCCGGCAGCCGGTCGGGATCGATCTTGCCCCAGCTCACCGCCTCGGCAGGCGTCGCGCCGGAGAGACCGCCGGTGTCCGGGCGGGCATCGGTGATCTGCAGGAAGTAGTCATGACCTTTCTCGTCGATGCCAAGCACTTCCTGGATCTGCGGCTCGGTTTGGAGCATGAAGTTCTTCGGTGATCCTCCGCCGCAAATCAACACGCCGGACTTCCCACCGCCGCGCTTCGCCGCGAGCACGATCGACGCCGTCTCGTTCACGTCGAGGTTCGGATCGATCACGCACTTATTTCCCTCGAGCGCGAGCGCGGCGACGTTCATGCCGATCGAAGAATCACCCGGCGACGACGTGTAGATCGGCACGCCCGCGCTGTACGCCGCGGACAACAACGACTTTTGTCCGATGCCGAGCGCCTTCTCGCGCTCGCGCACGTATTTGCCGCACAGATAGTGGAACTCCGCGCTCGACATCGCGCGCTGGAAGTCCGGACCTTGGATGATCGTGCGGAAGAACGCGTCGGTCGACAGGAGCACGTCGTAGTCGAAGAAGATGTCGTAGATGCGGACGACTCCTTCTTCGCGCAGCACGACGTCCGACTCCTGGGCGTTGCCACGATGCATCGCCAAACCGAGCCCGAAGTGCGTGTCGTGGTAGAGATTCGCGCCGGTCGAGATGATCCAGTCGACGAACCCACTCTCGATGAGCGGGATGAGCGCCGCCATGCCGAGGCCCGCCGGCGTGAGCGCGCCGGTGAGTGTCATGCCGACAGTGACGTCCACGTCCAGCATCTTGCGCGTGAAGAGCTGACACGCCTCGCGGAGACGGGCCGCGTTGTACGCCAGGAACGCGTTGTCGATCAGGTCGGCAGTCGTCTCCGCGCCATTGATCGGCTTCGGCTCGATCCGTTCGCCGCGCAAGAATTTGGATCGTTCGTGCGACGTGTGGCGCGACCCGGCGCGCTCGCGCTCTTCCGCTGCGCGCTTCTGCTCGCCCTTCGGGCCGGCCGCGCTCGGACGCTTAGCGGGCATTCTGCGCCTCCCACGCCTGGATCACCGCGTGCGCGGCTTCCTGCGGATCGTCGGTGAGCAGAATGAGATCCAGATCGCCCGGCGAGATCTTCGACTCGCTGAGCACGCGCGACTGGATCCAACGAATGAGGCCAGCCCAGTAGTGTCGTCCGAACATGATGACCGGAAATTGGTAAATCTTGCCCGTCTGAATAAGCGTCAGCGCCTCGAACGCTTCATCGAGCGTGCCGAAGCCGCCCGGAAAAATGATGAACGCGTTCGAATACTTGATGAACATCGTCTTTCGCACGAAGAAGTAGCGAAAGTTGATCAGCGTATCGACGTACGGGTTGGCGCCCTGCTCGAAGGGCAGCTCGATGTTGCAGCCGATCGACGTGCCGCCGCCCATCTTCGCGCCCTTGTTCGCGGCCTCCATGATCCCCGGTCCCGCCCCGGTGATGATCGCGAAGCCCGCCTCGGCGAGGAGGCGCGCGACTTCTTGCGCCGCCGTATACTGCGGATCATCCGGATGCGTCCGCGCCGAGCCGAAGATGCTGACCCCGCGACGCACGTGGGCGAGGTTGTCGAAGCCCTCGATGAACTCACCCATGATCCGGAGCACGCGCCACGGATCGGTGCGCGTGAAGTCGTCGCGGTCGCTGCCGGCTTGGAGGAGCTTCTCGTCTTCCGTGACTGGCGCGTAGGACCGAATCGAATCATCCACAACCTTGACGGCGCCGGACGATCGCGCGGGGGATTTTTCCGAGGGCGGCGTGCGGCCGGCCATGCGATGGCCCGCCTCCGTTCGCTCCCGCGTTCCTTCGCGCGCCGTCGCCGATGCCTCGGCGAGGAGTTCGGGACTCGCCTTCTTTCCACCAGCCGTTCGCGCGACCTTTTGTTTCGGAGCGCGCCTCTCTCGTTGTGCCATGCGTAGAGTTTACGGGGTTGAGGCAGGTGCGCACAGAGGCGAGCTTGCCATCCTACCATCACGTATCCGTCATTGCCCGTTGTCATTCTGCTGGCCGACGGCGCGCGTCCCGACACATTGGACGCCGCCCTGCAACGTGGAGCACTTCCCGCGCTCGCGCGCCTGCGCGACGAGGGAGGCTTCCATGTCGTGACGTCATGCTTTCCATCGGTGACGGGACCAGCCTACACGCCTTTTCTGATGGGACGCTTCCCCGGGCCCGTAGGATTGCCGGGGTTGCGCTGGTTCGATCGAGCGCGAACCGCGTGCCGCTTTCCCGATTACACGCGAAGCTACGTCGGCTACCAGATGTCGGCCGTGGATCGCGACCTCGATCCGGACGCGCCGACGATCTTCGAGCTGTGTGAGGAGAGTCTCGCCGCGCTCAGCGTCATCAGCCGAGGCTTGGACAAGGGGCGTCGCATCGGCGCGATCACGGCGCGATCGGCCTTTCGCGCGGCGACGACGCATTTTCGCGGGAATGTCGCCGGCTGGCTCGACATCGATCGCGACGTCGCCGACCAGATCGTCGACCGCGTGCGCCAGGATCGGCCGGCGTTCACCTTCGCCGCGCTCACCGGCGTCGACAAGGTGTCGCATGCGCGAGGGCACGAATCGCCGATGGTGCTCGACGCGCTTCGCATCGTCGACGACACCGCGGCGCGCATCCGCGACGACGCCGAACGAGACGGGCGCTGGGAAGCGATGTCGCTGTGGGTCGTCAGCGACCACGGCCATTCTCGCGTGTCGCATCACGAAGACCTCGCGGCGCTGATCGAGGCAACGGGACTGCGCACGATGTCGCACCCGTGGGTCTACAACATCGCGCCCGAGGTCGCGGTCATGGTGAGTGGGAACGCGATGGCGCACTTGTATCTGGATGTACCGGACCGATCGCGATCGCGGCCGACCACGCGCGACGCGCGCTTTCGCTCGCTCGTCCCGATGCTGCTCGGGCGCCCATCCGTCGATCTGCTCATCACCCCCGCGCACGAGTCGGCGATCGTCCGCGCGCGCGACCGTGGCGTCGCAACCGTCTGGCGCGACGCGCGAGGCTACCACTACCGTCGCGACTCGGGCGACCCGCTCGGACTCGGCACCGACATCTCCGCCGCGTCGACGAGCGAAGCGTACGACGCAACGCTCGAATCGGACTATCCCGACGGCATCATTCAGATCCTGCACTTGGCGACCGCGCCGCGATCGGGCGAGATCATTCTCTCCGCCTCGCGCGACTGGGATTTCCGGGCGCGGTACGAGCCGATCCCGCACATCAGCTCGCACGGCGCGCTGCACCGCGAGCACATGCTCGTGCCGCTCCTCGTGAATCATCCGGTGAAACGGGAGCCGCGCCGCACCGTGGATGTGATGCCAAGCGCGCTCGCCGCGCTCGGCCTTCCGGTGCCGCCGGGATTGGACGGTGAGTCGTTTCTGTAGCTAGCGTTCATACCATGAGCGCACCGGTCGCGACGAACGGGAGTTGGACGAGGCTTGTCGCCACATTGACATGGCGCGCGCTGCGCAACCCGCGCACGGCGGCCGCGCTGCTGCGGGTCGGCTGGCGTTTTCGCGCCCGCGATTGGTATAAGCGCTTCCCTTTCCTTCCCGTGCCGGACGCCGGCTATCTCCGATGGCGCATGTACACCGCGTACGGCGATGAGGAGATCGTGCCTCCAGCGGACGACATCGTGCGTTACGCGCGTTGGGCGGTGCGCGACCGGTGATCGCGGCCGAGCGTGGAACGATCGAGCAGCTGATCAAAGCCCAGGCGTATGGCCTGGGCTTCGATCTCGTCGGCATCACGACGCTCGGCCCGGCCGAGACCGTGGCGGCGTTCGACGATTGGCTGGCGTCGGGGTACGCGGGCGAGATGGAGTATCTGGCGCGCGGCGCGGAAAAGCGGGCCGACACCCGACGGCCGGTGCATGGGGCCAAGTCAGCAATCGTCGTGGCACTGGATTACGGCGGGCGTGAGCCGTCCGGGCCGGTGTCGCGCTATGCTCGCGGCGATGACTATCACGACGTGATGGTATCGCGCCTTCGCGAGCTGCATCACTACATCGAGACTGCCGTTGGTGCGCCGGTTTCCGGCAAGCCGTACGTCGACACCGGACCGATTCTCGAGCGGGATCTGGCGCGGCGCGCGGGGCTCGGCTGGTTCGGCAAGAACACGATGCTCATCAATCCGCGAATGGGCTCGTTCTTCTTTCTCGGCGAACTCCTGCTCGATCTCGAGCTCGAGCCTGATGCTCCATTTGAGGCGGACCGGTGTGGCAGCTGTCGCCGCTGCCTCGACGCGTGTCCGACGAGCGCGTTCCGAGAACCGCGCGTGCTCGATTCGACGCGCTGCATTTCGTATCTCACGATCGAGCTGAAGGGAGAGATCGACGACGCGATCAAGCCCGCGATCGGCGAACGGGTGTACGGATGCGACATCTGTCAGAGCGTGTGTCCATGGAACGTTCGATTCGCACGAGCGTTGAAGGAGCCCGCGTTCGCGTCGCGGGCCGCGATCGCCGGGAAGGATGCGCGGACGTTGTCGCGCGAGATCCTCGCGATGAGCGATGAGGATTTTCGCACGGCGTTCAAGGGATCACCGATGAAGCGAGCGAAGCTCGGGGGGCTCAAGCGCAACGCGGCCATCGTGCTCGCCAACCTCGGCTCCGAGACGGGTATCGCCGAGGTGGAAGTGGAGACGGACCACCCGTCGGATTCTCTTTCTCGGTGATCACCTGACCCGTGCGTTCGCTCGCATCACTTGTGCAACGAAGCACGAGCGATGCGAAAGCGGACTGTTCTCGTCACCGGCGCCACGGGCTATGTCGGGGGCCGGCTGGTGCCGGCGCTGGTTCGCCGAGGCTACCGCGTGCGTTGCCTGGTACGAGAGCCTGAGAAGGCACGTGGCCGATTCGAGCCAGGTGTCGAGATCGTCGGCGGGGATCTTCTGCAGCCCGACTCGCTCTCTGTCGAGCACTTCGACGCCGGCGCGGCCTACTACCTCGTGCACGCGCTCGCCTCGTCCGGCGATCTTCGGGAGGAGGAGACGGCCGCCGCGACGAACTTCGTCCGCTCGGCTCTTGGGGCCGGTGTCGAGCGGCTTGTCTATCTCGGCGGTCTGGGGTCGGAGGCGACGACGTCGCCACATCTGGCCACTCGCCACGACGTGGGACGCATCCTGCGCGACAGCGGAATTCCGACGCTCGAATTTCGCGCGTCGATCGTATTGGGATCGGGAAGCCTGTCGTTCGAGATGATCCGCGCGCTCGTCGAGCGACTGCCCGTCATGGTCGCGCCGCTTTGGGTCGGTCGCCGCGCGCAGCCCATCGCGATCGAGGACGTGCTTGCCTATCTGGTTGCCGCCCTCGAGGTGCCGTTGGCCACGAGCGAAGTCGTGGAGATCGGAGGCGCGGACCGCGCCTCGTATCGCGACATGCTGCTGGAGTACGCCCATCAGCGCGGGCTGCGCCGCGCGATCATCCCGGTGAAAGTGCTAACGCCGACACTGTCCAGCTGGTGGCTCCGGCTCATCACACCCTTGCACGCGCGGGCGGGCCGTCGCCTGATCGAGAGCGTGCGCGAGGACACCATCGTGCGAGACCCACGCGCTCGCGAGCTGTTCCCGGATGTGAAGCCGCGCGGGATGCGAGCCGCCTTTCAACGAGCGCTCGCCAACGAAGACCGCGAGTTTGCGGAGACGCACTGGTCCGACCCGGTTTCGTCGCGCGGGCGCTCGCAGAGTTGGCACGGCGTCCGGTTCGGCGTGCGTCGCGTCGATTCGCGCGCGGTCGAGGTGAACGTGACTGCTCGGCAAGCCTTCGCGCCGATCGCTCGCATCGGCGGAACAACAGGCTGGTACTACGCCAACGCGCTCTGGCGGCTGCGCGGATTCGCTGACCTCCTGGCGGGCGGGGTCGGCGTGCGGCGCGGACGCCGGCATCCCGAGCGTCTGCTGGCGGGCGACGCGCTGGACTTCTGGCGCGTGGATGAAATGATCCCCGACCGCCTGCTGCGCTTGCACGCCGAGATGAAGCTCCCGGGCCGCGCATGGCTGCAGTTCGAGGTAAGCGGCGTTGGTCCGGTCGTCATTCGACAGACGGCGACCTTCGATCCAATTGGCTTGTTCGGGCTTCTCTATTGGTATGCGCTCTATCCCGTCCACGCGCTGATGTTCGCGGGGATGTTGCGGGCGATCGCGCGGTCGGCAGAGGAGCGACCAAAAGCGTCACAGACTTGGTGATCGCTGTTTGAAAACGCTGAGCCTTCGAAACCTCTAGGCGGACTCACACAGATTCGCGACTCCGGGGCGCCCGTTGTCGACGTTTTGCCCGATCGCTTGGCCGGCTTGCGGACGGGCGGGACGAGTGGCGCGGCAGCCGCAGAGTGAAAGTCGTCCCTTCGTCCGACGACGAATCGACGTGGACGGTTCCACCGTGCGCGACGATGATGCTGTGGACGATGTAGAGGCCGAGCCCGAGATGATCGTTACCCCGCGCCTCATCGTCGGGCGTCGGTGCCATGGCGTCGAAGAGTCGCCCCAGCCGCTCCGCGGGAATGACGAGTCCGTGATTGTGCACGGAGACAGCGATCTCACTCGGCGTGCCGCGCGCTTCCACGTGGATCGACGAGTTGGTTGATCCGTGCTCCACAGCATTCGTGACCAGGTTCGTGATGGCTTGCGCGATACGGCTGGAGTCCCACTCACCGCGCAGATCTCCGGCCACCTCGACACGCACGTCGCTCTCGGGTTGCGACGCTGTAACTTCGGCAACGACTTCTTTAATGACTGCTTCCAGGTCCACTGGACCGGTTTCGATCGGAATTCCGACCCCGAAGCGGATCCGCGCAAAATCGAGGAGGTCCGACACCAGGCTGTTCATCGTCTTCGCGCTGGCGGCGATTCTGGCAACGAGGTCCCGGTGGGGCTCGCTGAGATCTCCTGCTTCACTCAGGAGATCGGCGGCCATGATTGTTGCGTTCAGTGGCGAACGCAGATCGTGGCCGAGGATGGCGATAAACCGATCCTTCGCGTGCTCGAGATCGGAAGAGTAGCGCGTGACGGATTCGGCGATCGCTTGATCGATTGCCTCGTTGAACCGGCTCATCTCGAGGAGATCGATCCTGTCCATCTCGCGTTGTCGGGTCATCCAGAGGGTGATGACGCTTACGCGCAGCGCGCGAAACTCCGCCACGATCTCGGAGAGACTGAAGCCTCGATTTGCGCGACCGGCTCCATGCCCCCGCGCGGCGCTCGAGACATCGGCACCGGACTTCTTTCGACCCTCGGCATCCGCGGCCGCCAGCTGGGGTGTCCGTGGCGTCTCGATTTCGCGCGCAATCGCGTCGAGCATCTCCCGCGCATGATCGCGGAGCGCCTCGACGTTCATGGAGGCACCCTGGGTGAGGCTGCGGGCGAATGCATCCCATTCGGCGAGGATCTGCTCGCTGTTTTCGCGGATGAAACTCGCAAGTCCGGTAATCGACGACCTCGTCGGCAGGCGCGCACATGTGCGAACGACCATGTTTAAATGCATGGCCAGCGCCAGAGCGCCTCGGCGCCGCCCCTCTTGTCGCCGAACCGTACTTCCGCATGTACGTATGAGAGTCGTATATCATGTGTTCGGCGAGCGTCTCAAACGAGCCAAAATGCGCTCGCCATCGAGTGCCGTGGCGTGATCAGAGTTTTTTTCGGATTGCCCTCGACCGTTTGCCCGTCGGCGCACGCGTAATTTTACGGATGCACGGATCGGACTACGCATGACGCCGAACTCACCAGAGGTACGCAGGGTTGCGCTGCGCTTGCTCGCGCGGGACAGAGCGCCGAGCCAGGCCGCATCCGATGGGCCCGACCCCGTTGCCGCCACGAAAGAGACGTTTCAGCGGCTCGCCGCTGAGCTGAGCCGTTGGTTCGGCCCGTTCGGCTTCCATGCGCTCTTTTCGCGAGCGCTTGCTGAAGCGAGGAGTCATCATTCGGCCCTCGCCGGCGTCCAGATTCGTTCGGCCATGGAACCGTCTCTCGAGGGCCTGCCCGAAAGCATCGCGCTTCACGGGACGGACGCCGTAAACGAAGGCATAGTTGCGACGTTGATGGCATTCATCGATTTGCTCAGCCGCCTGATCGGAGAAGACATGGCCCTCAAGCTGCTTGACCCACCCGTCCCGCTTCCTGGGCCGCAGGCCAGCGAACCGGGCAGCAAAGGAGGGGCGTCATGACCAGCGGTGCAACGGCCATGACCCGTATTCGGACCGGAGTGCCCGGATTTGACGCCGTGCTGAACGGCGGAATTCCCGAATTGTCGTTCAACCTGATCGCCGGCGGGCCCGGCGCCGGGAAAACGACGCTGGCACAACAGATCCTCTTCGCGAACGCCACGCCCGAGCGCCCCGGTTTGTACTTCACTGTCCTTGGCGAGCCGACGCTCAAGATGATTCGCTATCAGCGACAGTACACGTTCTTCGAGCCGGAGCGTGTGGGGACCGACATCCACCTGCTCAATCTGAGCGGGGAAGCAGAGGCCGGCGATCTGGATGCGGTGCTGCGGCGCATCATCGACGAGGTCGAGCGGCTCCATCCCGGCTTCGTCGTGGTGGATTCGTTTCGTACACTTGGCCCGACGATCTCCGGGGCAGATCCAGCCGCGCTGGCGAGACTGGAGCATTTCGTCCAGCGCCTCGCCATCTACCTCACGACCTGGGAGGCGACGTCATTCCTCATCAGCGAGTACGCCGACGAGGAGCAGCGGCACCCCGTGTTCACCGTCGCTGACGGCATTTTCTGGCTGTCCCAGGTCGCGGAGCGTAACTCCGTCGTCCGGAAGCTTCAGATCATGAAGACCCGCGGCCAGGGATTCATGCCGGGACTGCACACCTTCCGTATCACGGAGAGCGGCCTGCAGGTCTTCCCGCGCATTCCGGAGCAGCAGGGTGCCCGCCACCGTCCGGCTGATCGGCGAATTTCCACCGGAGTTCCAGGTCTGGACGAGATGATGGGCGGGGGAATTCCAGCCGGCGACGCCGTGATGCTCGCCGGACCAACAGGTACGGGGAAGACGACGATCGCCACGCAGTTCCTTGGGAGAAGTCACAGAGATGGCGAGGCCGTCGTCGCCGCCGTGTTCGAAGAGTATCCAGACAACTACCTGGCTCGCGGAACGAAGCTCGGTGTCGATCTCAACGAGATGGTTCGGTCGGGGAAGCTCCGGGTGATCTATCTCCGACCGCTCGACCTCTCCGTTGACGAAACCCTCGCCGCCATTCTCGATGCCGTGAAGGAAACCGGCGCCACTCGCGTCGTCATCGACTCGCTTTCAGGCTTCGAGATCGCGCTCGCTCCGGCGTTTCGTGAGGACTTCAGGGAATCGTTCTACCGACTGATCGGCGCGCTGACCGCCACCGGTGTCACGGTGCTGATGACCAACGAAGTGGGAGGACCTCGCGCCGATATGAGCTTTACCGGCGAGCGCGTCTCATTCATCACCGACGACATCATCATCCAACGGTACGTCGAGATTGCCGGTGAGCTTCGGACGGTGCTCGCGGTCGTGAAGATGCGCGGAAGCAGCCATAGCCGTGAATTCCGCGAATATGTCATCACTCGAGAGGGAGCAGTGATCGGGAAACCATTGGCGGAATACCGCGCCATCATGACCGGGTTTCCCGAGCGGTCGGCCTCCGCGATCATCGAGGGAAGGTCCACTCTGACGAGCGGCGAGTACACGGTGCTCGAGACGCTCATGCGACTCGGCCAGGCGTCAGTGGAGACACTCGCGACCCGAACGGGACTTCCGTTCCGCGACATCGAGCTTGCGCTCGAGCGTCTCGTGGCGCTCGATTACGTCATCGGCGCGAGCGACGGGAGCGGGACCTACCGCGCGACTCCGCAAGGCGTGCGTCCATGAGAGGTTCGCCATGAAAAGCCGCCCCCGGTCGAGAGACCCAGCGGATGCTCCGATCCAGTCGAGAGCCGACCCTCCTCCCCTCCCGGAATGGCTCGCACTGCCGATTGAACATTCGCCGATGGCCGTCGGCATCGTACACGGCACGGCGTACACGTTGGTGTATGCGAACGCCGCCTTCCGAAATCTGAGCGAGCTTGCTGGCGCCGCCTCAAGCGCTGCCATCGACCGGCCGCTCGCCGAAGCCTTCAACCCGGCCGCCGCGCAATCGCTCCTTGGCCTCCTCGACAAAGCACGCCGCGAAGGGATTCCCGCGCGCGCACGACTGACTGCCGACCAGATCGGGGTCACCGGAGCCTGGCAATGCGTCGCGTGGTCGGCCTCAGCCTCGGTCCATCTTGGCGATCATGCGCACCTGTCCGACCCGATGGTCATCGAAGTGGACACGTCGAGCTATTCGGACCGGGACGAAGCCAAACATCGCCAAATCGCCGAGCTCCTGCTTCTCAGCGCCATCCGCGAGGAGGCGCGAGCCATCGAAGCCGACGAGGCGCGATGCAGAGCCGAACAGGCGAAAGTGGCACAGGACCGTCTGCTCGCGGAAGTCTCGCATGACATCCGGACGCCGATGCAAGCAATCATCGGATATGCGAGCCTCATGGAGGTGGAAGCACCGCTCACCGGCCAGCAACTCGAAGCGCTGACGGGAATCCGCGAGGGCACGCGACGCGTGATTGAGCTAGCCAGGAAACTGCTTCGATACGCCACGAGTGTGGCGCGGCCGACCGACGTCCTGCTCGTGACCGTGGAGGTGGAGGCCACCTTGCGAGCGGCCAAATCACTCATCGCAACGCAGGCCCAGGCGAAGGGGATTTCCATCGCGATCGCGCCCGGGCGCAAGGGTGCCGGGGTAGTCGCCAACCCATCCATGCTTCTCCAGGTGGTTCTCAACCTCCTCGACAATGCGGTGAAGTTTACGCCACGCGGCGGGACGATCACGATCTCCTGGGCAGAATTCGTCGACGCCGACGGGGGGCCGGAGCGCACAGCGATCCGAGTCGCCGACACTGGTCGCGGCATCGCAAGCGACGCGCTCCGGGCGGTGTTCGACCCGTATATCCAAGTTGGAGAGCACGGCGGATCCGGAGACGCGGGTGTTGGGCTCGGCCTAGCCATCAGTCGCGAACTCGCCCGCGCGATGAACGGCGAGCTCGTCGTCGCAAGTACGCCAGGCGTCGGCTCGGTGTTCACCTTGACACTTCCCAGCACCTGAGGCGTCCGGGTAACGTTTCGTCCACGCGCGGCCGGCGCGGCGTCAAGCGGGCAAAACTGACGGACTTGAAACGCGCCGCCGGTTGATCATCAGGCTGACCAGAGCGCCGATCGCGAGAGCGGCCAAGGCCGCCAAAATGCTCGCCGGCTTCGTCACCATGTCGAAGATGACGCCAAGCGCGACTCCAGCATTGAGGACCGGCAGCTTCGCGACGAAAGGCGGAGGAACGAGGCTTGGCGCTGGTCGATCGGCACCGACCGTTGCGAGATTCTCGAGGACCTGCTTGAGGGCCTTCGCCTTGATGCCGAGGTACGTGCCGCTTCCGAGCAGGAAGGAAACGCCGACCAGACCCGAGACTACGAATCCGTTCGTCCATGCGTGGGCGCCGGCGCGACTCAGCATGTACGCACCAGTGATGGTGAAGGACGCCAGGCAGAGCGGAAAGGCCCGCGACGCCGACACGAGTACGGAGTGCCATTCCAGCGCTTCGCCAACCGAGCGGGCCCGTATTCGCCGCCCCACAGCCAGCTTGGTGACGGCGCCGGAGCTGGCGGCGACCACGAGCGTGACAACGTGCAGGAAAAGTGCGATGCGATAGCTGTCCATAATGAATTACCTCGGGAAAACGATTACCGGACGCGAGCCTCGCGGCTTCGCTTGTTGGTAGAAGCTCGTTCCCGCTGCTTACGAGGCGCTTAACGCGCTGCCCGTCTGCTTACAAGGTTCGGACGGCGCAACCAAAGAATTTGTCCGGCCGCGCCGCGCCTGTGCGTCGTACAAGCACGAAGGCGATGCAGCGCCGACGGATGCTCGAGAGGCGATCGGAAACCACACCCTGAAGATCCCGGAGGATCAACCGATGAGCGAGTTCATTTATCTCTACCGCACCAGCGACGCGGATCGGCGCGCCGCCATGTCGGCAGAAAGCCGCCAGCAGAGCATGAAAGCCTGGCTCGACTGGATGCGCGGCCTCGAAGCGAAGGGCCACATCAAGAATCCCGGCAACCCGCTCGGCACGGAAGGGCGCGTCGTTCGCGGCAAGGCAAAGACCATCACCGATGGACCGTTCGTCGAAATCAAGGACCTCGTCCTCGGCTACTCCGTGATCGAAGCGAAAGACATCGACGAAGCAGTGGAGTTGGCCGGCGGGTGTCCAATGCTTGCCGGCGAAGGGTCGGTCGAAGTTCGTCCCGTCGCGCCGATGTGACCTCGATGACGCCGGCCGACGGAACTCCGCGCGAGCTCGACGACCACCTGTTCCGGCGTGAGTCGGGACGGATGGTCGCCGCGCTCACGAGGATTTTCGGCGTGCACAACCTCGACCTCGCTGAAGATGTCGTGCAGGACGCGTTTGTCCGCGCACTCGAGGTGTGGCGCATGCGCGGCGTTCCGGAAAATCCCGCGGCGTGGCTCATGACCGCGGCGAAGAACCGGGCGCTCGACGTGCTGCGGCGTGAACGCACCGCGCGAACCTTCGCGCCGGAGATGGGCCGGCTGCTCGACACCGAGTGGACACTCTCGCCTGCCGTGAATGAGGCCTTCGAGGTGCACACGATCCGCGACGAGCAGCTTCGGATGATGTTCTCGTGTTGCCACCCGCGCCTGAACGAAGAAGTTCAAGTTGCGCTCATCCTGAACATCCTTTGCGGGTTCAGCGCCGGCGAGATCGCCTCGGCGTTTCTCACCGGTCGCGCGGCCGTGGAGAAGCGCATCTCACGGGGCAAGAAGACACTCTCGGAGAGCGCGCGGCTGTTCGATCTCGCCGACACCGATTTCTCGTCGCGCCTCGGAACGGTGCATCGTGCGCTTTACCTGTTGTTCAACGAGGGATACCACGGATCTTCGCGCGAGCTCACGGTCCGGGCGGACCTCTGCGCCGAGGCGATCCGACTCGTCATGCTGCTGCGCCAATTCGCTCCGGCGGACACGCCGGCCACGAACGCGCTCGCCGCGCTGATGCACCTGCACGCCGCGCGGCTCGCGACGCGAATTGACGGCGACGGTGAACTGAGCCCGCTGCCGGAGCAGGACCGATCGCGTTGGGACGCGCGGCTGATCGACGAAGGCCTCGCGCTCCTCGACCGATCGGCGACGGGCGACGAATTGACGTCGTTTCACCTCGAAGCCGCCATCGCCGCCGAGCACCTGCGAGCCGCAAGCATCGCCGATACGAGTTGGGAGACGATCGTCACGCTGTACGATCGCCTGATGACGCTCGAGTCGTCGCCGGTCGTCGAGCTGAATCGCGCGATCGCGATCGGCGAACGCGATGGTGCGGAAGCGGGACTCGCCGCGCTGAGCGCGATCACGAATCGCGAACGACTCGCCGAATACCCGTTTTATCACGCCGCGATGGCCGAGTTGGAGCTCAAGCGGGGCCGCGGCAATGACGCACGCGCCCACTACGCGGCAGCGATCAAGCTGTCGCGAAACCCCATGGAACGCCGATTCCTCGAGCGGCGCGTCGCGGCATGCGACGCGGGACGGGCCTGAGCCGTCGGCTAGGCGCCGCGCCGTCCGGATTTCTGCGAGGTGGAGTGCGGCTTGACGATGGGCGGCCGAGTTGTCGGCGCCGGCGCGGCGACGCGATGCTCGGGAGTCGGAAGACCGGGACGCTTGCGCGAGAAATCCGGGATGTTCGCCTTGCCCTTTTTCTTCATACGCCCCTCCTCGAAGACCTGAAACCCGAATTCACGGTTTCATAACCGAACGTCCGATAATGCATCGCGCAGCGCCGCCGGAAAAGTGGTGTGCGCCGCGAATCGGGAGTGATTCGGCCCCGCCGATTGTATTTTATCCGGGTGATATTGCGTTTCGTATTTTACCTGGATATAATTCTCGACCATGGCCGACCAAAATGGTGAGGAAATCATGTACACCGCCTTCGCTGGGAACCGGCGCATTGCCGCCGGAAATCGCGACAGCATCCTATCTGAACTAAAGCAGTATACGGACAGTCATGACGATCGAGTCCTGATATTCGAAGACATGACCGGCAAGCAGGTCGACTTCGACTTCAGTGGCTCACTCGACGACGTCCTTGAGCGCGGCCGAGCCAGGGTTGTTCGAGTGCGCCCGGGTCGGCCCAAACTCGGTGTCGTCGGTCGGGAAGTCTCACTGCTGCCGCGGCACTGGGATTGGCTGGAGGATCAGCCAAATGGTATCTCGGCGGCACTTCGCCGCCTCGTCGATGAAGCGCGGAAGCGCGAGCCCGGCGCGCAGCGCGCCAAACGTCTTCGCGACGGCATCGCCCGATTCATGTGGGCGATGGGCGGCGATCTGCCGCACTTCGAGGACGCGACGCGAGCGTTGTACGGCGAAAGCGACGAGCGGCTGGAAGACCTGATCGCAGCGTGGCCAGCCGATGTTCGCGCCCACATCGTCCGGCTCGTCGAGGAAGTGCATCGACTCGAGCAGCTGTAACAAACAGAGCGCGACCGCGGTCCGCGGTCGCGCTCTGTTTTCGTTCGGCGAGACAACGTGAGGCAACCGCCGTTGAACGGGCGCGCTCACGGCCTGACGACAGGCACCCGCGGAAACATTCCCTCCCGCATCGCCGCATTGTACGCGAACGCCGCGAAGACCACGGCGGCTTGCTTCAAGTCCTCCGGTTTCATGCGTTCCATCGTGTCCATGTTGGTGTGATGGATGCGCACGTCGTAGTTCGCGTATTCCTGGATCGGATTGAAGCCCGGAACTCCTTCGGCAATGAAGCTGAGGTGATCGGTGTTCCCGATCCCGGCGTGCACATTCTTGCGCGCGCCGAGATCCTTGAACGGCTCGAGCCACGCGTCGAAGATGTTCTTCGCGGCATCGTTGCCTTCCGTGAAGAAGCCGTACACGGGACCATAGCCGGGATCGATGTTGAGGTACACCGAGAGCTTGTCGCGCGCGGCTTTGTTCGCGTCGCCCGACAGGTGCTGCGCGACCCACGCCTTCGAGCCGAACAGCCCCTCCTCCTCACCGCCCCACAGCGCGACGCGAATCGTGCGACGTGGTTTCGCACCGATGGCTTGCAGGATCCGCATCGCCTCGAGCACCGTCACGGCGCCGTCGGCATTGTCCGTCGCTCCCGTCGCCGAATGCCACGAGTCGAGGTGCGCGCCGATCATCACCACCTCGCTCGCCACTCGCGGATCGGTGCCGGGAATCTCGGCGATGATATTGTAGCCGCTCGTGTCCTGCGTGAAATAGCGGCCTTGCACGTTCACGCGAACCGTGACCGGCACCTTGTCGTCGAGCAGGCGAATCAGGTTGTTGTATTGCTCGCCCGCCACGACCACCGTCGGGACCCCGTTCGCGCCCGCGTCACGCGTCTGAACGAAGATCGTCCCGTGCTCGCCGCGACTTGGCTTGAGGACTGCGCCGACGCCCGCGTCGTGCAGCATCGCCGCGATGCGCTGCGCTTCGGTCGGTCCACCACCGCGACCACCACCGCGACCAGCACGGCCGCCGCCGATCGGTGTGTACGTATCCGGTGGCGCGTTCGGCGCCGTGGGGTTGATGCGATCCTCGCGGATGAACGTCGTCATCAACGGCTGCGAGAGCACGATCTTGCCCTTGAGCGAGGATTTGATCTTGTCGAGCGAATCCGCCGAGATGCCGCCGATCATGACCGGCGTTCCAACGACGTCGCCGTTCGTTGACGGCGACCACGCGTCCGGATAGCCGATCATCGGCGCGAAACGCGGCGCCGTCATCTCCAGCGCAAAACGCTGCAGCTCCCACCCGCGGCCAAACGGCCAGGACTCCATGTGGACGTCCTTGAGTCCCCAACCGGTGAGATGATCGCGGACCCATGTCGCCGCGCGCATGTACGCGGGCGACGCGGTCAGACGCGGCCCGATCACGGTGGCGAGCGTGTCGAGCATCGGCCAGGCGCGCGAACGATTGAGTCCTTCGTCGCGGATTCTGGCCATCATCGCCGGATCGATTGTTTCCTGCGCGGCTGCCGGCGACGGCCGGGTCGCGCCGATTGCCGCGGCGGTCACAACGAAAATGAGACGTCTGAGCATATGCGGTGTAGGAGGAAGACGGGTCGATCGTCGAAGCCCGCCGAGAAGATGGCGAACGCGCCGCTGTCGCGCGATTGCCGTGTTCGGTCTACCCTTCCCGCCCATGTCGTATGCCGATTTCGTCGCCTTTCGGCGCTCCCTCCCGCGCACACCCCGGCTCGAACGCCAAAACGTCCGCGCGCGCGGGGTGACCTTCGCTGTTTTTACCTCTCCCCCGCCGGCCGTTGCCGATACCCCGCCACTCGTTTGTATCAACGGCGGCATGCTGTACGACCACTCCATGCTGTGGCCGGCGTTATCTCCGCTCGCCGAGCGTCGGCAGATCATTCTGTACGATCAACGGGGACGTGGCGCGTCGTCGGCACCGGCAGATCCGAAGTCGGCGACGATCGATGACGACGCGGCGGACGTCGGCGCGATTCGCCGCGCGCTCGGGATTCGAAAATGGGATGTGCTCGGCCACTCTTGGGGCGGCGGCATCGCGATGCTCGCGTCCGCCAGCGACACAGCCGGCGTGCGCCGCCTCGTACTCGTTGATGCAGTCGGCCCGACGAGCGATTGGATGGCTCCGCTTCGAGCAGCCGTCCTCGCGCGTTTGCACGGCGAGGAGCGGGAAGCAGTCGCCCGCATCACCGAAGAAATGCTCGGCGAGCCAGACCCGATTCTGCACAGCAACTACAGTCGGGCGGTGTATCCGGCATGGTTTGCCGACGCGGAAATGGCAAGTCGTTTTACACCACCCGACGCGACCAGCGAAACGGGCGCCGCCGTCCTTGCACGGTTGCGTCACGCGGGGTACGATTGGCGCCCACGGCTGCGTGCCCTTTCAATCGAAACGCTCGTCTTACATGGGGAACGAGATCCCCTTCCACGAACACTTCTGTCCGACACTTCGTATATCCATCCAAACGCCCACTATGTCGTAGTTCCTTCCTCCGGGCACATGCCGTTTTGGGAAGCGCCTGAGCGCTTCTTCTCTTCCGTAGAATCCTTCCTCTCGTAGCACTTCCTCCTGCCCGGCTCGTTGGGCGCAGTCTCTCCCACCTCCCGGTATGAAGCGAGCGACCTTTCTCCTCCTCGCGGTCGCGCCTGGCCTAGGCCTTCTCGGCGCAGTTCGGACGTCACCTGCTCGAACCACGGAGCCGCTTCCGGTCCGTCGCGACGGGGCAACCAATGGCGACGTGGCGCGGGCCATTGCGAGCGTGACGGCTGTCGCGACGCCGATCAGAGACGACCGCGGCGAGGTGCTGCGACGACTGAGGCACGGCGCTCACGGCACATACATCAGTGAGATTCTTCTCGAGCGCGACTCGACGCTCGTGCGCTGGGCAGATCGGCGTGGCGTGCCTCTCACCGTTTGGGTGCAGCCACAGTCGAACATCTGCGACTTCAGCTCGGCGTTCGTGCAGGAAGTTCGCAACGCGTTCGACGAGTGGGACGGTCTTCGTCTGCCGGTGCGGTTCGCGTTCGTCGATGATTCCAGCGATGCCAAGATTCACGTCACCTGGATCGATCACTTCTCGCAGCCGATCAGCGGACGCACGCGCTGGGCGCGCGACGACGACTGGTCGATCACCGACGCGAACATCACGCTCGCGGTCCACCACAGCTCCGGTGATCTGCTCGACGACGACGCGGTGCGCGCGATGGCGCTGCACGAGATCGGCCACCTGCTCGGTCTCGATCACACGACCGACAGCGCCAGCGTGATGGCCGCCCGCGTTCGCGTCCGTCAGCTGTCCGACGCCGATCGCGCGACGGTGCGGCTCATCTACACGCTGCCCGCGGGCCCGGTGCGCTAACCGCGTCGCTCATGCGCCGACTCGACGCGGTGCTCGTACTCGTCCTGTTGGTGTTCGCGGCGTTCATCGGCACCCAGGTCTTTCGCGCGAGCAACGCGCGAGCCGCCGTTCACAAGAAGACGCACGTCGCCGCCAGCGCCCCGATCGCGCGGCCTGCGCCCTTCGCCATGCAGCAGCAGCCGGAGATGGGCTCGGACTCTTCTGAGCTCCGCACGACGTTCGTCAAGTCCGCGCTCCCGGCGCCGGTGCGCGACGAAGCAGACATCCGGTCGCGCATCGCCGCGGTGGCGAGCGGCACGTACATGAGCGACATGATCGGCGACTTGAACGGCATGCTCGTGCGGTGGCCCGATCATGGGCAGCCCCTGCGTGTCTGGGTGCAGTCCCGGACCGATGTGCCGGACTACCAGCCGACGGACGCTCAAACCGCGCAAGACGCTTTCGCGGACTGGCAGCACAGCGGGTTTCCGTTGCGCTTCGACTTCATCCTCGATTCAACGACAGCGGATATTCGCTTGATCTGGACCGACCGCTTTTCGCCCGACGCGGGACTGCGCGTTGGATCGACTTCCCGCACGAGTGACCAGCACGGGTGGATCGTCGATGCGCAGATTCTCGTCGCGCTGCACGACAGTGCCGGCACGCTGATCCCGCCGGCCGCGCTCGCGGGCATCGTGAAGCACGAGGCCGGGCACGCGCTCGGTCTCGGGCATTCGCGCGACGAAAAGACGATGATGTTCCCGACTGAGATGGTCCACGACATCGCCCCCTCGGACCGCAACACGCTCAGACTGCTCTACAGCATCCCGCCGGGCCCGCTGAAATAGCGGGAATCCTTCTTGCCCGTTCTCGTCGCCGTGAAACCCTCCGGCGACGAGCGCGTTTTCGACATCGGCATCGTGGGCGGCGGCCCAGCGGGATTGAGCGCGGCTATCTGGTCGGCGCGCTATCTCCATTCGGTCGCGCTGGTCGACAGCGGCGACCCTCGGAATTGGGAGACCCGCGGCATTCACGGTTTTCTCGGCTTCGAGGGCGTACGGCCGGCGGAGCTGCGCGGACGCGGCCGAGATTTGTGTCGCCAGTTGGGCGTGGAGCTCATCGACGCGATCGTTCTGCGCGCCGACCGAGAGGGCGACGAGGAGTTCTTGCTCTGCATTGAAGGGGGCGGCCGGATCATCGCGCGCCGGCTGCTGCTCGCGATCGGGCTTCGTGACGTGTGGCCGGACATCCCGGGCCTGGAGCACGTGTACGGGTCGAACGCGCACGTCTGTCCGGACTGCGACGGCTACGAGTCGCGCGGGAAGAAGATCGTTGTCGTCGGCAATGGCCGGCGGGCGGTCGGCATGGCGCTCAACCTCGCCACGTGGTCGGACGACATCATCATTTGCACGAACGGCCGGTCGCCCGAGATCGACGAGCCGGAATACTGCGACAAGCTCGACGCGCTCAACATCCCCGTGCTCACGTCGCCGATCGAGCAGGTCTGTTACGACGGTCGCGCAATCCACTGCCTCAAGCTCGACGACGGGATGCAGCTCGACGCCGACAAGATCTTTTTCACGATCGGACAGTATCCGGCCGATGATCTTTGCGCGCAACTCGGGTGCGAGCGCGACGACGAAGGACACACGCTCGTCGACCGGCACCAGCACACGTCAGTGTTGAACGTCTATGCGGCAGGCGACATCACGCCCGGGCCGCAGCTCGCGATAACGGCCGCCGCCGAAGGGGCGACGGCCGCGTTGGCGATGCACCGCTCGCTTGTACCCGAGGCGCGTAAGCTGGCGCCTCGCGCGCGGGCCACGGCGTTACGGTGAAGGCGTCGCCGGAGAAGTGACACTGACGGTGACGGTGCGCGTTTTCTGATTGTGCGACGTCACCTGGAGCGGAATCGCGCGCGCGCGCGACAGCAAAAGCACGCGCTGCCGCAGCTCGTACAGCGAGACGATCGGCTGATCGCCAACGCCGGTGATCACGTCGCCGGTGCGAAGGCCAGCGCGGAACGCGGGACTGTCTTCCGGAACGTCGTTCACGAGAACGCCGGCCTTCAGATTGAGCATGCGTCCCAGCTCACCGCTGACCGTCGAGACGCTCGCGCCAAATACTCCGTTCGGCGTGATCAATGCCGACAGGCCGCGGCCACCGAAGGGTCCTTCGCGCGGCACGAAGAAAACCGGCCTGGATGACGCGGCCGTTCCTGGTCCGTCGGGCATTTCGCCGCCGCGGACGATAGTCATGCCGCCGGCATACGGCTGCGCCTCGGCGTGAAGCCGGTCGATGATCCGTCGCGGCATTCTCGCGACGACGAGTTGATAGTCCTTCGTCTCGCCGTCTCGACGCACCGTGACGGCGATCTTCGATTCCGGCTTGAGCAGGGTCGTGAGGTTGAAGTCGTGATTCACGACGTCGACGCCGTTGTACGCCATGAGGACGTCACCGGCCGCGATGCCCGCCTTTTCAGCGGGCGATTGCGGGTCCACCGTGACAATCAGCGGATGTTCGAACTGGGTTACGAACAGCTCACCGTTGACCTCGAGCTTTCGGTTCGGCCCCTGCGTACTAAAACCAAGCCAGCCCAAACGATCCGGAACCGGCCGGCTCGGCTCGGCGCCGTTGAGCATACCGCGCACGACCACGGTCGCGTTCGAGCCGACGGGAATGTTGAACAGCGAATCGATCCGGCCGGTGAGCGTGATCCATCGCTGCGTTCCGTACTGCTCGCGGTCGAGATCCTTCAAGAGAACCCGGAGCGAGTCGAGCGATACCATGCTCGGGGCGAAGAACCGCCACACCACGGAGTCTCGTTGGCGCGTGGCCGCCGGCTGCTGCGCGTCGAGCGCACCGGCTCCGGCGATCAATGCCGCGGCGATCGCGGCGCCCCGCCTGTTTCGAATTCCTCCTCGGGAGCACATCGACATGAATTCCATCAGTAGGTCGTAAGCTTCATGATCGGTGGCGACGCAACATTCATTTGCCGAATCGTTGCTTCCCGTTGTCCGATCGTCGTGAGATAGTAGCCGTTGATGACGGGATCCGAAGGCGCTTGGTTGAGCGCCTCACCTAGCACCTGACGGGTACGATCCAGCGCGGCGAGCCGAGTCCGCATCGCCGCCGGCGACTCGGCGGGCATGGTCGTCGTGTCCTGCTGCGCGATGAACGCCGTCGCGTTCTGAAAGAGCATCTGCGCCTGCGTCTGCGCGGCGCGGGCGTCGTCCACCGAACCGAAGCGCGGGAGCGAATCGACATTCGACGAAGCAGTCTGCATCCGGATCGACGCGCCGCGCGGAAGCGGTGATGCGCCGGCGGACAATCGTCCACCGACGAGGCCTCCGGCCATGAGCAGCACCGCGGCGGCGGCCTGGAGCCACGGACGAGCGAAACGATCCTTTACCACCGGCAGGCGTTTGCCGCCGTCGATGATGCCATCCTGCGCCAACGCGGGACGCAGCGCTTCCCAACTGGTGAGCGGCGATGCGATGCTCGCCGAGTTGTTGACCGCGAGCTCGACCAGATTGCGATAGGCCGCGCGTTCGCGCGCGCATTCCGCGCATCCGGCGAGATGCGCGAGCTCGGGCGCAGTCGGCGTCTCGTCGACCAGCGCGGCGAGCCGCTCAGGAGACAGGTGCGACATGCTCGTGTTCCTTGCTTGGTAATCGGACATCGTTGCGTTCCTTCACTTCTATGAGGTGCGCCAACAACTTCCGCAGCTTGGCGCGTGCCTTGAAGAGTTGCGATTTTGAGCCGCCCGCCGTGATTCCGAGCTCGAGGGCGATCTCTTCGTGCGTGTAGCCTTCCACGTCGTGGAGCACGAACACCGCGCGGGCGCCAGGTGAAAGCTTGGCTGCCGCATCCTCGATCGACTGGGCGATGAACGAGCGATCCGTGTCCGGCTCGAACGAGGCGCTGTCTTCGGTGACTTCCGTCTCGAGGGAGGCGAGGCGTCGCGATTTCCGGAGTGCATTGAGCGTCCTGTTCACGGCGATGCGATGGGCCCAGGTGCTGAACTGGGAATCGCCGCGGTAGCTCGGTAGAGCCCGGAAGATCTGAATCCAAACCTCCTGCGCGATATCGGCAGCCAGGTCCAGGTCGCCTCCCACCAGCCGCCGGACGACGATGTCGATATGAGGGGCGTGCCGGGACCAAAGGGCCCGGAGCGCCCCCTCATCGCCGTCGATCGCGCGCCGGATGATGAGGAGCTCGTGATCCATGACTGCTCAGTAGGTCACGTTCGCTGGAGGAATGGTTTACCAAAGGCCAACGGTAGCGGCGGGCTCGCCAAGAACATTTGGCTAGCGTGACCCAACCCGTTGACGCACGGTTACATCGAGTGTTATAGGTCGTCCCGGAGTTAGGTAGGATAAGGCACTAAAGGCCCTTGCGCAGCGGGAACTTCTGCGCAATTGTGACGTATCGCACCTAGCGGTCGTGCGGCGGTTCCTTCCAGACCGGCCAAGCGCCTGCAAACAAGTGTTCAAAAGCCCCGTCTGGCACTTCGGCGGGGGGTTGGTGTTTTTAGCCTTTTTTCGAAGCAGGTATCCGTGCTGCTTTCACTGCTGATCTCGGCTTTCGCGCTCGCCGCCAGTGACGGGGATGGTCTGCCGTTGAAGACCCCCAAGTCAGTCGGCATGTCCAGCGAGCGACTGGCCAAGATCGATCACGTGGTCCAGCGAGGCATCGCCGCCGGTGGCTACCCCGGCGCGGCTGTGGTCGTCGGACGACGCGGCGCGGCAGTCTGGGAAAAGGGCATCGGCCGCCTGAGCTGGGAAAAGACCTCACCGTGGGTCTCGACCGATCGCACGATTTACGACCTGGCGTCACTCACCAAGGTCGTCGCGACCACGTCGGCGCTCATGGTGCTGTACGACGAAGACAAGATTCGCCTCGACGAGCCGGTTAAGACGTACATCCCCGATTTCTCCGGTGGCGAGAAGGATCGCGTCACCGTGCGCATGTTGCTCGAGCATCGGTCGGGTCTGCCCGCCGGGCGCGATCTATGGCGCATCGCGCACACCCCCGAGGAAGCCCGCGCCGCGGTGATCTCGACCCCGCTCGTTTGCGAGCCGGGACGCTGCTACGAGTACTCGGATCTCGGCGCCGACATGCTCGGCTTCGTCGTCGAGGCCGTGTCTGGCGAGCGCCTCGATCAGTTCGTCACGGAGCGGGTGTTCACGCCGCTCGGAATGAGCGACACCTTCTTTCGTCCCGCTGACTCGCTCAAGGCGCGCATCGCTCCCACGGAGACGAACACGCGTCGCGGGTATTCGTTGCAGGGCGAG
This sequence comes from Gemmatimonadaceae bacterium, assembly GCA_035535975.1. Lineage (GTDB taxonomy): Bacteria > Gemmatimonadota > Gemmatimonadetes > Gemmatimonadales > Gemmatimonadaceae > JAQBQB01. The sequence continues at coordinate 29,056 of DATLPC010000143.1, read as the reverse complement.
GTGCACGACGAGAACGCCTTCGCACTCGGCGGCGTCGCCGGCCACGCGGGCTTGTTCAGCACCGCGGCGGATCTCGCCGTGTTCGCGCAGATGATGCTCAACGGCGGTGAGTTCAACGGCACGCGCATCATCGCCGACTCCACCGTCGCTCTGTTCACCACGCGCGCCGCGGGAACACGGGCACTCGGCTGGGACACCTGCGGCGGATCGGGAAGCTGCGGCAAGTATCTCGGCGCCGATGCCTACGGCCACACCGGCTTCACCGGCACCTCACTCTGGCTCGATCCTGACCGCGACATGTTCGTCGTTCTGCTGACGAACCGGGTTCATGACGCGCGCGCCAAGCGGCCGGCCAAGGTGATCGCCGACGTTCGTGCCGACCTCGCCGACGCGGCCGCGCTCGCGGTCACCGATTACGGCGACGGAATGCTCGCGATGCCGGCGTCCTTCCGCGCCGATAAGGCGGTGGACTGGAACCGTCCGGAGCGCCACGCCCGGCGCCATGTCGTGAAGAAGAAGACGTCGGCCAAAGCGTCGAGCACGACGAGGGGCAAAGCCAGCGCTTCGAAGTCGAGCAGCTCGAAGGCCAAGCCGGGCACCTCGAAGACGACGACCGCCAAGAAGACGGCGCGTTAGTCTCGCCCAAAATTCAGAACTGGTATCCGAGCCCGATGTAGATCGGGGCGGTTGACTGCGCCGAGTGGCCGACGTCCGTCGCGATGACGAAGCTCGAGCCGAACGCGAGACGCACCCCGCCGCCAAAGCCCGCGTGCAAATCGCTCAGCGCGCTGCCGAAGTCGATGTGGTCGTCCCACACACGGCCAGCGTCCAGGAAGCCGCTCAGAACGATCGACGATTCGCGGCCGTGCAGCGAGAAGTCGGCGGCCCGCCACCGGAGCTCGTTGTTCGAGACGATCGTTCCCTTCCCCACGTAGCGGTCCTTGGGAATTCCGCGAACGGTGCTCGAGCCGCCGAGGCCGTCCTGGGCTTTCTGTGTGGTTTGGATTTCGGTGAGCGCGTAGAACGGCGGGTCGCCGTCGAGCTGCTGGGCGAGCAGACGGTTCGCGATCGTGACGCGATCGCCGAGCGGCAGGTAGTGTCGAACCGTCGCGGTGGATCGCGTGTAGTCGTTCGTCGCGCCGAGGGCGCGATCGACTCGCTGCACGATGACGTCGGCCCACGTGCCGGTGTGGGTGCCGATCTCTCGGTCGCGACTGTCCCAAGTCAGTCCGACGCGCACGTAGTTCGTATGGCCGGTCGCCGGCTGATGATTCGAGAGGTCGCGCTCGATGAGCGTGGTGCCGCTGTCGAACGGCGTGAGGTCGATGCGGTCGGTTGAGAAACCGCCGCCGACGAGTCCACGAAGCGACGGATGACCCAGCGCGTGCTGAACGTCGGCGGTCGCGCGGATACGGTCGCGCCCGTAGCGGTAGAAATAGCGGGTGCTTCCCGTCTCGAGCGCCGGATCGTACGACGTCGCGTTGCCTAGACCGTAATAGGGCGTGGCGAGCTGCTGCTCGCGCCCGGCATAGCCGGTGATTCGCCAGGGATGCTCGGGACGGGACGGCGCGTCGAAGAACAGGGTATAGTCGCGACGGCCTTCCGTCGTGAGGAAGACCGTCGGCTGTAGCGTCCACCGATAAGTTGCGGCGTTTCCATCGTAGCCGTAGACCTGAAGGATGACGCCGTATCCGAGCCCTTCGTCGGCGTCGAAGTTGAGCGCCGGAATACCCGAGATCTCGACGCCGCGCTCCGCACGTTGCGCCGGCGCGAACGCCGCGAGGGAAGTGACGAGCACGACGGCCAAGCGGGCGGATTTCAGCGTCGACGGCATGATCTCTCCGATTCTGGTGGCGCGCGAACTATCGGGGATCCGCCACGACCGCTCTATGCGGCGGTCTACGTAGCGGCACCGGCGGGATGACGTAGCAACGGGCTTGCTGCCCCCAGAGCGGCCCTCGATGTTTCGAAGCATGACCGAGCCGTGGAAGGACGACGACGATTTTGCGGGTGACGACGCCGCGCCGGAAGCCGAGGCGTCGTCGAGCAGCACCGCACCGGCGGGCGGCGAAGAGCCGCCGCCGACTGCCGATCAGGTAAAGCTTGCGCTGCGGAAGGTGAAGGACCCCGAGCTGAATCTGAACATCGTCGACCTCGGACTCGTCTACGACATTCGTGTCGATGGATCGGAGGTGCAGATCGACATGACGCTGACGTCGCCTGGTTGTCCGGCCGGTCCCCAGATCATGACGGACATTGAACGCGCCGTGAAAGCGATTCCGGGCGTCGGGCATGTTGGGCTGAACTTGATTTGGACGCCGTTTTGGACGCCGGACCGGATTGAGCCGAGAGTTCGGGCGTACATGGGCCTCTAGCCGATCGGGAAACAGGATGACAGCGCAGTCTTGGCCAATGGCCGACAGCTGAAGCCAACGGCCGACGGCCTAACCAATAGCCAACCGCCAGGCCAATCGCCGCAGCCGCCGACCATCGCCAACCGCGACGTTGCGCCGTCCCGCTTCTACTTCCTGAGAACTCGAACGAAATCCTCGCCCAAGACGGCCCGCTGCCAGCGTCGCAGCTCGGCCACTGACTCGAGCTCCTCGATGGATTTGGGGTTCTTGCGCGCCACCGCTTCGAGCCGCTCGCGGGCGCAGAGGACTCCGGGGTCGAGGTCGAGCCGAGCCGCGGTTTCGTCGCGAACGGTTTTTAGAGTGGCGACGCGAGAATCGAAGTCTGGATCGCGCTCCCAGCGCGGCCCTTTCGGGAAGCGCGGAAGGTCCGCGTCGGGGACAGCGAGCCCTCGTTGAATCGCGGCCAGCATCTCGCTGGCGCGGGCGTCGAGCAGGCCGCGCGGCATTCCCTTGATCGCCGCCAGGTCGTCGCGCGAGGATGGACGGCGTTTGGCCATCTCGAGCAACTGCTCGTTGCCGAGGACGCGGAAGGTCGCTCGATCCAGCGAGCGCGCGATGGCGTCGCGCCACGGCACGAGCTCTCGCAGCACGGCCAGCTCGCGGCGCGTGAGATCGCGCGCACCCTTGATGCGAAGGAACGACGCGGCGGGATCCTCGTCGGCCCACCGGGTCCCCTCGAGGAGCGCGAACTCCTCGCGCGCCCAATCGAGCCGTCCGGCGCGGTCCAGGTCATGGTGGAGGCGGTCGCGCAGCTCGAGGAGGTGGATCGTGTCCTGCGCCGCGTAGTCCAACATGCCCTGCGAGAGTGGACGCATCGACCAATCGGCACGCTGGAATTTCTTATCGAGCTTCACGCCGAAGTACCGCTCGAGCAGCGCGGCAAGGCCAAAGCTCTTGATGCCGAGAAGCTGCGCGGCAAGCCGAGTATCGAAGATGTTGCGGACTAGCCAGCCGTAATCCTGGCGCAGCAGGCGCAGATCGTAATCAGCGTCGTGAAATACGATTTCGACCGCGGGGTCCTCGAGCAATTGCCCCAACCTTGGAGGCGTCCCGACGGGCATCGGATCGATGATCGCCGTCTGCTCCCTCGTCGAGAGCTGGAGGAGATAGATTCGATCGACGAAGCGGTGGAAGCTCGCACCCTCGGTATCGAGCGCCAGGATTCGCGTGTCGGCGATCGTGGCGAGGAACCTGTCGAGGGTGCTCGTCGTATCGAGATAGACCGGCGTATGCACGTCGGCAATTTAACCGGCATCCTGCTTGCCCCGGAGTCATGGCAATGAGTGAGACGTCGCAGGAGACGGTGGTCGACGCGCATGCGCGAAGACGCGCACGGACGCGCCTACGTCGCCCAGGGTGGCGGAGCGCCGACGTGTTGCGGACCGCGTCGCTGGTCATCGCGATGTATGTGGTCCTGCGCGTGCTGTGGGTGGCCAACGCGCTCTTTTTGACGGCGTTTCTCGGAATTCTCATCGGGCTCGCCGTGTCGGCCGGGGTCGATCAGCTCACCCGCTGGCGGCTGCCGCGCGGACTGAGCGCGGGGCTCATCGTCGTCACCTTCTTTGCGTTGCTCGTCGCGTTCGGGGCGTGGATGGCGCCGACGCTCCACGACCAAGGCGTCGAGCTGCGGCGCCGCCTTCCCGACGCGGTCGATCGGGTGGAGTCCTGGGTGAACTCGCGTCGCAATGGCTTCATCGGGCTTCTCTTCAGCTCGCTGGCCAGTGACAACCAGCCGGATTCGACGCACGGGGCGACAGGGGTGGCGGTCGCGCCGACCAAAGGTGCCGCGGCCCCGGCCGTCCCGCCGGCCCCGGGGGCAGGCGATTCGATCCGCGTCGCGTCGACACTGCGGCAGCGGCTCGGGAGCCAGATGTCCCGCGTCGGGAACTACCTCTTCCCGTTCCTGTCGTCGACGCTGGAAGTGGTTAGTGGTTTGTTCATTATCATTTTCTTATCGGTGTACATCGCCGTCGACCCGGCGATGTATCGGCGCGGAATCATTCATCTCTTTCCACACGGACGGCGCGATCGCGTGGCGGAGGTCCTGACCGCCGTCGCCGCCGTCCTCCGCAAATGGCTGCTCACACAGCTCATCGCGATGGTGACGATCGGCGTGGTGTCGACGATCGCCCTCGTCGTGCTTGGCGTCAAAGCGGCGTTCGCCCTCGGACTGCTGTCCGGATTGATGGAGTTCATTCCAACCGTCGGCCCGATCGTCTCATCGCTGCCGGCGATCGCGATGGGCTTCCTGGACTCGCCGGAGAAGGCCCTGTCCGTCGCCATCGCCTACATCGGAATTCAATTTCTCGAGAACCACCTGTTGATTCCGTTGCTGATGAAGGGCGGGATCAACATCCCGCCGGCGCTGACGATTCTGTCGCAAGCGCTGATGGCGATCTTGTTCGGTTTCCTTGGCCTCATGTGCGCCGTACCATTGCTCGCCGCGGTCATCACGGCCGTGAAGATGCTGTACGTCGAGGACGTCGTCGGCGACAGACAGATCAGTCCGAAAGAGAATCCGCAGCAGGGTGTCGAGGCATAGCGCAGGAGCGGACGCGGGACCGCTGCTTCGGCGGTTCGCGTCGCTGAGTGTCGTTCCTCGCGTCGCGCTCGGGAATTTTCCGACGCCGGTCGAGCCGCTGACCGCGGTCAGTCCGTCTCTCTGGATAAAGCGCGACGATCTCGGCGCGACGCCCTTCGGCGGCAACAAGCTGCGAGCGCTCGAGTTCCTGTTGGCGGGCGTGCGTCCGGGCGACCGCGTGGTCACCGTCGGCTCGGCCGGATCGACGCACGCGCTCGCGGTAGCGACATACGCCGCGGCCCTCGGCGCGCAAACGGTCGTCGGACGGTGGCGACAGGAAATGAACGAGACCGCCGCGCGCGTCGCGGCGCGGATCGAGCGCGTGGCCGACGAGACGCGCCTTTTCGCCGTTCCGCCGGCAGCGTATTTATGGGCGTGGCGTCGAACCCGGGGCGCAATGTGGATCGCCGCCGGGGGAAGCACCCCGCTGGGAATCCTCGGCCATGTGAACGCCGGGCTGGAGCTGGTCGAGCAGATTCAGTCCAACGTGATGCCCGCACCGTCGTCGGTGGTCGTGCCGTTGGGCACCGGCGGGACGGCCGCGGGACTGGCACTGGCATTCGCGATCGCCGGCCTCGACATCCGCGTGGTAGGCGTGCGTGTCGTGCCGAGGATAGTTGGCCGGCGCGGCCGCGTGCTTCGCCTGGCACGACAGGCGTCCGCGCTGATCGAGCGGACGACGCGGGCTGAGCTTCCGTCCGTCAGGCGCGATGCGGTGGAGGTCGTGCACGAGGCATATGGCGGCGCGTACGGCCGAGAGACGCCGATGGCTCGAGCAGCATCCGCTCGCCTCGCTGACGCGACCGGTGTTCGACTCGACGCGACATATAGCGCGAAAGCATTCGAGGTGGCGTTGCGGCTGGCATCGCGCGAGCCGGTCCTGTTCTGGTTAACCTTTGATGCTCGTCTCCTGGATCCAACATGACCGCCGCTCCGTTGCCCGAAGTCACGTTTCACATCTACCCGACCGACTGTGACATGCTCGGGCATCTCAACCACGCGACGATGCTCAATTTTCTCGAGCGCGCGCGGTGGGCGTTGCTCGAGCCGCAGATCAACATCCGGGAGTGGGCGCGGCAGCCGGTCTTCTCCGTCGTGCGGCATGTCGATATCGGGTATCTCGCGCAGTCGTTGCCGGGCGAAGATCTGGTGATCCGTTCCGGGCTGCTCGCCGTCCGTCGCACGAGCTACATCATCAAACAGGAAGTGCGAAAGGTCGGCAGCAACACGCTCGTGGCGGAGGCGTCGATCGTCTTCGTCGCCGTGAATCAGAAGGGAGAGCCGGTGCCCGTCCCCGAGTCGTGGCGCCAGATGCTGCCGCAGTGGCCGGAGCCGGAGTGATCGCACTCGTCGGAGACGCCGGCATCGCCTACGACGACGTCGGCTCAGGATTGCCGGTGGTCTTTCTGCACGCCTTTCCACTCAACCGGACGATGTGGGAGCCGCAAGTCGGCGCGCTGGTCGCGGAGTGTCGTTGCATTCCGATCGACATGCGTGGTCTGGGCGATTCGGCCGCGGCGCCTCCGTATTCGATGGACCGCTACGCGGACGACGTCGCGGGAGTGCTCGACGTCCTTCAAATCGAGCGCGCGGTGGTGTGCGGTCTCTCGATGGGCGGGTACGTGGCGTTCGCGTTCTGGCGCCGGCACCGGGATCGCGTGCGCGCCTTCGTTCTTGCCGACACACGCATCGGCGCCGACACGATCGACAACGTCGCGCGCCGCCGTGAACTGATCGAGATGGCCGAGACGCAGGGCAGCACCGCCGTGGCGAACGCGCAGATCGCCGGCTTGATGGGCAAGACGACGCGGGCCCGGCGCCCGGACATCTACGACGCCGTGCACCGCATGATCGCGCAAGCGCCGACGGACGGGATCGTCGGCGCGCTCGAGGCGATGATCGACCGGCCGGACTCGACGGAGACCTGCGCGACGATCGACGTGCCCACGCTGGTCGTCGTCGGCGACGAGGACGTCGTGACGCCCCCCAAGGAGGCGCGGCGGACCTGCGACGCAATCTCGGGGAGTCGCCTCGAGGTGCTGGCGCAGGCGGGGCATCTGTCGAGCATCGAGCGGCCGGCGGCATTCAACACCGTGGTGAGCGAGTTCTTGGCGAGCCTGCTGTACAATTAGGTTTCGCCCTGGATGTCCTCTCCAGAATCCTCGGGCCCTAGCCCTACCCCAACGTCCGCTGCGACTCGCTCGCAGGCGGAGCAGAGCACGAGCGCGCGGATCGGCGCCGTCCTGTTCAGGAATCGCAGCTGGCTTCCGGTTCCCTTTCTCATCGTCACACTGCTTGCCCCGTCACACGCGACCTGGTACAACTGGCTCGCCGGGTTCGTTCTGATCATCATCGGCGAGTCTATCCGACTGGCGGGCGTGTCGGCCGCCGGGACGGTCACGCGACGCCGGTCGCGAGACGTGCAGCGCCTCGTGAACTACGGCATCTTCGCGTGGGTGCGGAACCCGCTTTACGTCGGCAACTTCCTCATCTGGATGGGGTTCGTCGTCATTTCCGGGGTGTGGTGGTTTCTCCCGTTGGCGGTGCTGATTTTCGGAATCGAGTACTCGCTAATCGTCGCGTACGAGGAGGGCGTGCTCGAGTCGATCTTCGGCGCGGAGTATCTGGCGTACAAGAAAACGACGCCGCGCTGGCTACCGCGCCCTCCGCGTGAACGCGTCGCGGGTGAGCACAACTGGATGGAGGCGTGGCGGAGCGAGATCAGCACGTTCATGCAGTACGGAGCGCTGATCATCGTTTTTGCCGTGAAGCAGAAGATCTGGTGGGCGTAACTCGGCGACTCGGCGACTCGGCGACTCGGCGACTCGGCGCAAAAAAACAAAGGGCCCCGCGCACGGCGCGGGGCCCTTTCGTTGAAATTGGCTACTTCTGCGGCTTTCCCGGTGGATTGTCGCCCTTGAAGACGTCGCGGTTGATCTGGACGTACTGCTTCTGAGCCTGTGGGACGTCCTCTTCAGGGAAGATCGCCGTGACCGGACACTCCGGTTCGCACGCGCCACAGTCGATGCATTCGTCGGGATGGATGAAGAGCTGCTGATCCCCCTCGTAAATGCAGTCAACGGGGCAGACGTCGACGCAGGCGCGGTCCTTCACGCCGATGCAAGCTTCGGTAATGACGTAGGGCATTCGGGGGCCTCGTTCTCCCGCTGATCGTAGCGACAAAGCTAAGTTAGTTGCATGCGCTTGATCGTCAACGGAGCGAGCCACGAGGTCGCGGCGCCAGACCACGAGCGGCTGTTGACGACGCTCCGCGAGCGCTTGCACCTCACGGGAACGAAGCTCGTCTGCGGTCGCGGCGAGTGCGGCGCGTGTACGGTCTTGGTCGACGGCGCGCCGGCGTACTCCTGTCTCACGCTCACCGCCGCCTGCGACGGACGAGAGATCGCGACAATCGAAGGTTTGGCGCGCGACGGTGAGCTTCACCCGGTGCAACAGGCGTTCGTCGAGCACGACGCGCTCCAGTGCGGCTTTTGTACGCCGGGGCAGATCCTGGCGGCGGTCGCACTGCTCGATCGACAGCCGCACCCCACTGAGGATGACGTGCGTCGCGGGATGAGCGGCAACCTGTGCCGCTGCGGGGCATATCCAAAAATCGTTCGCGCCGTGCTCGCCGCGGCCGAAGGAGCGGACGCGCATGGCTAAGCGCTTCGTGACGACCAAGGTCGAAGTCGAGGGGCGTGAGGAGACGAAGGTCGTCGAACTGCCGACGCGCGACCCCGAACCGTGGGGAAACGACGCGTCGTTGCACGTCGTCGGACGCCGCGAGAAGCGGATGGACGCGCTCGAGAAGGTCACGGGCGAGGCGGAATACACCGCGGACGTCCAACTGCCGGGAATGCTGTATGTCGCTCTGAAACGGGCGAACGTCGCGGCGGGTCGCATCACGACCCTCGACCTCGCGCCGGCGCTGGCACAGCCAGGCGTGCGCGGCGGGCTCGCGACGGGTGACCTCCAAGGCATCAAGCTCGACGGCATTCAACTGTTCGACGGGACGATCCATTACGCCAATCAGCCCATCGCCGCCATCTGCGCCGATACGCTGGAAATCGCCGAGCGCGCGCTGCGGGAGATTCGCGTCGAAGTCGAGCCGATGCCGCACGCGATCGACGCGGCGTCGGCGTTGGCCGACGACGCCCCGCGCGTGAAGCCACACGGCAATACACACCGCGCGTCTCCGCGTGTCACGAGCCGCGGTGATCTCGAGGCCGGGCTGCGCGACGCCGACGTCACGATCGTGCGCGAGTACCGCACGCCGGTCGCGCTGCACACGGCCCTCGAGCCGCACGGCGCAGTAGCCGCGTGGAGCGGCGACCGCGTAACGGTTTGGGAGTCGACGCAGGGGATCTTCAATACGCGCGCCGATATCGCGGAAGCGTTCGAGCTGCCGCTGTCGTCGGTGCGCGTCGTGAAGAACTACATGGGCGGCGGCTTCGGCGCGAAGAACGGCGCGTCGTTCGCCGCCTACACGGCGGTCGCGTTGTCGCGAAAGCTGCGCCGGCCGGTGCGATGCATCTTCGACCGCGAAGGCGAGCAGACCGACGCCGGCAATCGCACGGCCACGGTGCAACGCGTGACACTCGCCGCGCGACGCGACGGCACGCTCACCGCGATCTCGCTCGATGCCACGATCCCGCTCGGCATCGGGGGATGGTTGTCCAGCCCCGCGCGCATGTACTCCGAGATGTATCGCTGCGCGAACGTGCGCACCTCGGAGACGTTCGTCTTCACGAACACGGCGCCGATGGCGTCCTTTCGCGCGCCGGGAAACGTCGAAGGCGCGTTCGGCCTGGAATCGGCGATGGACGTCCTGGCGCGCGAGCTGGACATGGATCCGCTCGAGCTGCGCCGCAGAAACTACGCCGACCATGATCAGGAGAGGAACCGCCGCTACTCCGCCAAACACCTCGACGAGTGCTACACACGCGGCGCGGAACGGTTCGGGTGGTCGCGCGCGCGATCGCGAAAGCGGAACGAAGACGCGCGGGTGCACCGCGGCGTCGGCATGGCGTCGATTTGCTGGGGCGCCGGCGGCGGACCACCGGCCTACGCGACCGTGCGCATCAACGGCGACGGGAGCATCGAGGTGCTCACGGGCGCGCAGGACCTGGGCACCGGCGCGCGCACCGTGATGGCACAGATCGCCGCCGAGGTGCTCGGCGCCAAACTCGAGGACGTGCGCACGGTACTCGGCGACACGGAGCGTCTTCCCTTCGCGTCGAATTCCTGGGGCTCGATCACGACGGCGTCGGTCGGACCAGCCGTGCGCGTCGCCGCCGAAGAGGCGCGCGACGCGCTGTTCGAGGCAGCCGCGGGAATGCTCGACACCCAACCAGACGATCTCGAATCACGCGACAGCGAGATCCACGCGAAGTCGAGCGACCGTTGTCTGCTCTTCCGCGAAGTCTGCGAGAAGCTCGGCGACGTGATGATCATCGGACAGGGAAGCCGGGGGCCGAATCCCGACGGGACAGCGCTCTATGCGTTCGGGGCGCAGTTCGCCGAGGTGGAAGTGGACGTCGAAACCGGGCGAGTGCGCGTGCTGCGCGTGGTTTCCGCGCACGACTCGGGCCGCATTGTGAACCCCACGCTCGCCGAGAGCCAGCTAGAGGGCGGGATCATTCAAGGGCTCGGCTATGCGCTATTCGAGGAGCGCATCCTCGACGCGCGCATGGGCCTGCCGCTCAATCCGACGATGCACGACTACAAGATTCCAACGATCGCCGACGTGCCGGAGATCGATGCGTTCTTCGTCGACATTCCGGATACGGTCGCGAATCACACGGGGGCGAAGGGCGTGGCGGAGCCGCCGATCATCGGGACGGCGCCGGCGATTGCGAATGCGGTGATGGATGCGCTCGGCGTGGAAGTTGGCGAGATACCGATTACACCGTGGAGGCTGGCGGGTCGGATCGGCGCCTAACGTCTCCAGGGCGGCGAATCGTCTTTCTTTTTCAGCTCCGGATTTTCGCGGAACAACGTCGCCGTTCTCCCGATCACCTGCACGACATCCGCTCCAATCGCCCGCGCCAAGTCGTTCGCGGCATCTTTGACGGTGACGTCCGCCGTCTTGGTGAACTGAATCTTCACCAGTTCGTGCGTCCGCAAATCGTCATCGAGTGATTGGCGCACGGCGTCGGTGACGCCGTGATGGCCGACATGAACCGTCGCGCTCAATCGATGAGCTTCAGCACGGAGCGCGGCGCGTTCCTTGGACGAGAGCGGCATCATCCAAGAATAGCAGGGTCATGGCCGGGGCGTGACGGCGGCGGCTTGGTGCGTGTGGCCGCCGAGGAGATCGAAAGGATTGATCGGCTCGCCGTTCCAGTATTTCCCGTCGGCGGGCCAGCGCATCACCTGAAAATGGAGATGCGGCGTGTTCTTCGGCGCGTTGCCCGTTGTGCCCACGAAGCCGAGCGTGTCGCCGCGAGAGATCGTCTTCCCGGGCGTCATCGCATCGTTGTAGTGATCCATGTGAGCGTAGTAATACACGATGCGCTGATCGGGATCGACGGTGTACATCGAGATGCCGCCGAGGGTGCTCGTCGTCATTCGCACGATGCGCCCGTCGTCCGCTGAAATGATCGGCGTGCCGCGCGGCGCGAGGATGTCGATGGCGCGATGAACGCGCTCGCCGTCGCGTGGATCGTTGAACGAATCCTCGACGCGCGTCATGTCCGCGCCGGCGACCGGGACGAGGATCTGGCGCGATCGCAGGTACTCGACGTCGGCGGACGCGCTGGTCGAGCCGGCCGGCCTGTACTCCGAGACGGTCATGAGCGGCACTCCAGACGGCGACGGTGCGGCTTTGGACGCCGGTTTGGATTCCGCGGGCTTTTCAGCGGTAAGCGGTTCGGGGTAGTACAGCACCGGGCGCGCGCACGCCGCACCGGCGAGAAGGCCTGAAAGCAGAAGTCTGGAGGCGGACCGCATCAGACGATTGACGACTCTCGCCGATGAAGGTTGCAGGTGTCGAAGGTCAGCGACTGAGCAGTCGCTTGCTCAAACCGACGCGCGAAAGCAGCGCCTCGAAGCGCGGATCGGCGCGGATCGGATCGAAGAAGCTCTCGAGCATCGATTCGCTCGAGAAGAAGGGATCGTGAATCGTGGCCGCGCGCTCGAGCAGGCTGAGCGCGCGCCGGTTGTCGCCCAGGCCGATATAGACGCGGGCCGCGGCGGCCGCCGCACCGGCTTTCTTCCCGATCGAGGATTCGAGCCCGCGGGCCAACTCGGTCGCCTGCGACGTCTTCCCCGCTCTCGCGTAGGCGTAGCCCAGCAGACCCATCGTCGGCACTGACGTGGCGTCGAGACGCGCCGCGTTCTCGAGCTCTCGCGTCGCCTCGGCGACTCGGTTCGCCTGCAGATAGACCGTGCCGAGCATGAAGCGGCTGACGAGCAATGTGGAGTCGAGCTCCACGGCGCGGCGCGCCGCGACGACGGCTGCTTCCGGCTGGCGCGCCGCGGCCAGCGCGAGACCGTATGAACCGTAGATGATCGGCGACAGTGGATCGAGCTCGGTGGCGCGCTTCAGTTGCGCCTGCGCGAGCGGAGCGCGGCCGTCGATCAACAGCAGCTCGCCATACCACTGATGCGCCGGCGCCGAGTTCGGGTCGAGACGCAGCGATCGTTCGTAATCACGTTCCGCTTCCGCCCACTGCCAATTGGCTTGGAGCAGCGCACCGCGTGAGGCGAAGGCGTCGGAAAGCGTGCTGTCGAGCGACACCGCGTGATTGATCGCGGCGAGCGCGAGCGGCATCACCGAGTCCGCGCGGACGTTCGCGTAGAGTGGAAGAAGCGCGTAGACGTTCGCGATCCCGGCGTACGGGCGCGCGAAGGTGGTGTCTTTCTTCGCCGCCTGCTCGAAGTAGTCGAGCGCGCGTTTGAGCGAGCTCTCACCGCGCTTGTCGAAGAAGAAGCGGCCGCGGAGGTAGAGATCGTACGCCTGCAGATCAGCCGTTCCGCGCGCGACGGCGGTAGTGCTTGCCGAGGCGACCGTGTCCTTGGCCGCGGGCGTCGTGGTCGCGGCAGCAGCGTGGGTACCGGACAACTCGGGCGAGATCGCCGACACGATCGCCGACGAGATCTCGTCCTGCATCTTGAACACGTCCTTCGACTCGCGCTCGAACATGTCGGACCACACGGTGAAGCCGTCGGCGGTGTTCACGAGGCGCGCCGTGACGCGCAGTCGTCCGCGGTCGCGCTGCACCGTTCCCACGAGCACCATGTTGACGCCGAGGGCTTTGCCGAGATCCACCGGACTCGCCGCCTTGTCGCGCGCGGCGCTCTCGTTGCCGGCGGCGACGCGAAGGCCGGAAATCCGGCTCAGCGCGTTCGTCAGCTCAGCGGTCATGCCGGCGGCGAAGTACGCGTCGCTCGTGTCGCGGCTGATGTTGACGAGCGGTATGACGGCGATCGACCGGCTTGTCGCGGCGGGAGTAGCCGCGGGTGCCGCCGCACTGGTGGGCGGAACGTGATGGTTCGAAAACCAGGCGCCGCCGGCCGCGACGGACGCGAGAATTCCCGCGCCGGCGAGTGCCCACAACACACGCTTTGGCTTCTGCGGCCTGGTCTGCGGCGCGGAGACGAACGTGCCGCTCACCACGGCCGGATCCTCGAGCAACCGCGTTACTTCGGCGGCGGTCTTCGGACGTTTCGCCGGTTCCTTCTCGAGCAGACGCATGATGAGCGTCGCCAGCGCTTCGGGCACGTCGTACCGACGTGATGCGATCTGAGGCGGCGCTTCGGTGAGTTGCGCGGCGAGCAGCTGTTGCGGAGCGCGACCGTGGAAGGGCGGCGTGCCGACCAGCATCTCGTATCCGACTATGCCGAGCGCATAGAGGTCCGCGCGGTGATCGGTGGACGGATCGCCCGCCGCCTGCTCGGGCGCCATGTACGCCGGCGTACCGATCGATGTTCCGACCAGCGTGATCGTGCCGGTGCGCGTTGGCGTTGGCTGCTTTCCCTCGCGCGAGGCGGACAATGCTTTGGCGACGCCGAAATCGGTGACCGTCGCCGAGCCGCCGGAAAGCAGGATGTTGTCCGGCTTGATGTCGCGATGGATCACACCGCGGCCGTGGGCGTAGGCGAGAGCGCGCGAAACGTCCTTGAGGATGCTGACCGCTTCGCGGACGGAGAGCGGCCCGCGCGCCAGACGGGCGCGGACCGACTCCCCTTCGACGAACGGCATGATGAAGAAGGGCAGCCGGGTCGCGCCGTCGCCATCGTTTGGCGTGGTCTCGCCGGAACTGAGCACCGGCACGATGTGCGGGTGCTGGAGTGCCGCCGAGAGCATGATCTCGCGCTTGAACCGGTCTACCGACACCGTTGCGGCGAGCTCGTATGGCAGCACTTTGACCACGACGAGCCGGCCGAGCGTGTTGTCGCGAGCGACAAACACGGTCGACATGCCACCGCCACCTAGCTCGCGCTCGATGGAGTAGCCAGATCCCAGCGTACGCTGGAGCTCGTCTCGAAGAATGGTCACGTCGTATGCGGGGAGACAGCGGAATGGCCCAAATTAGGCCCGCTCAACACTTGAGACACTGAGACTAACTCCAAGGTTGCGCATCGTATGCAATTCTTACGTAACGCGAACGGTACGGGGTTCGAAAAAAGCGCTCCCGGGCCGAACCGTGTCCGGCTACATTCCCGCCATGGCCAACCACATTGACCGCTATGTACCCGCCAATACGAACGGCGGATGGGGAGTCGCCAGTGGGGTGATTCTGCTCGCGATCATCTGCATCGCGACAGCGACCTACGTGCACAAGCAGACCTACAGACACCCGACGGATCCGACTTGGCATGGAAAAGGTTCCGGCGACGGCGCGCCGGCCGCTACAACAGGGGCCGAGCAAGAGCGCTGAGCGTTCGCGAATCTTGAATGCGGGGATGGCGGGGCCGACTGGTCCCGCCATTTTTGTCTTGGCACATCCAACGCCTTCATGACATCACCGTTTATCTATCAGCGTGCAGCGTCGGTCGAAGAAGCGCTTCAGCGCTTGGCGGAGCCCCGAACGCTACCGATGGGTGGCGGGACGGACCTGCTCGTCACGATCGACGAAGGCATCTACGCGCCGGACGTGGTCGTCGATCTGCGTGGAGTCCCGGCGAGCGACGGCGTCGAGACTCGAGAGGACGGATCGGTTCGAATCGGCGCGTCGGCCCGCATCGAGGATCTCGCGAATCACCCGCTGATTCGTGAGCGATACGCAGCCCTGGCGCAAGCGTGTTCGGTCGTCGGCACGCCGGCCTTGCGCGAGATGGGAACGCTCGGCGGAAACCTCTGTCAGCGACCGCGTTGCTGGTACTTCCGGCGTGGCATCTCCTGCCACAAGAACGGTGGCAACAGCTGTCCGGCGCGCGATGGTGAGAACCAATATCTGGCGATCGTCGACGGCGGGCCGTGTTTCATCGTCCACCCATCGGACCCGGCGGTCGCGCTCACGGCGCTCGAGGCCCAGATCGAGATCCGGTCGCGCAAAGGTGACCGGGTAATAGCGATCGAGGACTTTTACGTGCTCCCCCGGGAACGACTCGACCACGAAACGATCCTTCGGCCGGGAGAGGTGGTGACGGCGATCTTGTTGCCGGCAGCCGCTTCGGCCGGCATCCAGCGTTATCGGAAGCTGATGCAGCGAGAGGCGTGGGACTTCGCGCTCGTGAGCATCGCGGGCTGTCGGAGGGCGAACGGTGACGTGCGGATCGTCCTCGGCGGGGTGGCGCCCCGACCGTGGCGGGTGAATTCGTCGGTCGAGGAGGATGTGAGCTCAGGCGGGCTGGACGAGGAAGCGATCGCCACTCTGGCCGAGCGGGCGTTGTACGACGCCGAGCCGTTGTCGAAGAACGGCTACAAGATCGGGCTGGCCCAGGCGCTGATTCGAGATGTGATCCGCGACCTCGGGTAACGAGGCGGTGTTGGGTGAGCCTAGCCTACCTTCCCGCCTTAAATCCGACTAATTTTATCTGCTTAGCTGACCCCGCCTGAGGTCTCGGCGGCGAGCGCGGTGTGCTGAGACCGCAACCGATTCATGGAGAAGGACTTGCGCCGTGCCTTCGGTACGGCGCTCGCGGTCTCCGGTCGCTCGGTCCAAGCGGCGACAAACGAATTTCGCTAGCGGGTTGAACGGGAGTATTGATGAGCAGTTCAATCGAGTCACTGATCAGTCGAGAATATCCCGCCGGGTTCGTGACCGACATCGAGTCGGACACGCTGCCGCCGGGATTGAGCGAGGACATTGTCCGCGCGATCGCGGCGAAGAAGAACGAGCCGGCGTTCATGGTCGAATGGCGGCTCAAGGCATATCGCCGTTGGCTGACGATGAAAGAGCCGCACTGGCCGAACGTCACGTACGGCCCGATCGACTACCAGGCGCTCAGCTACTACTCGGCGCCGAAGACGAAGAAGCCGCTCGGCAGCCTGGACGACGTCGATCCCGAACTTCTGGCGACGTACGAGAAGCTCGGCATTCCGCTGCACGAGCAGAAAATGCTCGCCGGCGTTGCGGTCGACGCGATCTTCGATTCGGTGTCGGTCGGTACGACGATGCGCGAGGAGTTGTCGAAGCTTGGCATCATCTTCTGCTCGTTCGGCGAGGCGATTCGCGAACATCCCGAGCTCGTGCAGAAGTATCTCGGGTCCGTCGTGCCGTATAGCGACAACTTCTTCGCCGCGCTCAACAGCGCCGTCTTCTCCGACGGTTCGTTCGTCTACGTGCCGAAGGGTGTGCGCTGCCCGGTCGAGCTGTCGACGTACTTCCGCATCAACTCCGCCGACACCGGCCAGTTCGAGCGGACGCTGATCGTCGCCGACGAGGGCGCGTACGTCAGCTACCTCGAGGGCTGCACGGCGCCGAAGCGCAGCACGAATCAGCTGCACGCGGCGGTGGTGGAGCTCGTCGCGCTTCGCGGGGCGACGATCAAGTACTCGACTGTTCAGAACTGGTACGCGGGCGACAAGGAAGGTCGCGGCGGCATCTACAACTTCGTGACGAAGCGCGGCAAGGCCGCCGAGAACGCGAAGATTTCCTGGACGCAGGTCGAGACGGGATCGGCGATCACGTGGAAGTATCCGAGCGTGATCCTCCAGGGCGACAACGCGGTGGGCGAGTTTTACAGCGTCGCCGTCGTGAACAACAAGCAGCAGGCCGACACGGGGACGAAGATGATCCACATCGGCCGCAACACCAGGTCAACGATCGTCTCGAAGGGTATCTCGGCCGGCCAAGGGAACAACTCGTATCGCGGCAAGGTGCAGGTGCTGCCGAAGGCGGCCGGCGCGCGGAACTACACGCAATGCGACTCGATGCTGGTCGGCAATAGCTGCGGCGCGCACACCTTCCCGTACATCGAAGTCGGCAACAACAGCGCGATCGTCGAGCATGAGGCGTCGACGTCGAAGATCGGCGAAGACCAGATCTTCTACTTGAAGGCGCGCGGCCTCTCGGCCGAGCAGGCGGTGTCGATGATCGTGAGCGGCTTCTGCAAGGAAGTGTTCAAGGAGCTGCCGATGGAGTTTGCGCTGGAAGCGCAGGCACTGCTCGGGATAACGCTCGAGGGAAGTGTTGGTTGATCGTATTTGGGATCTCCGTAACTCAGACTCTGGAAGATCCTCGATCTTGGGTCCTAGATCATAGATGGAAGGGCGTTTCGCTGTTCATCTAGGATCCAGGACCCAGGATCTAGGATCTCACGAACCTCACATGTCACTCCTCGTCATTAAAGACCTAACAGCCAGTGTTGGAGAGAAGCCGATCCTCAAAGGCCTCTCCCTCACCGTCGAAACAGGCTCCGTCCACGCCGTCATGGGCCCGAATGGCTCCGGCAAGAGCACGCTCGCGCAGGTGTTGGCGGGCAACCCGGCGTATGAGGTCACCGGCGGATCGATCGAGTACGACGGTCGCGATTTGCTCGAGATGCAACCGGAGGAGCGCGCGCAGGCGGGGATGTTCTTGGCGTTCCAGTATCCCGTCGAGATTCCGGGCGTGTCGAACGCGTACTTTTTGCGCGCGGCGTACAACGAGATCCGCAAGGCGCACGGGCAGGAGGAGGTCGATCCGCTCGAGTTCGCGGACCTCATGGAAGAGAAGCTCAAGCTCGTCGACATGGATTCGTCGATGCTCAACCGGTCGGTGAACCAGGGCTTCTCGGGCGGAGAAAAGAAACGGAACGAGATTCTCCAGATGGCGGTGCTCGAGCCACGACTGGCGATTCTCGACGAGACCGACTCGGGGCTCGACATCGACGCGCTGCGCGTCGTGGCCGACGGGGTCAACAAACTCAAGCGGCCGGACAACGCGACGATCGTCGTCACGCACTATCAGCGTCTGCTCAACTACATCGTGCCGGACTTCGTCCATGTTCTCGCCAACGGCCAGATCATGAAGTCGGGCGGCAAGGATCTGGCGCTCGAGCTCGAGGAGAAGGGCTACGACTGGGTCACCGAGCCGCGGGGAGCGGCGGCGTGACGAGTCCCGTCGTGACGAGCGCCGGTGAGTCGTACGTCGCGGCGTTCGACGAATTGACGGCGGCGGCAGTCATTCCCGCCGGCGCGCAGTCGGTGCGCCGCGCCGCGTTCGATCGATTTGCCACGCTCGGATTCCCGACGACCAAGAACGAAGACTGGCACTTCACGAGTGTCGCGGCGATCGCCGAGGAGGAATTCACTCTCCTCACGGCGAAGAGCGGCGACGTGAAGCGTTCCGATCTCGACCGCTTCACCTTCGGCGCCGCCGGCTGGCACACGATGGTGTTCGTGAACGGCCGGTTCACACCCGAGCTGTCCGACATCGGGAAGCTGCCGGCGGGTGTGGCAATCCGCGATCTGGCGAGCGCCTGGGACAAAGGGACCGCGAGCATCGATCGGATCGGGCGGCTGGCGAGCTACGACAACAGCGCCTTTACCGCGCTCAACACCGCGTTCATGTACGATGGCGCGGTGATCGAGATCGGCAAGGAAGCCGACGTCGAGCGGCCGATTCATCTGCTGTACGTGACCGACGCAACCGCCGCGAAGGCGATGATGCATCCGCGCAATCTCGTCCTCGTCGGCCGTCACGCGCGCGCGACGCTGATCGAGAGCTACGTGTCGACGAGCGACGCGATGTACCTGGTCAACGCCGTGACCGAAGTGTCGGTCGGCGAGGGCGCGACGCTTCGCCACTACAAGATGCAGCGCGAAGGGCGGCGCGCGTTCCATGTCGGCACGATCGAGGCCCACCAAGCGCGTGATTCCCATTACGTGTCGT
Source organism: Gemmatimonadaceae bacterium (assembly GCA_035535975.1). Lineage (GTDB taxonomy): Bacteria > Gemmatimonadota > Gemmatimonadetes > Gemmatimonadales > Gemmatimonadaceae > JAQBQB01. Next base: position 9,797 of record DATLPC010000143.1, on the reverse strand, counting down.
TCTCATTCGCGACCGGCGCGGAGCTGTCGCGCACGAACATCTACACGACGCTGGACGGCGAGGGGTGCGGCGCGACGCTCAACGGTCTGTACATGCTGGACGGTGAGCAGACGTGCGATCACCAAACGCAAATCATTCACGCCCAGCCGAACTGCTTCAGCCGCGAGCTCTACAAGGGCGTGCTCGACGATCGGTCGCACGGCGTGTTCAACGGCAAGGTCTACGTCCACCCGATCGCGCAGAAGACGGATGGCAAGCAGACGAACAACACGCTGCTGCTGTCGGACACCGCTCACATCGATACGAAACCGCAGCTCGAGATCTTCGCCGACGACGTGAAGTGCACGCACGGGGCGACGGTCGGGCAGATCGATCAGACGGCCTTGTTCTACCTGAAGAGCCGGGGGATCGATCGGGCGCTGGCACGTCGCCTGTTGACCTACGCCTTCGCGGCGGACGTGCTCGAGACGCTCGAAGTCGAGGCCGTTCGGGAGGGGTTGGAGAAGATGACGCTGGAAAGGTTCGTGTGATTGTCACCATGAGGCACGCAGCGCGTTTGTCATCCTGAGGAGCGCAGCGACGAAGGATCTAGTGTGAATCACGGGTGGCTGGGTCCGGAGCAAGGACGATAGATCCTTCGCTTCGCTCAGGATGACAACAGGTCGCTCAGGATGACAACAGGTCGCACAGGATGACAACAGGTCGCACAGGATGACGACTGAAGCGCTTTACCAAGAACTGATCCTCGAACACAACCGAAAGCCGCGAAACTTTCGGGAGATGGAGAACGCGGATCGGAAGATCGAAGGACGGAATCCGCTCTGCGGCGACGCGCTGACGTTGTGGGTGAAGATGGACGGCGACTCGATCGCCGACGTCAGCTTCAAGGGACAGGGCTGCGCCATCTCGAAGGCGTCGGCGTCGCTCATGACCACCGCGGTCAAGGGCAAGACACGCGACGAAGCCGAGCATTTGTTTGAGCGGTTTCACGACCTGGTCCTTGGCACGCTTCCCGAGAGCGAGCAGGCGTCGCTCGGGTCGTTGCGCGCGCTCGGCGGCGTGTCGCGGTTTCCGCTGCGCGTGAAGTGCGCGAGTCTGGCCTGGCACGCGCTGCGCGCGGCGCTCGAGCAGGGTGAGGGCGAAGTATCGACCGAGCGCGAGGGGCCGGAGCCCCCGCCGTTGGAGGGCGCATGATCGTCGATCGGGTCGACTTCCCGCTGCTCGCGATGCAGCCGGATCTGCATTACCTGGATTCGGCGGCGACGTCGCAGAAGCCGCGTGCCGTGCTCGACGCGATGATGGACTACTACACGCACGACAACGCCAACCCGCATCGCGGGGCGTACGCGCTCTCGGCGCGGGCCACCGACTGCTATCATCGGGCGCGCGAACGGATCGCGCGCTTCGTCGGCGTGCACGATATCGATCGACTCATCTTCACGCGCGGTACGACCGAGTCGCTCAACCTCGTCGCCGCGGCGTGGGGGCGAACCAATATTGGCGCGGGCGACGAGATCGTCGTCACGGGGCTCGAGCACCACGCCAACTTCGTTCCCTGGCAGCAGATCGCGAACGAAAAGGGCGCCAGGCTCGTGATCTGCCGTTTGACCGACGACGGCCGCGTCGATGTGGATCATTTCCGATCCCTCGTCGGCACGCGAACGAAGGTCGTCGCGTTCAGCCATGTGTCGAACGCGCTGGGGACGATCAATCCAGTCGAAGAGCTGAGCGCGATCGCGCGACGAGTCGGCGCGGTCGTCGTGATCGACGGCGCGCAGGCGGCGCCGCACCTGCCGCTGAGGCTCGACGATCTCGACGTCGACTTTTACGCCTTCAGCGGCCACAAAATGCTCGGGCCGATGGGTTCCGGCGTGTTGGTCGGCAAACGCGAGCTGCTCGAGGCGATGCCGCCGTATCAGACGGGCGGCGACATGATCGAGTTCGTCGGCGACGAGCGGAGCAGCTGGAACGTCCTCCCGCACAAGTTCGAGGCGGGGACGCCGAACGTCGGCGACGCGGTGGGGCTCGCTGCTGCCTGCGAGTACCTGGACCGCGTCGGCATGGACGCCGTCCGGCGGCACGAGGAGACAATCACCGCGCTCGCCAGCGAGCGACTTCGCGCGGTCGGCGACGTCCGGATCTATGGACCGCCGCCGGCCGAACGGAGTGGCGTGGTAAGCTTCACCGTCGGCGATATCCACCCGCATGACCTGGCGACGATCCTCGACGAGGACGGCGTCTGCATTCGGGCCGGGCACCACTGCGCGCAGCCGCTCATGCGACGGCTCAACGTTCCGGCGACGGCCCGGGCGTCGTTCTACGTCTACAGCGACGAGTCCGACGTGGATGCCCTGGTAGCCGGCGTCGAGCGCGCGAGAGCGGTGTTCGCCGGCTAGAGGGACTTCACAGAAGCGCCGCGCTGGCGTCTATTCAACGTCGCATGCGCTGCCGGTGGATCTTCCTCCTTCTCACATCGATCGCCGCGTGCGGCCACGAGGCTGCGCGGGTCGAGCGCCCGGTCATCGACGAGGCGCCTCCACCGCCACCGGCCGCCGACCAGTCGCGCTTCAGCGTGCCGCTCGAGTACGACTTCACGTCGATCCTGCGCATCGTCGAGCGCGCGGTGCCGCTCAAGTTCGGTTCGATCGATTCCGTCCATCAGGTCGGTGACGACACCCGTCGACACTTCGCGTTCGAGGCAGAGCGCGGACCGTTCACGGCGTTCGCGCAGGGAAACCTGGTCCATCTCGAGGCGACGCTCGCCTACGCGGTGCGCGGGTTCTACAAACCGGTCATCGGACCGACGCTGAGCGCGGGCTGCGGCGGCGGCCGCATCGATCAGCGGCCGCGGATCGTCGTCGAGCTGGCGACGCCGCTCACGCTCACGTCCAGCTGGCATCTCGCATCACAGGCGCGTCTGGTCAGCATCACGCCGGCATCGACGGAGCAGCGCGATCATTGCGACGTGAGCCTGCTGCGCCGCGACATCACGCCGCGCGTGATCGAGGCGGCAACGGCCGGCATCACCGGCCATCTCCCCGACATCGACAAGAAGATCGGCGAGATCGATCTCCAAAAACGCTTCGCGGAGTGGTGGCGGCTGCTGGAGCGTCCGATCCGTCTCACGGACGGCGTATGGCTTCTGCTCGGGCCCGACCAGCTGGCGATGGGGCGAGTGCGCGGCACCGGACGCGTATTGCGTGTCCCGGTGACGCTCGCCGCGCATCCGAGGATCGTCACCGTGGCCGTCGCCGACACCCCGCACGTCGACACGATCGCGCTCCCCGCGCTTGGCCGCGACAGCTCGGCGGGCGGCTTTCACATCTCGATGGACGGATTGATCGACTATCAAGCCGCCTCGGCCGCGGTGGCGAAGGCCCTCGTCCATCGAAAATTCTCCGAGTCGGGCAAGACGGTCACCGTCGATACGGCGCTCCTCACGCCCGCCGCGCGGGGCCGGCTCGCGCTCAGCATCACCTTCAGCGGCGACGCCAAGGGCACGCTTCGCTTCCTCGGCGGCCCGACGTACGATCCGGTCCACCACGAGGTAACCGTTCCCGACCTCGATTACGACTTGGCGACGGATAATCAACTCATCAACACCTACGCCTGGCTCAAATCAGACGATCTACGCGCCATGTTCCGCCAGCGCGCGCGCGTGTCCGTCGCTCCGGCGATCGAGCGCGGCAAGTCGCTGCTGCTCATCGGGCTGAATCGAAAGATCGGCAGCGCGCTGACTCTCTCGGCCACCGTCGATTCGGTTGCGGTGCGCGGACTGTTCGTGACGCGTAACGGGATTGTCGTGCGCGGCATCGCCGCCGGGCAGGCCGGGGTGGTTGTTCGTCAGCGTTAGTCTGGAGGCACGGCTGCACGACCGCGCGTGCACACACTCTATTTGGCTATTCTTTTCAACAAGTCATACGTAAAGTCCAACGCATCGTCGAACGACGACACGAGGATTCGCTCGTCTTTGCCGTGCGCACGGACGTCGTCCGTCGCGATGAAGATGCCGGAGAAGGCGTACACGGGGATACCCGCGTTGCGAAGATAGAGGCCATCGGTCGCCCCGGTCTCCATGTAGGGGACGACCGGTACGTTCTTCCACGTCGCGTTGACCGATGCTTCGACCGCCTTGAAGACGTCCGGGCGGAGGGGCGAGGCGGGGCTGGGTATCGCGGCGTTCACCGGCGCGAGCTTCACGGACGTGTCGTTGATCGCGCGGACGAGTGCTTGTTCGACTGCGGTCGGGTCGTCGCCCGGGAGCATGCGGCAGTTGACCGTCGCCTTCGCCGTTTGCGGCAGCGCGTTTTCGGCGTGACCTCCTTGGAGAAGAGTCGCGACGCAAGTCGTCCGGAGCAGCGCGTTGTAGAGCGGCGTCTTGCTCAGGCGGGCGATCGCCGCCGGGTCGGTCGAGCCGCTCCCCACCTTCTTCATCGCGGCGGCGTTCTCGGGATTGGCGGTCGCCGCGGCTTTGGCGAGGTAGGCGCGGACGACGTCGTTCGGCTTGGCGGGAAAATCGTAAGCGGCGATGCGCTCCAGCGCACGCGCGAGGGTGTAGATGGCGTTGTCCTTTCGCGGCAGCGAGCTGTGACCGCCGGGGTTCGTGGCCGTGATCGTCACCGAGTGGAAGACCTTCTCGGCCGCCTGAACGTCGAACAGGGTGTGCTTGCCGGATTTGTCGAGCTCACCACCACCGGCATCGACGTTGATCACGTATTCGGCGTCGATCAGGTCGCGCTTGTTCTTGAGCAGCCAATCGACGCCGTTGTAGGGCATGCCGCCTTCCTCGCCCGCGGTGAGGGCGAGGATCAGATCGCGATCGGGAACGAACCCTTCCTGCTTCATCCGCAAGAGGGCCGTGACGAGCGTCGCGGCCCCGCCCTTCACGTCCTGCGTCCCGCGGCCGTAGAAGTAGCCGTCCTTTTCCGTGAGCTTGAACGGATCATAGGTCCAATCGCCGCGAAGAGCCTCGACGACATCGAGGTGCGCGAGGAGCATGACGGGTTTGTGGGCTCCTGACCCACGATAGCGAACGATCAGGTTCCGGTTCTTCGGCGACGGGCCGACGACTTGAACGTCGGCTTCAGGGAAACCAGCATCCTTGAACCGAACTTGGAGCTGCTCGGCAATCGTCGTCGTGTTGCCGGCTGACGCCGTCGTGTTGATCTCGATCATCTCGCGCAGGATCGCGTGACCGAGCTGATGGTACGTCGACGGCTGCTGCGCCACGAGGCACGGCGCGGCGCCCGCCACCAACAACGTTGTAAGAATTCTCATGGCTGCACTTGGTGGATGCCGGCCAACGACGTGACGAGAAGCAGAGCCCATTGTGGTCCGAGCCAGCCGTTCGGGCCGTCGTCGTACGACTCGCCGAGCGCGTGCGCGCCCTCGCCCTTCCCGCCGCCCCCGAGTCGGATCCCGGGCACGCCCAGGCTGATCGGAATGTTTGCGTCGGTGCTCGACGCTTGCGTTGTGACGCTGAAACCCAGCGACTTTCCGGCGGCGATCGCGGCCTGGACGATATGGGCGGTGTCGGATTGGCCACCGGTCGGCCGAATGCCCATCGTGTCGACGACGAGCGTCAGCTTCGCCGCAGCGGCGCGAGGACCGGTCCAACGGGCATTCTCGGCGTTGAGCGCGTCGCGGAGGATCTTCTGGACCTTGGCGTCGACCGAGGCGAGCGACGCGGCGTCCTCGGAGCGCATGTCGACCTCCATCGACGCCTCGCCCGAGATCGAATTGACCGACGTACCGCCTTGGATGATGCCGACGTTGAACGTCGTCTTCGGCATCGCCGGAACCTGAATGTCGGAGATGCCGGCGATGGCCCGGCCGAGCGCGTGGATCGGGTTCGGGATCCCGAATGCGCCGTAGCTATGTCCGCCCGGTCCTTTGTAGCTGACGCGATATCGATAGCTACCCACGGCTCGACTGGCGATATCGAGTCCGGTGCCGTCGACCGAGATGAAGTAGTCGATCTTCCCCTTCAGCTCTTTGGCGAAGAGGTATCGCGTACCGCGCAGATTGCCCGGCCCTTCCTCGCCGACGTCGCCGACGAAGTAGACGGTGCCGTTGGTTTGGATTCCCGTCTTCTCGAACGCGCGAGCGACCGCCAACACCACGGCGAGTCCGCGGTCATCGTCGCCGATGCCGGGCGCACTGAGTTTCGTGCCCTCGCGTTTCACCGTGACGCTCGTTCCCTCGGGGAAGACCGTGTCGAGATGTCCGGCAATGACGACCGTCGGTCCGCTGCCCATGCCGCGTCGCTCGGCGATGACGTTGCCGATCGAATCGATGCGAACGTTTCGGAGGCCGAGTGCCTCGAGTCGTTTCTTGTACTCGGCGGCACGCGCCGATTCCTTGAACGGCGGCGAGGGGATTTGAGTCAGCTCGATCTGTTGCTGGATCGTCCAGGCGTTGTCGGCCTTGAGGAGATCGAGGGCGGCGCGAACCTTGGCGTTGGAGGCGGGGCTGGTCGGCTGCGCGACGAGGGACGCGGCGGCGAGGAGCAGAACCGCGGGGAGGTATTTGGGAATCGGCATGCGCAGAACGTACTCGCTTGCGCGGCTACTCGTCTACTCGGCTCGCCTCCGCGGCCTCGGCCGACGTCACCACCGGGTGGACCTCGAAGTCCACCAGATCCGACCAGGCCGCGATCCACCGATCGAGCAGGCTTCGGTCGGCGCACTCCATCACTTGGTAGCAGTGGGCGAGGTCGGCAGTCACCCAACTATTGACGTACCGCAGGCCGTCGGGCGCTTGGCGGCCCTTTGCCCTGAAGCGCTCGTAGACCGGCTTCGGATCGCCGTTCCGATAATGCTCGATGATCATGAATAACATGTGGGCGTCAGGTGGTTGCGGGCCGCGAGACGAGTATGCGCGGACCAAAGCTGGAGATGATCACACCCGATACGACAAGCGCCGCCGCGGCGGCGATGTGCGGGCCGAATTGTTCGTGAAGCACGATGCGGGCGAGGGTCGCGGCAAAGAGAGGTTGCACGAGAACATAGATCGCGACGAAGGAAGACTCGACGCGGGCCAGCGCCCAAACGTTGAGCAGATACGGAAGCACCGTCGCGGCGACGACGACGAACGCGATACTGAGCCATCCGGTGCGCGTGATCGTTCCGGAGAACAGGCGCGACGCGTCGCGCGCGCCGAATGGCAACACCGTCAGGGCGGCGAGAACGAACGTCCAGCTGATGACGCGGAGCGGATCGTGGCGCGCGAGGATGTCGCGCGTGAGCACGAGATACAATCCGTACGAGCAGCCACCGGTGAGCAGCAGAAGATTGCCGATGGTCGTGCGCGAGCTGAAATCGATGCCGCCGCGTGGAATGATCAGCAGCAGCGCGCCGGCGAGGCCAAGCGCGATTCCCGCGCCCGCCGCAATGCTCGGCCGCTCGCGTCCCAGCAGCACGGCGAATGCGTGTGTCAGCACGGGAATCGACACGAGCATGATCGACGCATTCGTCGCCGTCGACCGATCGAGGCCCGCGAGGAAGCAGAGCTGATTGATCGACACCCCGAGCAGGCTGTAGAGAAAGAGCTGGCCGAACTCGGACGGACGGATCGGTTCTCGCGGCTTCGACGAATGAAGTAGCGCCGATGTTCCGAACAAAATCACCGCGGTTCCGCAGGCGCGAATGACGACGAGCCCGGAAGGCGCGACTTCGCGCAGCGCGAACTTGGCGACGACATAGTTCGCGCCGAACAGCAGCGACACGGCGAGCAGAGCTCCGTGCACCGCGATTGGCGTCTTCCCTTTCACGGTGCGCATTCGGTGGGAGCTCCGTGTGTCTATCTCAATCGAACCCTCGCCAAATGAATCCCTTTGGCGTCGCGCATGGAAAGATAGACGACCTTGCCCTTGCCGAAACCGACGAGGGTGTAGCCCGGTGGAAGCTGGAGTCGATCGGTCAGCTCGCCCTTTTCACTCACGATGTCGTATACCGGGCCACCGGGGACGGGCTTCGGCGGAATCGTGCGAATCCAGAGATTGCCGTCGGCATCGGCGCGTGTCGCACCCTGCGCGATCGGCGGCCGGTAATCCGGCAGCTCGACGGCGGGGATGACGTTGATCTCGCGCATCTGCGGCGGCGGCGGAGCGATCCCTCCGCCGATCATGATCGGTTGCGGGATACACGAGGGAACGCCTGCTGGTGATCCAGGCGGTCCGAAGTTCATGCCCTGGGGCAACGCGGGCATTCCTGCCGGCGGTGCTTTCGCATCACCGGATTTCGCGGCCGCTTCCGTCGTGGCAGCAGGTAGAGGCGTCATCGTCGGCTCGACGCCGGGCGGACAACCATAGATATAGTTCGGCGGAAATTTCATCCCAGGTGGGAATTTCCAGTCTTTCATCAAACCCTGCTGCGGAGTGAACGTATCCGGCACTTTGAACGTCGACGGATACGGCTTGTTGTACACGTTCGCCCAGCGGATCATCTGCGCGACGTAGCCGGACATCTGCTGGCGCGTGTTCGCTTCCCTGACCGAGTCGACCACCTTCTGCTTGTCCTCGTCGCCAAGTCGCTGCCATTCGTACGGAAGCTTCTGGGACGACGACCATGTGCCGTCCGGATGGAGATACTCGATGCGATAATCGCGGCCGCGCACGAAGGCGATCGTCCCATTCGGCAACACCGCCCAATCGTCGGTGCTCGGCAGCGGGTTTACCGTCGAGGTGATCGAGAAGTAGCCCTCGGCCGTTTGTTTGATCTGATAGATGTTCTTCGGGATACGAATCACGCCGAGCGTATCGAGCTTGCGCGAATCGAGGTCGATGCCGGCGATGAACGCGGAATCGGGATCGGGGGGGAAATATGGAACGCCCGCCGGCGGCGCGACCTTCGGTGGGGCGGGCTGCGCCGGAACGCGATAGATGATGCGGCCTTTCGCGTCAACTCTCGGCCAGCCGTAGTACGCGCCGGGATTCGTGAACAGATATGTGTCCTGGACGCGCCAGATCGATCGGACGCGGGCGATGCGCGCCGCGGGATCGAGCACAAGCACGGCGTAGGAGACCGGGTCGACGAACAAAACTGAATCGGCGCGATACGGGATCAGCGTGCCCGGACGCGTGCCATAAGTGTTCGCGACTTCGGCGAGTGAATCGAGAACGACTTGGACCGTCTTGAGCGTCGTGTCCATCAACAGCAGTCGGCGGCGCGAGCCATCGTTGACGAGCACGCGTCCATCGGACAGCTCGAGCACGCTGTTGACGGCGCCCAGCTCTTCCGTCGAAACGGCCTGCGCCGTCGCGATGCGGCGAACCGGCGGGCCGGCGGGGGTGGTTGCCGGACGCTGGGTGCTATCTCGCTGCGCGGCGAGTGTCGTTGATCCGCCCACGGCAAGCAGCGTCGCGATCAAAGCGCGACACCATTGCATCGAGTTTCTCATCGCATCACCGCCATCATCTCGACCATGCCAGCGGACGAGAACGCGAACCCGGACAGCGGCGAGATCCCGCCGACGTAGAGCGACGTGCCGTCGCGAATCGAGACCAGGTACCGCGGATCGAGCACGTTGACGACGAGCTGCGGCAGTTTGCGCTTCTGATCGGGCGTCAGCAGCTCGTTGAGAACCGGCACGACCTTCATCAGCATGTCGATCTGCGCGTGTCGCGCCTGGCGATACCGATCGAACGCCTCGTCCTCGTGATACTTCTCCGGGAGCGACGCGAAGTAGCGCGAAACGGGCGCCCACAGCGAGTCCGACCGATAGTTATAGCGTCGATTCATCGCCGCGATGCTATCCGCCTGCATCGACGTGAGATGGAGCGAGTCCTGCTGCCGCAG
>DATLPC010000142.1:0-10214 GCA_035535975.1 Gemmatimonadaceae bacterium | reverse complement strand
TCTGGAGGCCGTGCTGGCGGCGTGCTGCAAAGAGGTGATGGAGAAGGGCCCGAAAGTCCGCGAGGGGTTTCCAGAAGCTGAGGCGGCGGAAGTCGATTAGAGCCGGTCTGGAGCTCGATTTCGGCTTGGCTGCGTTGCGCTCCTTGGCGTTGAGAGCTCCCCGAGGTTTGGAAATCACGGGCTAACGCTGACACGCGCGGGCTGACGCGGTGTCGGGATGCCAATGCGCACCCAGTTGGCGCTATCACCCAACGAGAGCTGAATTTTTTTGGGACTGCCCCGGGAAGCTCTGGCGCGCGAAGCATCCCGAGGTTGTCCAAAAGAGCTTTTTGTCCTTTCCCTTCGACGATCCCCGAACTGGCCAACAGAACTCGGCCCAAGTCCGCGTTCGCCCGCGCGTGTCAGCGTTCGCCCGCGACTCCAAATCACGGGGAGTTCTGACAGAACCAGGAACTACACGCCGCCAAAGAGATACGCCGCGGCTAGCGTTTCCTCGGCGCGTACCCCGCGAAGTGCCCGGTATGATGCCAGGTCGACGTCTGCCCCCAGTCGTTGCGGTCCGCAGGCTCCGTCTCGCTCAGCTTCCGAACGTCGATGCTCACCACACCCTTTTCGTCGATCGGATTGTAGATGTTCACGAACTTCTCGCCGAAGATGATCTCCTCGGGTTTGTAGGAGGAGCGCGCGTGAACCACCTGCGAGAACGTCTCGTCCGTACCGGTCAGTAGGATCAGGAATTCCGCATCCATCTCGACCAGCTGCTCGTGCGTCACGCCCTGCATCGGGCTCTTTTCGTCGATCGGGTGCACGACCGTCCAGCTCAGCGGGAAGAAGGTGACGCGCGAGCGCTCGAGGCGGACCTCGTCGTACCGTCGAAGCGACCCCTCGATCCGACTGTACAGGACCTTCGCCTCCAACTCGACGAGCTGGTTCGAGCGCCCGTTGGTGACGCGGAACATGAACGCCGTATGCCCGCGATACGGCGCGACGACCGCCTTCGAGCTGAAGACGATCGCCGCCGTCGGGCGTGAGAAGCGGGCGAACATGATGCCCGTGCCCAGCGCGAAAACGAACAATCCCGTCAGCGACTCGCTCGTCATCACGAGGTGCGCCGGCATCGAGCTCGGCGCGATGTTGCCGTAGCCGATCGTCGCCAGCGTCTCGACGCTGAAGAAGAAGGCGCGCCAGAAGGGCGCCGCCGCTCCGGCCGTCGGCAACGTTCCCGACAGCGCATCGACACCACACGACAGGTAGGCGAGCGCGAACAGCGTGTTGGCCGCGAGATAGCCGCCCGTCACGATCGCGAAGAAACGCGGCCAACTGATCGTGAGCAGGAAATGGTAGACGCTCAGCGACGACAGGAACGGCAGCCCGTCCCGACGGGGATTGAAGGTCCCGTCGCGATTGAGCAGCCGCTTCTCGTTGGCGCCGCCGACGACGGAGCCTAATCCGAGATCTTTTGGTTCTTCGACGATGTCTGGCCGAGGCGCGGTCATCCGATCCGGTTATGGAACGATCGTGCTCGACTGCTGTGCCTTCAGCGATTGCCAGTACTCGTCCATCTTGATGCGCGGAATGCCCTTGGTCATCCAATCCGGGGCCGGCGCGCCCTTCAGGTAGTGATCGAACCAGTCCTTCTGGCGCATCGCATAGTCCTTCTGATTGATCGGCCGCGCCAAACCGTGATTCTCACCGACGTACTCGAGCAGAATCACGTCCTTGTTCATCTGACGGAGCGCGTTGAAGTACGTGACGCCCTGATTGAAGTCGACCGCGCCGTCCTTGTCGTCGTGCAGGATGACGAGCGGTGTCTTCACGTTCTTCGCGTGGAAAACCGGGGAATTGCGGATGTACGCTTCGTAATTGTCGGCGACGTTGCCCTTGAATCGGCCTTGGCTCGATTCGAAGATCGCCTGATTCGTCCCGCCCGTGTTCCAGTAGATCGAGTTGTACATGCTCACCATGTCGGTGAGCGGCGCGCCGGCGATGGCCGCCTTGAAGATGTTCGTCTGCGTGACGAGGAACGCCGTCTGATAGCCGCCCCACGAGTGGCCCCACAGTCCGACGTCCGTCGAGTCGATCATGCCCGTGGCGATCGCGGCCTTCACCGCCGGCACGACGCACCACACCGCCGACATGCCCGGGTCGTTCACGCGATAGACAATGTCCGGATCGAGCACCGCGTAACCGCGGCTCGTATAGATGCTGCGGTTCGGCGTGCTCGTTTCGCTCGGCGTCACGTAGCTGTTCGCGAGGTTCGAACGCTTCTCATAGATGGTGACGAGGAGCGGATACTTCTTCCCCGGTTCGTAGTTCGCCGGGAGGTAGAGCGCACCTTGGAGCTTGTCGCCCTTCGCGCTCGTGTAGCTGATCAGTTTCACGCCACTCGTCCAGGCGAACTCCTTCTGCTGTGGATTCGCGTCGGTGATCTGGCGCGCCGATTGTATCGCCGCCGCCGATGACGCCGGGTTCAGCACGTCGCCATTCGTCGCGTAGAAGTTCGGGAAATCGATCGCCGTCTGCTTCGTGTAGACGAAGACGTTCGCGTCCTTGGCTTTCTGGAAGGTGTACTTCGCATCGTCCCAGACGAGTCTTTGCGCGCCCGGCTTTGAGGGATCCACCTTGGCGAGGCCCTCTTTCTTCGTCCACTCGCCGTACGTTCCGAAATAGATCGGCTGCGAGAGATCCACGCCGTCCGCGACTCCGCCGCCGCGACCGCCGCGGCCACGACCGCCACCCGCCGCCCCGCCGGCGCCGTCGAACGACGCGTAGAGACGCTGATACCGGATTTGGTTCTTCTTTCCGTCGATGGTCAGATTGACGGCCGTACCCCCATTCACCGGTGCCTTCCACACGTCGAAGCCGTCGAACAGCAGCACCGCACTGCCGTCCTTGGCCCAACCCATCGCGGGCACCGGAGGAGTGACGATGTTGTTGTGATCGTCCGACGTATCGGCGAAGACCGTCGGGATGCCCTTCGAGATGACGTGCTTCTCCCCCGTTGTGACGTCCATGACGTTCCACTGCGCGTCATCGCCCCAGAACAGGATGCTCCGCCCATTCGGCGACGGGAGGAAACTGGAACCAATGTGCTTCTTGAGCAGCACTTTGCGCTGGCCGGTCGAAAGGTCGACGCCATAGATGTCTTGGAAGCGTCGTCCGTTGTAGCTCGCCGCTTGATCGTATTCGTGGGTGTCGACGCCGTACGCGTAGTGCTCGTGGCCGATCAGGTTGACCGTGCGGAGATCGTCGTCCGACAGGCGGACGAACTTGTTGTCGGCCAACCGATATTCGGACAAATAGCTGAACGAACGATCCTGCTGCTCCTGCACGATCTGCTGCGACTGGAGGCGCGGATCTTTGGCGTTCCACAGGATGAGCGACGGATTCTCTTCCTGCGCCTCGTTGATGCGCGGCTGATTGGTCGAGCCGCCCATGCCCGGCGCACCCGCTTGAATCACCGAGCTGCCGCGACCCGCCAGCGTTCGCTCACCAGCCTTCCTGCCGTCGCGAATCCCGAAGAACACGGTCGAGAGGTCGCCGGAGAACCGCGGCGCGCGGTCCGGCGAGATCTTCATTCCGGCCGGGAAGTCATTCCGCTGCGCCGCGTCGAACACGGTCTTTCTCGGCGAGCTCGCGGCGACATCAGTGAACGCGACGACCGAAAAGAGCGTGTCGCGCGCCGTCGAATCGGCGCGCCCGCGCAGCACGAGGAGCGCCGGCGCGCTGTCCGCCCACGCCAGATGGCGATACAACGCCCGGTCCGAGTCGATCGGGCGAACGACATCCGTGCGCATGTTGCGCAGCTGGACACCATTCCCGATCTGGTCACGAGCGTCCACCGTATACGCCAACCAATCCCCTGAATCGTCGAAGCCGAACTCCGCGACATTGCCGACATTCACCGCGTCAGCCGTCGACAGATTGTAGAGCACGAGGTCGGTGCCCTGCGTGCGCGCTGCCGCGGCGGCGGCGTTGCCCCCCGCCGCGTTTCCTCCCGCCGCAGGAGCCGGCTGCTCGGGGAAGCTCTGCATGGCGACCCACGTCGGCTTGTCGCCGTTGAACGCAAAACGCCGGACCTTGTCGAATTCCTTCTTCTCGCCGGTGGCGAGATTGACCAGTCCCATCTTGTTCTGCGCCGGCGCCGCCGCCTGATCCTGACCGCCGCCGGTTCCGCTCCCCCCGCGCCCCGCCCCACCCCGGCCCGCACCGCCACGTCCGCCAGCGCGTCCCGCCGACGCGGCCGGGTAGATCGTGAACGCCACCCAGCGCGAATCGGCGCTGATCGCGAGTGACTGCCCCGCGCCGCCGTCGGCACCCGGCGGGCCGCCGCGTCCACCGCCCGCGCCGCCCGCCTCACCGATCGGATACTTCATTTCCTTGGCGTCGGCGCCCGTCGATCGAATGATCAGCGTCGCGTCGCCCTCGTTCGGCGCGAGCACGTACGCGAACCATTTGCCGTCGTTCGAAAGAACCGACTGCCGGATCGACTTCCACGCCTTGAGATCGGCGGGCTGCATCTGCCTCGTGGCGCGCGGCGCCTGGGCCACCAGCTGCCGATGTGCAGTTGAAAGGCTCGAAAAGACGAGGACAGCGCCGACGAGGCGGAGGGACGGAAAACTGTTCGAACGCATGGGGATACCCGCCGAAATGAGCACGCTACGGGATGGGAGGGATGAATCGAAGAAGCTACGGGTAGCGCACTTACCTGTCCATCGGCGCACTCGGCCGTGTCGTCACAACTATCTTGCGCGGATGCATCCGTAACGGATATACTCGGGCCATGACACAGCGCGATGCCAGTACACAACTCCCGCTGACCCCAGCGGTGCTTCACATCTTGCTGGCGCTCAGCGGCGGAGAGCGGCACGGATACGCCATTGCGGGTGAGGTGGACGAAACGACCTCAGGATCCATCCGCATGGGTCCCGGCACGCTCTACGGATCGATTCAGCGGATGCTCGGCTCGGGCCTCATCGAAGAGGTCTCGCCGAAACGCGCCAAAGACGACGACGAGCGGCGCCGATACTACCGCCTCACCACCTTCGGACGACGCGTCCTCGAGCTCGAGGTCCAGCGTCTCGACCGCGTCGTTCGAGTCGCGAGGCGAAAACACGTCCTCGGCGACGCCGGAGCGTTGTAGGCCATGCGTCGTCCGAGCTACGAGCGCGTCTACGCCGCCTGTCTCCGCCTCCTGCCCGACACGTTTCGCGAGCGCTTCGGCGGCGAGATGATCGACTTCGTCGCCCGCCGACTCCACGAAGCGCGTCGGCGCGGCGTGTTCCCCGCACTCGTCGAACGCGCGCGGCTCGCGGTCGACCTCGTGACGACGATATCGCGCGAGTGGGGGGCTGAGTGGACGCAGACCGATACCGACATGCCACCGAGAGATAACATGGACATCTTCCTGCAAGACCTTCGCTTCGGTGTTCGGGGCCTGCTCCGTCGGCCGGGGTTCAGCATCGTCGCGGCGGTGACGATTGCCCTCGGCATCGGCGCGAACACGGCCATCTTTTCGGTGGTCAACGCCGTGCTCATTCGCCCGCTGCCCTATCACGACCCCGACCGGCTCGTGCTCATTTGGGGAACGCAAGGGAAGACGAACCAACAGGGCGTCGTCTACGCGGACTATCAGGACTGGCGATCGCGGACGCACAGCTTCAGCGAGCTCGGAGCGTTTCGCGGTCAGAGCGTGACGATGACCGGCGGCGAATCGCCGGAGCGTCTGATCGGTGACTTCGTTTCTGCGAGCTTCCTGCGCGTCATCGACCTCAAACTGTCCCAAGGCCGCGCCTTCACCGACGCCGAGACCGAGGTCGCGACCAAGGGGCCGGTCGCGGTCGTGTCCTACGAAGCATGGCAGAATCGCTTCGGCGGCGACCGCGCGATGCTGGGCAAGCCGATCACACTCAATGGAACGACATTCACCGTCATCGGCATCACCGCTCCGCACACGGAAGTTCCACTCGGCCTGCCCGATGTGATGGTGCCGATCGGCTACTACCCGAATGCGCACGGGCTCGACCGCGGCGTGCGAGGCATCGCCGTCGCCGCGCGTCTCAAGCCTGGCGTTTCTTACAGCGCCGCGCAACGAGAGCTGTCGACGGTGATGAGCCAGCTGGAGCAGGAGTACCCGGCGACGAACGCGTCGACGGGCGCCGAAATTATCTCGCTTCGTGAGTATCTCGTCGGCGGAGTGCGTGAAAGCCTCCTGATCATTCTTGCCGCCGTGAGCGTCGTTTTGCTGATTGCCTGCGCCAACGTGGCCAATCTGCAGCTGGCGCGCGGGGCAGCGCGCGCACGAGAGTTGTCCGTCCGTGCGGCGCTTGGGGCCGGCCGGCGACGCCTGGCGCAGCAACTCCTCACTGAAAGTGTGCTCCTTTCGCTTGTCGGGGGCGCGCTGGGAATCGCGCTGGCGCTCGTCCTTCGGAAGACGCTCGCCACGCTCATCGCTCCTCAGCTGCCCGTCAACGAACCGGATATCCGGCTCGATGTGCCGGTCCTCATCTTCGCGCTCGGCATCTCGATGGTGACGGGGTTGCTGTTCGGGCTCGCACCGGCGTGGAAAGCCTCACGCACCGACATCACCGAGATGCTGCGCAGCCGAATCGGCGGCGGCCTGCGGCACGGAATCACGCGCAGCACGCTGGTCGTCGTGCAGCTCGCGCTGTCGCTCGTCCTTCTCGCGACAGCCGGGCTTCTCACGCGATCGCTCCAGGCGCTTCAACGCGTGAATCCCGGTTTCGACGGCGACAATCTGTTGACGGCGCAATTCCGCCTTCCGGTCACGAAGTACAACACGCCGGAAAAGATTTGGGAGATGTTCGAGCGCACGACGACCGAACTTCGCTCGATTCCCGGCGTCGAGGCCGCCGCGCTGGTACGAGCCTCGCCGCTCAGTCAGAACGGCGAATCGTACCCCGTCGTCCTCGAGGGGCAGCAGCCCGTGAAAGTCGGCGATGCTCCGATGATCCAGATCAACAGCGTCACGCCCGGCTATTTCGCGACGATGCGCATTCCGGTGCTGGCTGGTCGAGACATCGCCGCGACCGACCGAGCCGACGCGCCCCATGTCATCGTCGTCAACAAGTCGTTCGCCGAACGCACGTGGCCGGGGCAGTCTGCGCTCGGGAAGCGAATCCAATTCGGCAGCGAAGGCTTCTGGACGATCGTCGGCGTGGCCGGTGACACCAAGCACTACATACTCAACGAGAATCAGCTGTTGCAAGGCTACGTCGCGCACGCTCAGCGACCCCAGGTCTTCACGAGCCTCGTTGTTCGGACGAAGGGTAACCCGACGGACTTTGCTCGCGCGGTTCGCGAAGCGGTCTGGCGCGTCGATCGCGATCAACCGATCTGGCGCTTCAAGTCCATGGAACAGGATCTGTCGGGCGTGGTGCAGTCGAAGAAGACGATGATGTGGCTCACCGGTCTGTTCGCCCTTGTCGCGCTCCTCGTCGCCGTCGTGGGAGTGTACGGGGTGTTGAGCTACACCGTCGCGCAGCGCACGCAGGAAGTCGGAATTCGTATCGCGCTCGGCGCGGACGCCGGCCGTGTCCGTCGCATGGTGATCGGCGACGGGCTTCGTCTCGTCGGCGTCGCGGTCGTCGTCGGTCTGGCGCTGTCGCTCGGCGCCGGACGATTGCTGCGCCATCAACTCTTCGGCATCCCGGCGACGGACACGCTCACCTTCGTGGCCGTGACCGCGGTGCTCGGCGCTGTCGCGCTCATCGCTTGCTACGTTCCGGCGCGACGAGCGAGCCGAGTCGATCCGCTCGTCGCGTTGCGAATGGACTAGGCTATTTCTTGGAAAGCTGCGGGCGGACAGTGAGGATCATCGCGCGCTGTCCGCCCTCGACGGCAGACGTTCCGAGCACCACGGTCTGACCGATCGGCACGCGAACGCCCGTCGAAAACAGCTCGCTCATTGGTCGGCCCACGCCGTTGTTCTGCGCGCTCGCCGGAATTCCCTGTCGGTTGAGCTGGACGATGAGCTGAACGCTCGCGTCGCTGCCTTCGGTCCGCAGTTCCCGGACAATGACGGTCAACGTCAACGGATCGCCGTCCGCGGACAACGTCTGCGTGACACCTTGCCCCTCGGTCGCCGCGGCCACCGACGTGGTGAGCAGACGGTAGCCCGTGAACTTGAGAACGCTGCGCAACAGCGTATCCAGGCTCGCCACCGCGGGATCGCGCGTGTTCGTGTTTTCGGCCGCGATGAGCTGGAAGTTCAGTACGATGGTCGCCGGGTCGCGGTCGTACCGCTCGAGAACCGTCTGCATCTCATTGAACACCGCCTGGATCTCGCGAACCGTGACGGCGCGGATGTTGGGCGAAACCTCATAGACACCGCCGCCCGGCGTTTGGACATACGGTGTCAGGAGCTTCACCGCCTCCATCGATGTGAGATGGTGCAGTGAGACGGTCTTGACCATGAACGGCTGCTCGATTTTGACGGGAGGCCTCGCCGGATGTGCTTTGACGGGAGCCTTCGGCAGATCTGCCTGTTGCGCCGGCGAATACCCGATCACGCCCACGAGAAGCATTGCCGTCATGATTAGCGAATTCGTTTTCACTCGCTTCCTCCGGGAGAGATCCAGACAACCGTCACCTTCGGATCACTGGTCTTGAGAACAGTCGCCCGCTGACCCGCCTTGACGTCCACCGAGACGACGTTCGTCGGAATCGACGCCGGCGGCCGAGCGGTAGACTCTTCGCCGCCCGGCCTCGCGATGAAAACGCCGAGCACGACGGCCGCCGCGGCTGCCGGAATTCCCACGGCCATAGCGGCGCGTTGGCGGCTTCGCAGGGTCGCCTTCTTCGAAAGCCGTGGCAGGACGGAGCTCAACATTCGCGCTTGTTTCGCGCACGCCGGGCACTCAGCCAGGTGTGCGGCGAGTGGCCCGTCACCGTCGGCTCGCAGCTCTCGAGGCTCCGCCGTCATCATCGCGTCACGTACTTCGTCGCATGTCATGATCGATACTCCGTCAACAATCGTTCGTGATGCTGGAGCAGCTGTTCGCGGATGGAACGTCTCGCCTTGAAGAGATGGCCCCGCACGGTGGACTGCTCCATCGACAGGCGGCGCGCGACCTCCGCCGGCGTGAGACCGCGAATGTCGACCAGCTCGAAGATCCGGCGCTGCTGCGGCGGGAGATCGTCGAAGTAACCGAGCGCCAGCGTGGCGAGACGCGCCGCGTCTGGATCCGCCGCGTCGCTTGGATCATCCAGCGCGAGGTGCTGCTGCTCCGAGAACAGGGCTGCCCGCCGGGCCTCGCGGCGGCGGCGCGACAGGGCCACGTTCCGCGTCACCGTGAACAGCCAGGTAGAGAAGCGGCTCGCGCCGTCGAATCGTTGGACGCGCCGCTCCAGTCCGATCAGGACGTCCTGCGCGATGTCCTCGGCCGCATCCTCATCCGACGCAAAACGTGCCGCCCACCGCCGGACGTTCGCCTGGACGCGATCTAACAGCCGCTCGAGCGACGCCCGCCGCCCGGACCGAGCTTCGGCCACGAGCTTTTGCAGTTCGTCATCGCCTTGACCCGCGATCACCGTGGAGTGCGCTGACACGGCCATCAGACGTCACGAAGGTAGAAGGCGTTTACCCCAGCGTTCGTCTATGCCGTAGAAGCGGTGTTTACGGCGACGTCCGCTCCGAACTCCACGCCGTGTCTTTCCCGCCCTAGCCATGCCGCGATCGCGCCGAAGCTGAACACCGTGAACGCCGTGAACGCCATTGCCCGCGAATACGGCATGTGATCGGCGAACACGGCTTCGATGTACGCCACCGTTCCAGCCACTGCCACGCCGCACTGGTACGCGAAGCCGGGCAGGAACCCGCGCACGGAGTCGGGCGCAAGCTCGTTGATGTGCACCGGGATCACGCCCCACGCCCCCTGCACCATGAACTGCATCATGAATCCGCCGGTCATGAGCAAACCCGCGGTTGGCGCGAAGGCCCACAGCGGAATCGCTAGAATGGCGAGAAGGAGCGCGGTGACAATCGAGCGTCGGCGTCCGATGCGGTCGGAGAAATGTCCGAAAATGATACCGCCGGTGATCGCGCCGATGTTGGCGATCGCGGTGACGATCGCGACGCGCTGCGGCGTGAAGCCCCAATCCCGCTTCAGGAATGTGGGATACATGTCCTGCGTCCCGTGCGAGACGAAGTTCATGAACATCATGAAGACGAACAGGTAGAGAAACAGCTTCCA
>DATLPC010000141.1:0-50047 GCA_035535975.1 Gemmatimonadaceae bacterium | reverse complement strand
GGAGGATGTATGTCAGGCACAGGCACCGTTCGGCGGACAGCGACGCTTTTCGCGCTCGCGTTGCTCGGTGCGAGCACGATGGCCGTCGCTCAAGTTCCGGCCAAGCCGACGCCGCCGAAGGACACCACGAAGCAGACCACGTCGAAACCACGAATCAAGATTTCCAAGGAGACCAAGACCTCGGCTGGAGAGGTCGTGCTGCAAGCCAAGCCGAAAGTCGACTCGACGACGCCGTGCGACGTCGTGCTCCCGACGATCAATCCGCTCCACGACGACTCGGTCCGCTCGGCGCAGCGCACGATCGATTCCGTCACGGCACAGTTCGATCGCGCTCGGCTGACGAAGGAGTTCACCGCTCGCGAGGCAGCGACGGTCGAAGCGGCGCGCGCCGATTCGATCAGCAAAGCAGAATCGGCGCAGTTGGCGCTCAAACGACATCTCGCCCGCGGCATGTACATCGGCCTCGGCGGTGGCGCCAGCACACCGCAGCGCGCGATTCGCGACGGCTACACCGGCGGCTGGAATGTCACGGTCCCGGTCGGTTTCGACTGGACCGATTCTCCGCTCGGAGTTCGTGCTGACTTCGCCGTCGACCACTTGAACGGCACTCGCACCCACAACATCTATGAACAGACTCTGACGGCGAGCGGCGACATCACCGTGTGGTCGCTGAATGCGGACATGAAGCTTCGGATTCACGCGCCTGGAACGGGAACGCGAACGCATCTGTACCTGCTCGGCGGCGCAGGCGCTCACAAGGTGAGCGGTGGCGTCTATGGCACGACCGATCCACGCGCCGGCGAGAACCTCACGTTCGCCAATGCCAAGACGAATTTTGGCTGGAACGTCGGCGGCGGTTTCTCGGCCTCGTGGGGACCGACCGAGCTGTTCATCGAGTCTCGTTTCTTCCAGGTGAAATCCGATCTCGCCTTCCATACGGCCGGCGGCATCGGCACGTACACGAGCTTCACCCCGATCGTCGTCGGACTGCAGTGGTTCTAATGTCTTGAACGGAGGCAGCGATGCTGGCCAACGTACTCGTACCCCTCGATGGATCGTCTCTCGCCGAAGCGGCGCTCCCAACGGCGATCTCCCTCGTACGCCGGAAGCACGGACACGTGGAGCTGGTGATCGTCCACGAAGATGTCCCGTACGAGTGGGAGGGGTACGAGGACGGACCCTGGCATTCGATGCCTGAATCGACGCAGGTGCATTACATCCACGACAAAGCGAAGCAGTTGAGCGGCGCGCGCGACATGACGGTCGGGCACGCGCTGCGGCGCGGTGACGTCGCGGATCAGATTTGCGCGCGGGCCGCCGAGGTCGGTGCCGACATGATCGTGATGGGCACGCACGGTCGGACCGGCCTCACGCGGATGCTCGTCGGCAGTGTGGCCGACGCGGTCGTCCGGCGCGCGACGATCCCGGTGTTGCTGCTTCGCGTTTCCGGCGGCGCGTCCTCCGCGCGGACGTTGCCGCTTCCCTTCCGTCGCATCCTCGTACCGATCGACGATTCGCCACAGTCGCGCCTGATCTTCGACGCGGTTACGGCGGTCGCGGAACGCGGCGTCACCGAACTGATTCTCCTCCGGGTCGTGACTCCCGTTACGGCGGTCGTGGATACGATGTTTCCATACAGCTACGTCTCCGGTCCGCCCGACGATACTGCCACGAGATATCTCGTCTCGGCGGCGGATCACGAGTTGACCGGAGCCGCGGTCGACCTCGGCGAGCGCACACTGTGCGACGTCGACCCGCACGTCATCGTCGCCAAACACGCGGCGCCGGCGATCGTCGGGTTCGCGAAGCAGTACGGCGCCGATCTCATCGCGATGACGACGCACGGCCGGGGCGCTTCGCATTTGCTGATGGGCGGCGTAGCCGAGCGGGTTCTGCACGACGCGGGCTTGCCCGTGCTCGTCGTGCGTCCCGCGCGCAACGCGTGGCATTGATTCGCGCGATCCCCGAACGAGAAAGAAGCCCGCGCGGATGCGCGGGCTTCTTTTTTCCCCTGACCCGAGTCGCTACTTGACCGCGATGTCGATCTTGCGGCCTTTGGTCTCGACCTCCGCGGTTTTCGGCAGGTGGATTTTCAGAACGCCTTTGTCGAACTCGGCGGCGATCTTGTTGGCATCGATGAAGCGTGGAAGGGTGAACGTGCGGTTGAACGAGCCGAACGTGCGCTCGAACAGATAGTACTTCTTTTCGGCCCCGTTCTCCTTCTTCTCCTCGAGCTTCTCACCTCGCAGGGTGAGGATGCCATCCTCGATCGAGATCTCGACGTCCTTCTTCTCGAGCCCCGGGAGCTCCGCGATGAGCAGGAGCTCTTTCTCCGTATCGACGATGTCCATCGCCGGCATCCAGCCGATCGCCGGCGCGACGAAGTTCTCCTCGAATGGAGTGAGCGGGTTGTCGAAGAAAGTGCGCATTCGATTCTCGATCTCGTCGAGCGCCGGGAATACCGGCATCAACGCTTTGCCACCCAGCGGGCGGCGGGACTTGATGAGTGCCATAACGGCCTCCGATGACTGTTGCTTTACCTGCAGTCGTCAAGATGCGTGATCGACGCAACGCTGGGCATACGGGAGAAGGCGGGTGGGCGTGCGGTTTTGCGAGATGGCGCGCACTCTGTTCTCCCGATTGCATCTTGGACGTCGAACGGAAGGGATGGCGGCATCAGCTGCTCGATACTCCGACGACGTTGGGCCGTCCCCGAGCCAGTCGAGCAGCGAGCTAGACAGCCGCTCCGAACAGCCGGCCGATCAGCGCCGTGAGCCCAAGTGCGAACGCTCCCCAGAAAGTCACGCGGACGGCGCCGCGCGTCATGCCGGCCCCTCCCGCTCGCGCCGCGACTCCGCCGAGCAGCGCGAGAAACACGAGCGAGGTAAGCGCAACGAGTACGATGATGCGCGACACGGGTGCGACCGCGGCAACGAACAGCGGGAGAGCTGCTCCGACGGCGAAGGTGGCGGCGGACGCCAGTGCGGCTTGAACCGGTCGCGCGGCGTGGACGGCGGAAATCCCCAGCTCATCACGAGCGTGCGCGCCCAGTGCGTCGTGCGCCGTCAATTGCTCGGCGACCTGGCGCGCCAGCGCCGCATCGAGTCCTCGCTGGACGTAAATCGCCTGCAACTCGTCGAGCTCGAATGCGGGATCGGTGGCGAGCTCAGACCGCTCGCGAGCGAGATCAGCATTCTCCGTATCGGCTTGCGAGCTGACGGACACGTATTCGCCGGCGGCCATCGACATCGCACCGGCTACCAAACCGGCAATGCCGGCGAGGAGAATATTGGACCGCGAGGCAGCGGCCGCCGCGACGCCGACAATCAGGCTCGCGGTCGACACGATTCCGTCATTCGCGCCGAGAACCGCCGCGCGGAGCCATCCGATGCGCTCGGAGCGGTGTCGTTCGAGATGCGTCGTGCTTCGCATACTTAAGCCTGGCGTGTCGCGGCTCTATCCGGAAGCAGCGAGTCGACGAACGCCGAGGTGCGGGTCAGACTGTCGGGTATTTGCCCGCCAGGTGCGACGGAATTCCTGACTGCACCAACTCGCTGGGCCGTGCAGCGTACAGTACGATGTCCGCCACCTCGTCTCGCGGCCGCTCCACAGGAGGTAGGGATATGAAGACCGACCGTATACTTGTCGGCCTCGACTTCGGCGCGGCGTCGATCGCCGCGGCGCGCTGGGCAAAGGAGTGGTTCGCCCCGACCGCCGAATTCATTCTTGCCCATGTCATCGAGCCGCCGGACCGGCCACACTTCGCACACGACAAGCTGCCGCCCGAGGAGGTGCTCGAAGCCACGGCTCGAGAATATGCCGCCGCGCGATTGCGCGAGATCAATTCCTATCTCAGCTCCCAGCGGATTCGCTGCGAGATTCGAGTCGGCAAGCCCTATGAGGAGCTGGCGACGCTCGCGACGCAGACCGACGCGGATCTTGTCGTCATCGGGCCGCACGGTGGACGACCGCACACCTCGAAGTTTCTCGGCACGACGGCGGAGCGCGTCGTCCGATCGTCACCCGTTCCGGTTCTGGTGGCGACCAATCCTCCGCGGGGAACGCCGCGACGCATGCTCGCGCCGGTCGACGATGCCGAAATCACGGATCACATCATCGCGGCGGCGCGTCAGCTCGCTACGCGATTTCGAGCGGAGATCACGCTCCTCCACGTCTGGAGTAACGCGGTCTACAGCCACGTCGCGTCGATGTCGTACGCGCACGCTCACAACGACGCGGAAGCCGAGCACGAGATCGATGAGGAATTGGCCTCGACCGCGAAGCATTGGTTGACCCACGCGGCGAAGGCGGGCGGCGACGAGCATATCACGGCTACCGTCACGCACGGAAAGCCTGGCGACGCGACCGTCGACATGGCGGACGCTATGCGCGCCGATCTCATCATCCTCGGGCGCAACAGCACGGGCGTCGTGGCGCCCGCGTTTCTCGGCAGCACGATCGGAACGGTGCTGCACGACGCTCGCTGCCCGGTGCTCGTCGTGACGAAACCAGCGGAGTGGGACGCGGCTAGTCGCCGATCGCCCTAGAATAAGAACAAACCGGCGGTCGTGCCGGCGGCGAGCGCCACGAGGCCGACGCTCGCCCGCCGCCGGAAGCTGGCACGGCCCAGCACGACGGCAATGCCAAGCTTCATGAGCGTGTTCGCGAGAATACCAATGGTGATCGCGCGCGCCGCGATGCTCGCATCGAGCAAGGACTCTTGTCTGCTCATCGACACGGTGAGCGCGTCGACGTCGGTGAGCCCGAGCGCTGCCGCCGTGGCGAAGATGCCCGGCAACCCCCATCGCTGCCGCACGAATGCTATCGTCGTCATTGCCACCTGGAATGCGACAGCCATCTGGACGGCTGCCGCGAGATGAAGCGGGTTGGTCACCATGTCATCGGTGCGTTTGTTGCCGCCACCGTTCGTCCGCCAGCCGAGCGCGACGATCGCAGCACCGATCACGAACGGAGGCGCGAGGAAGGGTAAGAGCTGCAGCGCGACGCGTGGATTGAGTACCGCGCTGACCAACAGGACACGTGGCACCAACACCGTGCACGCCGCGATCACCCCTCCGGCCAGTGCCACGCCCAGCTCGGCGTCGCGGCGGCTCTGACGCGAGAACGCGAGTGTCACGGCCGTCGAAGAAATGACCCCGCCAAGTGCGCCAGTGATCTTGTATCCGCGATGCGCGCCCGCCGCGCGACGAGCAACAAAGCCCGCGAAGTTCAAACCGGAGAAAAGGAGGACAATCGCCCAGAGCGCCCGGGGTCTTAGGCCAACCACACCGAAGAACGGCCCGCTGGGAAGCAGCGGCAACACGACGACGGCGAGCACGGCGAACTGAAGCGCCGCTCGAAGCTCCGACTCGCCGAGCCGTTGAACGAGCCAATGCAGACGGCTCTTTTCGCGCAACGCGAGGACCATCAGTGCACCGGCGCCCGCGGCGAGCGTGATCCAGCCGATGCCGGCGATCACGCCGAGCGCGACGACGATCAGCGCGGCTACTTCGGTGGTTCCGTCGGTCGTCGCCGTCGGTCGACGCACGGCCATGGCATACGCGACCACGCAAAGTGCCGATGCTGATAAGGCGATCGCGGACGCCACCTGCGGATAGCCCGCCGCGCCGACGCTGCCGGCGATACCGCCAACCGCGCCGAGCATGAGAAACGTTCGCAAGCCGGCAAAGCGCGCGTCCGGGCCGGAGGCGTGTCCCGACCATTCCCGTTCCAGTCCAGCGGCCAGTCCGATCACGGCGGCGATCGCAACCCGAATCGCGAACTGGCCTTGAGGATTCTCTATGAACACCGGGCCCGTCCTCGAGACGCTCCGAGAAACACTCTTACCGACAGACGATCATCTCCGGCGCCCGACGAAGATCCACGCGCGCCGTGAGCCACACACAACACGCCAAGACGTCGCATCCATACCTCCAACCCCTTTGATAGGACGATACGGAGCTTTGTCCGCGACGGCGTCAGGAAGTGGTCGACGTGCCGTCCGCCACTCCCCGACTCGCCCCAAGTTTCAACCGGCCCCGGCGCGACAGATCGGCCAGACCTTGACACACCCCGACTATCCCAATAATGTGATCGAACAATCGAAGTGTTCGTGGTGATTTGCCGCCTATTGCCGCCACGTTAAAAAATGTGCTAAAACGCGATGCGCCCGGCGGCCGTTTCCGCCCGGGCGATTCGTTTTTCAGGGGACTATTCTTCCACTGAAGGACATCAATGTCCAAGCACTGGATTGACGCGCGGAACATGCGAATGGCGATGGCGGCCGAATCTCCCACGGGAGGAACGGGCGGGCGACTTCGCATGTCGTGACGCGTCGAGACACCAGACTCGATCACCCCACCCCGGTCCTCCAACGAGACCGGGTTTTTTTTTTGCTCCACTGCATGGAGGCAGGCGACGTGACGCTGCTGCAGGAAGCACGAAGTCATCGAGCAGTCGAAGAGTCGGAGCGCGACAGCGCGTTGCCGGCCTTCGAGATCGTCGGACCGGATTCCGCCCCGGTCGTCGTCGTGCTCGGCGGCATCTCGGCGACTCGGCACGTCGTGTCGAGCGAGCACGACCCATCTCCCGGCTGGTGGGACGACATCGTCGGCCCGGGGCGCGCCATCGACACGAACGCATTCCGCGTCCTCGGCGTCGACTTTCTCGATGGCGGTCGCCGCGACGACGGTCAACCTGAGCGAACCGTGACGACGGTCGATCAAGCCGACATGATTGCCCGCGTGCTCGACGCGCTCGACATCGAATGTCTTCACGCTTTCGTCGGTGCGTCGTACGGCGGGATGGTCGCCCTGGCCTTCGCCGAATTGTACCCGGAACGACTCGAGCGCGTCGTCGCGATCAGCGCGCCGCACGAGCCGCATCCCATGAGTACCGCGCTCCGTGGCATCCAACGCCGTATCGTGCGACTTGGCCTCGATACCGGCCGCGCGCGCGACGCGCTGTCCATCGCGCGTGGTCTGGCCATCACCACCTATCGAAGCACGACCGAATTCAGCGACCGCTTCGACAGCGCGCCCGTCCACATCAACGAGAATGACGCGGCGTTTCCCGTCGAGAGCTATCTGCATCATCACGGCGAACGATTCGCCCAACGGTGGACGCCGGCGCGGTTCCTCGCCCTCTCACTCTCCGGCGATCTCCATCGCGTGAACCCGCGCGCGATCCATACGCCGGCGGTCCTCGTCGCCGCGGAAGGCGACGCGATCGTTCCGCGCGAGCAACTCGAAGAGCTCGTAGCGGGGCTCGGTGGCCCCGCGCAACTCGTCGATCTGCCGAGCACCCGCGGCCACGACGCATTCCTCACCGAGCCGCGCGCGCTCGGTCGTATCCTCGACAACGTACTTTCGATTCAGACACTCTCATGAGCGCATCCGACTTTTCCAGCCCGATCACGCGCGCCGTCCGCGCCGGCATCGCCACCGACCGCGAACATGGCGCCGTCGTTCCGCCGATCCATCTCTCGTCGACCTTCGCGTTCGAATCATTCGCCAAGCCGCGCACCTACGACTACACGCGTAGCGGAAATCCGACGCGATCGCAGCTCGCCGGCGCGCTCGCCGAGCTCGAAGGCGGCGAGCGGGCCGTCGTGACGAGCACCGGCATGTCGGCCGTTGCGCTGGTCCTGCACCTGCTCGAACCTGGTGATGTGCTCGTCGCCGCGCACGACTGCTATGGCGGAACGCAGCGCCTCCTGCGCGCACTCGCCAAGAAGCAACACTTCCAGCTGGTATTCGCCGACCTCACTTCGCCGCGCGCATCGGAGGAGATCGCTCGACGCAAGCCGCGCCTCCTCTGGATCGAAACGCCGAGCAATCCCCTGCTGCGCATTACCGACATCCGTCGCCTCGCCGCCGCGGCGCATCACGCCGAGTCGCCGAACCGCCGAGCCGCCGAGCCGCCGATCGTCGTCGTCGACAACACGTTCCTCTCGCCCGCCCTCCAGCGACCGATCGAGCTCGGCGCCGATATCGTCGTCCACTCGACGACGAAGTACCTCAACGGCCACAGCGACGTCGTCGGCGGCGCCGTGATCGCGCGCGACGCGGCCCTCGGCGACGAGCTCGCGTGGTGGGCCAACTGCCTCGGCATCACCGGCGCGCCGTTCGACAGCTACCTCACGCTTCGCGGCATTCGTACGCTGCATGCGCGCGTCACGCAGCACGTCGCCAACGCGTCGGCCGTCGTCGACGCGCTGCTCGCGCACGACGGTGTCGCGCGGGTCTACTATCCCGGCCTGACATCGCACCCGGGGCACGCGATCGCCGCCGCGCAGCAGCGCGCGTTCGGCGCGATGGTGAGCTTCGAGGTCGCTGGCGGGGTGGCCGGTGTCGAGGTTCTGACCTCCGCGCTCGAGTACTTCACGCTCGCCGAGTCGTTGGGTGGTGTCGAGAGCCTCATCGCGCACCCGGCGACGATGACTCACGCGTCGATGGACGCCGCGGCGCGCGCGAACGCCGGCATCAGTGATTCGCTCGTGCGATTGTCGGTCGGCATCGAGTCGGCGGACGATCTGGTCCGCGATCTCACCAACGCGCTCGACTGCGTCGTCGCCGAATTCGGAAGCTGTAGCACGCTCGCCGAGGCGGCTGTATGAGCGAAACCAGCGTGGTACTGCTCGGCGTCGGCGCAATTGGGCGGGAATTACTGCGACAGCTGGCGACCAACTACCGCACGTCGACGCGGCGCATACGCATTTGCGGATTGATCGACCGCTCCGGCTACGTCTTCGAGTCCGCGGGGCTGTCCTGGCGGCGCGTGATGGAGCTTCGTGCTCTCAAGGAATCCGGCACCAGTCTCGCTCAGAGCGAAGACGGCATCGCGTCCTCACCTGAGGCGTCAGTCGCCGCGCTCACCACTCGCCTGCCGCGGCGCTCCATCCTCGTCGACGCTACCGCCGCCGATACGCAGCCGCTTCTCGAAGCGGCGCTTCAGAAGGGCTTCGATCTCGTCCTCGCCAACAAGTTGCCGCTGGCGGGCGGCCAGTCCGCGTTCGACCGGCTGCACGCCATCGCGGACGCGCGCGGGCGGCGCGTCGCGCACGAAGCCACCGTCGGCGCCGGTCTCCCGGTGATCGACACGCTCCACAAGCTCATCGACGCGGGCGATCGCGTACTCAGTGTCGAAGGCTGCCCGTCGGGTACGCTGGGCTTTGTGTTCGGCGAGCTCGGACGAGGGCGCCGCTTCTCGGAGGCGCTGCGCGACGCGATCGACGCGGGGTACACCGAACCAGATCCGCGAACTGATCTCTCCGGAATCGACGTCGCGCGGAAGGCGCTCATCCTCGCGCGAGTGATTGGCTTCCGGGGTGATTTCGACGACGTCGCCGTCGAGTCCCTCGTCCCGGGCGGGTTCGAACATCTCAGCCGCGACGCGTTCGTCGCGCGTTTGAGCGAGCTCGATGATGCCTGGGCTCGGCGCGTGAGCGCGGCCGCGGACCAAGGATGCGTGCTGCGCTATCGTGCCCACGTCACGAAGAAGGCGATCGCCGTGGGACTGGCGCGCGTGCCACTCGGCGATTCGCTCGCCACCCTGAGCGGCACGGACAACCAATTCATCTTCACGACGTCGCGCTACCACGCGCGCCCCCTCGTCATCACGGGGCCCGGTGCGGGCCCCGCGGTGACGGCGGCGGGCGTCTACAACGACGTGTTGGCGCTCGCCGCGCGCGCTCCCGCTACTCGTCCCGTATCGCGACGAGCGGGTCGACGCGCATCGCCCGCTGCGCGGGAACTAGGCACGCCAGGAGCGCGATCCCCAGGATGACGCCCGCCACGAGGAAGTACGTCGTCGGATCGGTCGGTGATACGCCGAACAACAGCGAGCGTGTCACTCTCGCCAACGCGAGCGCGCCGGCAACGCCGATCAGAATTCCTCCCAGGGTCAGACCGAGGCCCTGACGAAGGATCAGTCGGACAATGCCGCTCGAGCTGGCGCCAAGCGCTACTCGAATACCGATCTCGCGACGACGTTCAGTGACCAGGTAAGAGAGCACGCCGTACGTCCCGATCGCCGCGAGGAGGAGCGCCACGCCGGCGAAGATCGATAACAACTGCGACAGGAATCGCTGCCGGCTCACCGAGTCGGCGAAGACGCCGTCCATCGATCGCAGTTGAATGATCGGCAACCCGGGGTCCATCGAACGAACCGCATTCCCGATCGCCGGCGCAAGCGCCTCGATCGGCCGCGTCGTGCGCAGCACGAGATTGAAAGAGTTGGCCGCGTAGCCGTTGATCCGCGGCCCCTGCTCGGTGTTGAAGTAGACCTCGGTGCCCGCCTTTTGATCGAGTCCGCCTTGCTTCACGTCTTTGGCAACGCCGACGATGGTGAACCAGGGCAACGTGTCCGACGGTCCCGAGGGGCGAACCCGATGTCCGATCGGATCCACGTTGGGATAAAACCGCTTCGCCATCGATTCGTTGATCACCGCCACGCCCGGGCCGCCGACGTCGCTCGGCGTGAAGCTCCGTCCTTTGAGAATCGGGATCTTCATCGCCTCGAAGTAGCCGACGGTCGACGATTGGTAGTAGTCGATGTTGTGCGCGGGCAGATCAGGACCCGACGGAACGTTCTCGAGATCCGTGTCGTTTGCGTTGACCTGGCGGTTGGGCGGCAGGCCAGTCATCGCCGCCGTCGCTTGCACGCCGGGAATCGCGTGCAGCTTCGCCGCGAGATCGGCGATGAACTGCGCGCGTCGCTGCGCGTCCGTGTACGTCGCTCCCGGCAAATTGATGCCGAAGGTGACGAGGTTTCGCCCGTCGAATCCCGCGTCCACCGTCGTCAGATTGCGGAAGCTGCGAATGAGGAGACCCGCGCCGACGACGAGCATCACCGCGAGCGCGATTTCGCCCCCGACGAGCCCCCGACGAACGCGATGTCTGGCCGCGCTGTGCGTGCTGCGCGTTCCTCCCTCCTTGATGGCCGCCGACACGACGCCCTCGCCGAGGTGCAGCAGCGGCGCCAATCCGAAGATCGTCGCCGTCACTACCGCGACGGCCAGCGTGAACAGCACGACGCGTGGATCGATCGCGATTTCCGCCGAACGCGGAATGCTCGCCGGATTCGCCGCCAGCAACGCCTTGAGACCCCAATGCGCGATCGCCAGCCCGAGAATCGCGCCGACAGTCGTGAGCACCATTCCTTCCGCGGTGAACTGGCGAAGGATGCGACCGCGACCGGCGCCGAGCGCGGAGCGGATGGCGAATTCCTTGTGACGTCCCTCGGCGCGAACGAGGAGCAGGTTGGCGACATTCGCGCATGCGATGAGAAGCACGAGGATCACCGCGCCCTGTAGGATCCACAATGCGCGCGCGACGTTGCCGACAACCTCGACCTGCAACGGCGCGAGCTGCAAGCGATGCGTCGTGTCGTTGGGGACGTGCATGCCGGGACTCAGCGTTCCCCACTGGTGGACGAGCGTCCGTAGCTCGGCCTCCGCCTTGCCCGGCGCGATGTCCGGCTTGAGTCGGCCGACAAGGTAGAGGTAATGCGACCCACGATTGCGGCGATTCGTCGGATCGAGCCCGAGCGGCAGCCAGACTTGCGGGTGAATGTCGTGCAGGTCGAGCCCCGGCGGCGCCACACCAACCACCATTCGCTTCCTGCCCTGGATCTCGATCTGTTTGCCGACGATCGATGCATCAGATCCGAACGTGCGTCGCCAGATGGCGTCCGATAACACGACGACCGGCTCGGCGTTGGGTCGGTCCTGCTCCGGCGCGAACGGCGTTCCGAGTCGGGGCCGCACGCCCAGAACATCGAACATGTTCGCCGTCACGAAGACAGCGTTCACGCGCTCCGGATGCGATCCTTCGCTGACATTGACCGGATTCTCGAGATACGCCGCGATGTCGGTATACGACTTCGAGCGTTCGCGCAGCTCGAGATACTCCGGCGGCGACACCCAGAACTTGTCGAACCCAAGCGCCGGGAACTGGCTCGTGATGTACAGCAGCCGGTCGGCCGCGGGATACGGGAGCGGCTTCAGCGCGACCGCGTTGATGACGCTGAAGATCGCGCTCGTCGCGCCGATGCCGAGCGCGATCGTGACGACGGCAATCGTCGCGAAGCCGGGGGAGCGTCGTAGCAGTCGGAAGCCGTGTCTGAGATCGCGGCCGAGGTTCTCCAGCATCATCCCCGGGCGCTCGTCGCGTACTTGATCTTTCACGTGTTCCATCCCTCCGACTTTGAGTAGCGCCGCGCGCCGCGCTTCTTCCGCCGTGGCGCCCGCCTTGATGTATTCGGCAGTGAGCTCGTCGACGTAGCTCCGCAGCTCCTCGTCGAGATCCTGTTCGACGGCCGATCGGCCGGCGACGTTGCGCATGGACGCACGAACATGAGAGAAGAGCGACATATCACGTTGCCTCGAGTGCGTAGCTGATGGCGACAGCGATCCGCTTCCACTGCCCCGTCTCGACATCGAGCTGCCGCCGCCCGGCGGCCGTCAATCGATAGAACTTCGCCTTCCGGTTGTTCTCGGACATTCCCCACCGCGAGCTCAGCCACGCCGAGGCCTCGAGCCGATGCAGCGCCGGAAAGAGCGACCCCGGCCCCACCTCGAACGTCCCTCGCGTCAGCTGCTCGACCCGGCGCGAAACCCCGAGCCCGTGCAGCTCGCCGAGGGCAAGCGATTTCAAGATCAGGAGATCGAGCGTCCCTTGGAGCAGATTGGTCGGCGGAGTCATAGTGGCCTATATCGAATGTCGATAGGAGTATATGCCATGACCTATCGGCTGTCGATAGGAGCTACGACAGGTAGACAACCGGAGTTTCAAAAGCGTTCGTTCGGAGGGGTTTGTTGGACCGAGGACGAGCCGATCGCCGACCGAAGCCGCCGGACCGGCGTCACGATCTCAAATCGGCACCCGTGACCACCCGCCACGT
Source organism: Gemmatimonadaceae bacterium (assembly GCA_035535975.1). GTDB lineage: Bacteria > Gemmatimonadota > Gemmatimonadetes > Gemmatimonadales > Gemmatimonadaceae > JAQBQB01. The sequence continues at coordinate 37,144 of DATLPC010000141.1, read as the reverse complement.
GTCCCGCGCGATCAGGAGCTCCTCGTCCGTCGGAATGACCCACAGCGCGACACGCGATCCATCAGCGTCGATCCGGCCTTCCCCGCCGACCATCTGCTCGTTCTTCGCGGCATCCAACCGAATCCCGAGCCAGTCGAGGTCCCGGCAGATACGCGCCCGAACGTCGGGCGAATGCTCGCCGATGCCGCCCGCGAAAACGATCGCGTCAGCGCCGTTCATCGCCGCCAGATACGCGCCGAGGTACTTCTTGACCCGGTACGCGAAAAGATCGATGGCGAGACGCGCCCGCCGGTCCGCGTGCTCCGACTCTTCGGCCAAGAGCTCTCGCATGTCGGCGGTGAGCCCCGACACGCCGAGCATGCCCGATTGCTTGTTCAGCATCGCGTCCACGTCGCGCGGTGTCATCCCTTCCTTCGCCGATACGAAGTCCACGATCGCCGGATCGATGTCGCCTGAACGCGTTCCCATCACCAGACCTTCGAGCGGCGTGAATCCCATCGAGGTATCGAGCGAGTTGCCGCCGACGATCGCGCACGCCGATGCTCCGTTGCCCAAGTGGAGGGTGATGATCTTCGTCGCGTCGCGTCGGATTCCCGTCAGCTGCCTGTACCGCCACGCGATGTATCGATGGGAGGTGCCGTGAAAGCCGTATCGCCGGACGTGGTACCGTCGATAGAACTGGTACGGGATCGCGTAGAGATATGCGATCTCGGGGAGCGTGTGATGAAACGCCGTGTCGAACACGGCGACTTGTGGCACCCCGGAACCCAGCACGGCGCGCGCCGCGGCGATGCCTCGGAGGTTGTGCGGATTGTGCAGCGGGGCCAGATCGATCAGATCCTCGATCGCGCGCCACACCTCGTCGTCCACGCGAACCGATTGCGTGAACCGCTCGCCGCCGTGCACGACGCGATGTCCGACAGCCTCGATGTCGGCGACGCGCGAGATCGGCGCCGCGGATTGGTCGCTCGCCAGCCATCCGATCAAGTACTCGACCGCGGCCGCGTGATCGCGCAGCTGGACCGCGGTCTTTGCGTCGGGCCGTCCGGCCGCGCTCAACGTGACGATCGCTTCTCCGCCGATTCGCTCGATCTGCCCGCCGGCCAACCGTCGATCCGTCGCCTGTGCGATCGACGTTTCGTCGGTGTCGATGAGTTGGAACTTGAGCGTCGACGAGCCGACGTTGAGAACGAGAATGTGCACGTCGCGCTAGCCGCCGGTTCGCGCGGCCCGCCCGATGATGCGATCGGCGTGGATCCGGAACAGCGTCGATCGTTGCGGCGTCGGGTCCGCCGCCGTCAGCACGTCCGCGTCCACCGTGCGCAGCAGGTCGAGCGCGGCCTCGTACGCTTCGCGTTCACGATCGCCGCCGCTGGCGTCGAGAAAGTAGATCGTCCCGTGAATCACCACGCTGCGCCAGTCGAACCGACTCTCGATCTCGTCGATCTCGAACGCGACCCACGGGTTGTGACGCACGACCTGCAGCTTGGTTCCCGGCGACGTCCGGGCGTAGACCCACTCGTCCCGGAAGAGATACGAGATCGGCTCGACGTCCACGCGATCGTGGAACGTGAACGCAATTCGGCCGACGTTATGGCGCAACAACATCTCGAGAGCGTCGGCGCGCGGAAGCTCATAAAAGACAGGCCGTCCGATTTTTCCCATTCGAGTCCCCTCCCCTCCCATCATGCCCACCCGCGCTATCGCTCGCCGCGTACCGGCGTCGGCGCCGCGGGAATGGCGAAGGTAAAAGTACTTCCCTGACCCGGACTGCTTCGAACCGAGATCTCTCCGCCGTGCGCGTCGACGATGCCTTTCGCGATCGAAAGCCCCAGCCCCGTGCCACGCGCGCGCGCTCCGCTCGACGATTGCCAGTACCGATCGAAAAGCCGAGCCTGATTCTCCAATGGAATCCCTGGCCCGGAATCTTGCACCGAAAACTCTACACGACCTCCCCCTCCGCCTCCCCCTCCCCCTCCCCCTCCCCCTGCCCCGCCGCGGCCGTTGACGTTGATCGAGATCCGGCCGCCGTTCGGCGTGAACTTGATCGCGTTGCGCAACAGGTTGCCCAGGGCTTGCACGATCCGCGCGCCATCCGCGTTCACTAACGGGAGATTCGTCGCGATCTTGGCGTCGAGCTGGATCTCATGCCCCGCGGCCTCGACCTCGAACATGTGGCGGGCCTGCAGCGCGAGCGGAGCGGGCTCCTGCTCGCGGAGTTGCAGCGTCAGTTTGCCGCTCTCGATGATCGCGACGTCGAGAAGGTCCTGAATGAGGCGGTTGATCCACTCCGTGGACTCGCGGATCGTCAGCAACAACTGCTTTCTCGCCGCCTCGTCGCCCGCCGGCGTCTCCTCGAGCGCGCGCGCGCACATCGCGATCGCGCTGATCGGATTGCGCAGATCGTGCGACACGACACCGAGCACGTCGTCCCGCGCTCGATTCGCGCGTTGCGCGATGCCGTACAGCTTCGCGTTCGCCAAGGCGCCGGCCGCGACCGCCGCGTACTTCTCGGCGAGCGCCTGCTGCTCCGCGCCGAACGATCGTCCGTCGACGCTGATCAGCGTGAGAGCGCCCAACGTCTCACCGCCGGCGACGAGCGGCGCGATGAGAAGCGCTCGGGCGCCGAGTCGTCGCCATTCCGGAATCAGCGCCAGTTCTTCGCTCGCCTCGAGCCATGCGTCGTCGACTGACGGCACGACGGCGGCGCGTCCACGTCGAATCACGTCGATGATCGGCGACGGCGAGTCGGCGGTGAGCGGAGTGGCCGCCAGCGCCTCCAGCGCCGGCGTAAGATCCGTGCGCTGCCGACGGCTCGCGACGCGGCGGTAGCTGTCGTCGTCCGCGCCGCCGAAGTCGATCAAACAGGCATCAGCGAGGCGGGGCACCGGTAGGTCCGCCGCGACGCGCAACGCCTCGTCGAGCTCCAGGGACTTCCCGAGTTCAGCCGACGCCCCCGAAAGAAACCGCTCGTCTTCCTCGGCCCGCTTTCGCTCCGTCACGTCGCGAAGCACTACGGTGTACAGCACGCCGCTCGGGATATCCAGCTTCGAGATCGACGCCTCGGCGGGGAATTCTTCGCCATTCTTGCGAAGACCGAAGATCTCGCGCCGCTCGCCCATTCGTCGCGCGATCTCGGGACCGGAGCCGAACCGCCGCATGTGCGCATCGTGCATCGCGCGCGTTCGCGGCGGCAGGAGCGTCGCGAGGTGCTGGCCGATCGCCTCGTCGGCGCGGTATCCGAAAATCTCCTCGGCGCCATGGTTGAAGTGCACTATTCGCTGCGACTCGTCCACCGAGATGATCGCGTCGGCGGCGATCTCCAGGATGCCCGAGAATTTCGCTTCCGAGGCACGGAGGGCCTCGTCGGCCGCCTGCTGGCTTCGTACCCGGGCTTCGAAGCCGCGCTGTCTCGAAAGTGCGGCGACGAGCGTCGCGCCAACGACGAGGAGCGCACCTAGGCGTAGCCAGGGCTGCGTGGCGTTCGTGCCGAGCTCACGGAGCGTGAGGGCGACGGGAATCAAAAGCGCGAGTAGCGCGACCGACAGCGCGACTCGGAATTGGCGGGCGTGGACGAGCGGCATTGGCGAAAATGTGATCGACCGCAGCCGGGCTCGCCAATCTTAAGCTTCCGCGAGAAGTCCCAGCTTCAGGGCGAACTGAACGTAATCAGATCGGTGGGCCAAGCCGAGCTTTTCCTGAATTCGCTGCTTGTACGTATCGACCGTCTTCGGACTGATGAAGAGCTTCTCACCAATCTCCGGCGCCGAGTAGCCCTGCGCCACGAGTCGAAGAACGTCGCGTTCGCGTTGGGTGAGCTTCTCGAACCGTTCGCGTTCGGTTTGCGCCGGATCCTTCTTCGTCAGGTTCTTCGCGAGCACACGGGCCGCGGCGGGCCGCACGTAGACGTCACCGTGCGCGACAGCGCGCACCGCGTCGACCAACTCGCGGTCGGCCGCGCTCTTCACGAGGTATCCGGCCGCGCCAGCCTCCATCAGCGGAACGAGGTAATCCTCCTCGGCGTGCATCGTCAACACGAGCACTTTGGCGCGAAGCCCCTTCTGTACGATCTCTTTCGTCGCCGCGGTTCCATCGACTTCCGGCATCGACAGATCCATCACGATGACGTCCGGGTTGAACCGCTCCGCCATCGCGACAGCTTCACGACCGTTCTTGGCCTCGCCGATGACCTCAATGTCCTTCGCGCCGCCGAGCACCGCCTTGAGGCCGGCACGAACGACCGCGTGATCATCGGCGAGCACCACTCGAATCATGTCTCCAATCATATCGTCTGCTCCTCCCGTTCCGCCGAACGAGCTCGAGTAAGCCTAATGCGCGACGGTCGGTACCGTCGCGCTGATCGCCGTTCCATCACCCGGTGCAGTTCGTATCGAGAGTTCGCCGTCGACGAGCGATACGCGTTCCCGCATCGACAGCAACCCCATTCCGGGCCGTCGCTGCTCGGCCTCTTTAAGATCGAATCCCTTTCCATCATCCAGGACGTCCAGCGTCGCCGTGTCGTCCCCCTGGTGCAATACGACATGCACGCGCCGCGGCGCCGCGTGGCGCACGGCGTTCCGAACGGCCTCCTGCGCAACGCGGTAGAGCACCGCCGCCATCGGATGCGGAATGCTCGCCCCGTCGCTATTCGCTTCCACATCGACATCGATGCCGGTCCCCGTCGACGACTCCCGCGCGAGCTTCTGAAGCGCCGGCACCAGTCCGAGGTCATCGAGCACTCGCGGGTGGACCGTGTGGGACAGTAGCCGAACCTCCTCGGTCACCGCCTCGGCGGCGTCACGAATCTCGGAGAGGCGCGCGGCGAGTTGCGGGTCGTTCGCATCGCGGGCCGCCGCGGAGATCTGAAGCATCAGCGCGGCCAGGCGCTGTGCGGTCGAATCGTGCAGCTCGCGCGCGAGCGCCGCGCGCTCGCGATCCCCAACCTCGATGACCTCCGCCGCCAACGCGCGCATCCGCGCGCGGTCGGCCGCCAAACCATCGAGCAGCAGGTTGAACATTGCGCCAACGCGAAGCACCTGATGGTCCGCGACTGCCGACTGCTCGACGCGGGCGCCGAAGTCGCCCTTCCAGACCCTCGACGCAACACCCTCGAGATCCTGGATCGGACGGAGCGCGACCGCGACCACGACGAGGTGGAGCACCAACACGGCGAAGATGCCCACCAGCACATCTAGGTTCATGGCGGCGCCCGACACGACCCACGCCACGGTAAGCACCGCCACCACGCCGAGGTTCGCGCCGACCAGTTTCGCGACAAGAGGCACGCGGAGCGCCGCGAGGCGGATTCCGCCTCGCGCGCCGGGCCGCGATTGGCTGCCCGCCCGCGTGAGCGGGACCGGTCGGTGCGCCGGGGTACCCTTCACTGGAAGCGAAATTGACATGGAACGCCGCCTGCCTGCCGCCGTGGTGCGCCCGCTGAATGCATTGTGGATTCTACATTTGCGGCCGCCACTACTCTGTCGGGGGGCTCGTGAAAAGACCGACGGGGAATCCCTGAAGTGCTGTCAGGAATTCCCCGACTAATCTAGCTGCTGGCCGCCGCAGGCCGGTCGTTTGGGAGGGGGGAGGGAGCGAGCCGGGCGCTGCGAGCGGTCCAGCAGCTTCTTGGGGCTTACGGCTGGCCGTTCGCGGCGGCGATGGCCCGGGCGCCCACGTTCAGCTCGAAGTTGACCTTCACTTCGTCGCCCGTCTTGAGGCGGCCGAAGATCGCCGTCGGCGGTTTGATGCCGAAGTCCGTCATCTTGATCGGGACCATTCCGGTGGCCTTTACGCTGCCGTCGGCAAGTCGGGTCGCGACCACGTCCATCGAGACCTTGTTCTCTTTTCCCGCGATGGTCAGTGTGCCGATGGTGTGGAGCATGAAGCTGTCCTTCGCTTCGCCTGGGACGGCTTCGAACGTCGCGAGGATATAGCTGATGTCGGCGCTCTCGTCGGCCTTGAGCGCCTTGTAGACGTTGTCATCCATCCCGCCGTGCCCACACTTGATCGACTTCACCGGCACCTTCACCTGCACCTTCTTCAGCGCCTTGGGCGGAGCAACATTCAATTGCGCCGCGGCCGCGGCGTCCAATTCGACTGCCGCATCGAGGGTGGTCGCCTTGCAGCTCCAGCCGTGGAGGTTGGAGGTGCCTTCGATCCACAGCTTGCTTTCCGGAGAAACGGCGACGCGGGCGGTTTCCTGGGCGCCGGCGGCCGCTACAGCGAGTGTGATGAGCACAACACCCGCGAATGACGTTTTCCTCATACTTCCTCCCTCGAATCTCGATGGCTTTCCGCGCCGGTCGGCATGCGGTCGTCCTTCGAACTGGGCTGAAGATCGGCCTTTTTGTTTAGGCCTTCTGTCGGGAGGAGGGACGAAGTTTGGTAGGGAGAGTCGCCCGTAACGGCCGAGGTAGGCGAGGCCTTTGCCTCGCGGCTACGTCAGGGGTTCCCTGATAGGCTTCGCGGCGTCAGCGACAGCACGATCGGACGGTGGCCGGTGCTCGCGAGAAAGACCTCGATGGCCTCGCGCGCCAGCACGAAGGTCGCGCTGTTCACCATGGGATGGCACCGCCAGCGCGGGGTTTGCCAAACGTCCGCGTCGACGTAGAGCTCGACCGCGCGCGCAGCGTCGACGAATAGCCCCAGTACCGTGACTGAACCCGGTTCCACGCCGAGGTGTTTCGCCAGGCGCTCCGGCGACGCGAAGCTGAGGTGATCGGCGCCGCACTGTTCGCGAAATGCTTTGAGGTCGACCGACCGCTCGCAGCTTGTGACGAGGAGGATGTGTCGCCGTCCTCGCTTGTCGCGCAGAAAGAGATTCTTCGTCTGCACCGCGTCGACATTCGGAACCGCGCGCTCGGCGTCTTCGCAGGTATTTACCGGCGCGTGGTCGTACCGTTCATACGAGATCGCTAATTCGGCCAGCCACGATAGCAGTTGCGGCTGAGCCGCCAGACCTCTGGCAGGCTCCTCACTCACGGTGCGCTCGCGGGAACCTGCTCGACGCGCGCGGTGAACAGAGCAATGGAGAGGGCGACGATCAGCAACGCCGCGACGAAGCCGGCCACGCCCTTCCAACCCGCCATGTCCCAGAACACGCCACCGGCCGATCCCGCCACGCTCGACCCGAGATAGTAGAAGAAGAGGTAAAGCGCCGCTGCTTGGGCCTTCGCTTGATGGGCACGCAGCCCAACCCAACTGCTTGCCACGGAATGTCCGCCAAAGAAACCGAAAGTGATGACGGCGATCCCGAACACGACGACGACCAGAGGACGCAACACGGTAAGACCGATCCCCAGCAGCATCAGGCCCACCATCATGAAAAGCACGCGCGCTCGGCCGACGCGATCCGCCAGCGACCCAATCCATGCCGAGGCGAAGATGCCGACGAGATACACGACGAAGATGAACCCGACGACCGTGTGACTCAGCCGATAGGGCGGCGCGATCAGGTAATACGTGACATAGTTGTACGTCGTGACGAACGCGCCCATGAGCAAAAAGCCGAGGGCATAAAGGCCGACGAGCCGAGGATTTTTCAGCTGGGACCAGAACAGGCGATATAGCGTCCCTACGTCGAGTCGTCTCGCCGTGAAGTGGCGCGACGGCGGAAGCGCCTTCCACGCGATGATCGCCGCGGAAACGCCGATCAATCCGATCGCGCCGAGCGCATATCGCCAGGAGAGCAGATCGGCGATCAGCGCCGTGAGCAGTCGGCCGATCATCCCACCAAGGCCGTTCCCACCGATCGCCAATCCCATCGCCAAGCCGATCGACGTCGGATGGATCTCCTCGCTGAGATATGCCATCGACACGGCCGGCAGCCCCGCGAAGGTGACTCCAGCGAGTGTGCGCAGCAGGAGCAACGCACCCCATCGCGGTGCGAAGGCCGACATGAGCATGAGGACCGACGACGCGAGCAACGACCCCACCATCATCTGCGTCCGCCCCCGAGACTCGGAGAACGTTCCGGCGACGAGCATCGCCGGCGCGAGAATCCCCGTCGTCAACGAGAGTGGCAAACTACTCTCCGCGGCACTCACCCCGAACTCGCGCGCAAACACGGGCATGAGCGGCTGCACGCAATAGAGCAACGCAAACGTCGCGAACCCGGCCGCGAACATGCCGAGGGTGGTAGCGCGGAATTCGGGAGTGCCTTTGTGGATGTGGGTGTCGCGCACGGGTCTGAAGCTAGGTGAGTATGCTTCGCTGCGCTCGGCACGCTCGCTGGCGCTCACTGTGGGTACGCTTCGCTGGCGCTCGCTGTGTGCACGCGCGCTGGCGCCCGCTGTGTGTACGCGCGGCTGGCGCCGCGCTGTGTGTAACGGCAGCGGAATAGGAAAGGGGCGCCGCTCTGCGGCGCCCCTTTGTTGTTATTCACAGCGAGCGAAGCGAGCGTCCTCACAGGCCGCGTCAGCGGCCCTTCTCACCGCGAAGCGTACTCACAGCGAGCGCCAGCGAGCGTACGCACAGCAAGCGCCAGCGAGCGCACTATCACGGTCCCCCAACCGCCATCCGAATCTGCGCCAATTTCTCAGGGCTCGCTTCGAACAGCCCATCGGGGTATCGCCGGTACTGCAGCATCTGGCTGTAAATCGGCCCCTGCTCGTACCGGTTCAAACCGAGTCCGGCCAGGAACTGCAAGCGGAGGTTGCGGTCGTGGTTGATCTGCGCATCGGCCAGCCACGGACGAAGCATCGGCTCGGTGCCGGCGAAGTTCGCGAATAGTTCGGTCGCCGAGTTGATGCCGATCTCGCGGAGTGACTGCGCCACCTGCGCATACCGGGGGGTCGCCAGACGCGCTTCGATCGAATCGATGTTGATCTTCATCGCGCCGCCGTTCTGCCCGACGAGCACGAGGTCGTAGCCAGAGCCGTTGTTCGTGTTGCCGAACACCACGCCGTTCGGGAACGCCTGGAAGAACGTCGCGATCTCGCTCTTCACCGCTTCCGGGCTGCTCTCATAGAGCTGCACGAACAGCGTCACGACGCCGCCCGGATTCAGGTGCTCCTTCACGACGTCGAAGAACTCCTTCGTGTACAGCGTCGCCGCGCCCTTCACCCACGGATCGAGCGGATCGGACGTCACCGCGTCGAACTTCTGCTTCGTCGTGAGAATGAAGTGTCGCGCGTCGTCGATCTCGACGTGCACCTTCGGGTTCGTCACCACGTTGAAGTTGTGCGCGCCGAAGTACTTCGACACCACCTTCGGCACCAACGGCTCGATCTCGGCGATCGTCTCGCTCTGAAGCGCCGGATCGATGCTCACCGCGCCTGCGGTCACGCCGGCGCCGCACCCGATCACGAGTACGTTGTCGGGTTTTGGCGGGAGCAGCGTCGTGAGGTGGCCGAGCATGCGCTGGAGCCGCATGTCCTGCGGCTCGCTCGACGCCTGCACCTTACCGGCGTTGTGGTAGTTCAACACGCCGTTCGAGAGCTGCGACACGGCGACCGACGCCGTCATGCCCTCGCCCATGTAAATGAAGTCGCTCGCGTTCTCGAGTCGCGTCGCGAACCAGCGGCCGTAGCCGACGAGAAGCGGCGGCACCGGCGGTACGGACTTGATGAGGAGACCGGCGAGTACGATGGCCGCCGCCGCCCAACCGAGCTTCTTCGAGCCTGAAGCGGCTTTCTCCGCGGCGTCCTTCGCCATCGGCACCAACGCGACGATCGCGCTGATCGCGGCAAGGGCGATGAGAATGCGTTGCGACATCTGCGTGCCGAGCCAGGCGATGATCAGCAAACTGCCGAAGAGCGCGCCGATGATTCCCCCGACGGTGTTCGCCGCGTACGTCACGCCGACGAGGCGGGCCGGATCTTTCGCGCCGCGACCAACCGCGGCGAGCGCCAGCGGGAAGCTCGCGCCCCAAAGCACCGCCGCCGGTAGAACGGACCACAAGCAGCGGACGAAATCCATCTGGAAGGTGTAGCTCGGCTTGATCGCCAGACCGGGGCTCACCGGCCAGTACGGAAGCATCGCCGTCATCGCGTACGCCGCCCAGCCGATCGTTACCGTCAGCAACAACTGGCAGACGCCAAGTGCGAAGCGTGGATTCTTGGAATTCCTCGCCACCGCCGCACCCGCCGTGCTGCCGGCGCCAAGACCGATCAGGAACGCCGCGAGAATGAGCGAAAAGGTGTACGTCGTCGCACCAAGCAGCAGCGAGAGAAGCCGCGTCCAAACAGCTTCCGCCGCGAGCGCCGTTGCGCCGGAGATCCCGATCGTAACGAGAATCGGCCACGCGCCCTTCGGGACGAGCGGCTCGGTGGACTGCGACGTCTCCGGTTCGTCTGCCCCTCGATAGAACGTCGACTTGGCGAGCGCCAATCCAGCCACCGCGACGACGATGTCGATGACGACGGCAGTGTAGGTCGCGAACGCCATGTCGTGATCGCGGAGAAGATAGAAGCCGGCGAGCAAGCAGCCGAGCACCGCACCCGCGATGTTGCCACCGTAGAAGAAACCCAGCCACGCTACGCCTTCCGGCGTCGTCTCGACCCACCGCGCGATCGCCGGGAGCGTCGCACCCATCAGAAGAGTGGGCGGCAGCAAGCAGATGGCGCAGAAGAGTCCGCGAACCAACAGGTCAGCCGTGCCGTGCAGCGCGAAGGCGAAATAGAGTCCGCCGACGTATGGAAGACCCCACAAAACGAGAAGCCCAAAGGCCGCGATCGCCAGCTCGAGGTAGGCATATACGCGCAGCGGGTGCTGCCGGCTCGAAACAAAGCGGGACAGGTAGAGACTTCCGATGCACATGCCGCCCATGAACGTGCCGAGCAGAACACCGAGTGAGACCGCCGACGAGCCGATGATCAGGCTGAGCAGCTGGAACCACACGATCTCATAAATCAATGCAGCGCAACCGCTTCCGATGAAGAGCAATACGAGCATCGGGAGGACGCGGTTGCTGACCGGCGAACCGGCAGTATCCGGCGTGAACGACGCGCGGGGCTTGGCGGTTTTTGTAACTGAAGGCACGGCTGGGCGGGAAATAGGGGGAAACCAACGGTCGATCGAGTAACTCGTTGGTTACGCTCACGATGAGAGGTATGTTGACGCCTGTCACGGGTGATGGGAAGGGCAAACACCTCAAACCCGAAACGGCGGATACACCCGAAACGGCGGATACGCCCGAAACGGCGGATCGGCCCGAAACGGCGGGTGAGCCCGAAGAACCGGGCAATCCCGAAACCGCGGCTCAAACGAAAACGGCGATGAGGTTCGATCCTCACCGCCGTTTCGTGAATTACGCTATTTCGGGCTCGTCCGGCGTTTCGGGCTTATCCGCCGTTTCGGGCTCACCCGCCTTCTCGGGCTCACCCGCCGTTTCGGGCTTTCCCGCCTTTAATGACTTCTCGTTCTATCTCTGAACGATGATCAAGAACTTCGACGGAGCCCAGAATTTCTCGCCTTCCGCGATCTCCAACGGCCCGCGGAACTGATTGCCTTCCCGCGCCGCGACCTTGGCATCGTCCAGGCTCTGCCGCGACACGATCTGATACTTCTTCGTCGTATCCGGCATCGGGATGAGATGCACTTCGCGCGTGTCGATCGCGCTGAACGCGTCGGCGGGAAGCTCGCGCGCCGGAACGAGCGTACGACCCACGCGCTTGATCAACAGATTCGCGCCGCCTTCCTTCACGATCACGCCCTTCTTCAACAGCTCGTCCTCCGTACCGATCACGTAGTACGCCTTGGCGTACGCCGTGCGGACCTCGGCGAGATCCTTGCCGAGATCGTCGAGCCGAGTCTGGAGGAGGGCGATCGTCTGCGCCTGCTGCTCGATGCTCGACATCATCGTGGCGATCCGCTGCTCTTCGGCGGCGAGTGAATCCTTGAGCGCCTTGTTCTCTTCGCCGAGCTTGGAGTTCTCGGCGAGGAGCTCGGCCTGGTGCTTCTTGAGTGCCGTGACTTCACCCGCCGTTTCCCGCGCGCGTTCGACGAGCGCGTCGACACGACGCAGCATGTCCTTGCGCGCGCGGAGCTGATCTTCGAGGCCGCTCTCAGACCCCTTCTTGGAATTCGACGCCGCGCTCAGACCTTTCACGCGCGAGATCGATTTGTCGATGTGGCCGATGAACACATTGGCATCGCCGAGCAGCTGCGAAACGGAGTCGCGCTGCGCGGAGAGCTTGTCCATGAGCACACGCTGCTGGGACACCAGGGCCTGCGCGCTGTCGGCGCGAGCCTTGTCTCGCGGCGATGAGCAGGCAACAGCGACGGACGCTAAACCGAGGAGGAGAAAGCGACGCATGGGGGACTCGGGAAAGAGGGGCAAACGAACGAGCCCAAAATCGTGCAAACATGAGGCGGAAGCCTAGGGCTCCCGGCACAGCCCGTTAGTGACTTTCCGCACCTCCTCTCTAGAAAGTTGTAAAAGCCGTTGTCTGCGGGCGTTCCTTTCCTTACATACCGCGCAGTAAACCCTTTCCAACCTCTCCCGACTCTAAGCCCGTGGATTCACCGCAGTGGCTCCCCAGTCGGTCGCAGTCTGAGTATCCGTAGGCTCCAAAGCATTTTGGTCAGCCCTACCCCACTCTAACTCGGGTCTCTCAGTGCGTTTACGTCGACTTTTGTCGGTCGCGTTCGCGGTTGCTGTTGGCGCGATCACGCATCCCAGCTCGCTCTTCGCGCAGACGGACGTCATCCGCGGCCGCATCACCGGTCCGGATAGCCTCCCGGTTGAGCGGGCGACGATCACCGTCACGTCCCTTTCGGGCAACGTGTCGCGCAGCGCTCGCACCGACAAGAACGGGCGCTACACCGTCACCTTTCCCGGCGACGAAGGCGACTACTTCGTCAACATCGCCGCACTCGGCTTCGCGACCAAGCGTTTCGAGGTCAAGCGGACCGGCGATCAGGAAATCCTCGTCGCCGACGCGCGCCTCCAGCGCGTCGCCGCGCAGCTCGACGCCGTGAAGGTCAACGCCGACCGACAGCGCGTCGGCCGAAACGACGTCCCCGACATCAGCGGCAGTGAGCGGAGCGTGACGGGGAATCCCGTGTCGGCCGATCAAATGGGCGATCTCGCCGCCCTCGCCGCTTCCTTGCCTGGCGTTCAGCTCATCCCTGGCGCCGACGGATCGCCGTCGGGTTTCTCGGTGCTCGGCCTCTCGCCCGACCAGAACGCGACGACGCTCAACGGCATGGCGTTCGGCGGCTCGAATCTGCCCCGCGACGCGAACGTCTCGACGTCGCTCGCCACCAGTCCGTACGACGTGTCGCGCGGCAACTTTAGCGGCGGCCTGCTCAATGTGCGGTCGCGCGGCGGCAACAACTACATCATCCGGTCGACGAGCCTGAACGTCGACGCGCCGCAGATGCAGTGGACCGACGCCGCCGCGCGCTCACTCGGCCAGCAGTATCGCAATCTGTCCGTCGGCGGACTGTTGTCCGGACCGATCCAGACCGACAAGGCCTTCTTCTCCGTCGCGTATCAAGCGGGACGCCGCTCCCAGGATCTTCACAGTCTGCTCAATACTGACGCGCTTGGACTGCAGACTGCCGGACTCGCCCGCGACTCGGTCACCCGTCTCCTCAGTATCCTCGACCATTCGCACGTTCCGGCCACCGTCGCCGGCATTCCCGGCGCGCGCCTCAGCGATCAGGCAAGTCTCTTCGGCACGATCGACTTCACACCGCCTTCGTCGACCACCGGTCAGGCGTTCAACCTCACGTTCAATGGCTCGTGGAGTCGGCAGGATCCGTCCGGCATCACGACCACCGAGCTCCCCGCGCACAGCGGTGAACGCAGCAATTACTACGGCGGCGTGCAGGGCCGCCACTCGAGCTACTTCGGCTTCGGCATTCTGACCGAGACCAACGTCGGTGTGAACCGCATGCACTTCTCCGGCTCGCCGTTCGTCGATCTGCCGAGTGGATCCGTGCGTGTGAACTCTACGTTCGCCGACGGGCTCGCCGGTGTGCAGAACGTCGCGTTTGGTGGCAATCCTGGGATGAACATCAGCTCGACGACCACGACCGGGCAGTTCATGAACTCCCTCTCGTGGTTCAGCGAGAACAACAAGCATCGTCTCAAGTTCACGACCGAGCTGCGTCGCGATCAGTACGCGCAGGACTTGACGGCGAATCAACTGGGGTCGTTCAGCTTCAACTCACTCGCCGATCTCGAGGCCGGACGTCCGGCAGTCTTCACGCGGCAGCTCACGCCGCGCGCTCGCAGCGAGAGCCAGTGGATCGGCGGCATGTCGCTCGGCGATTCCTATCGTCCGACCGACGACCTGCAACTGCAATACGGCCTGCGCCTCGACGGAAACCGCTTCTCCACCGAGCCGCTCTACAATTCGTCCGTCGAGCAGCTTTTCAGCACGCGGAATGATCGTGTTCCGAACCGCGTTTACCTGAGCCCGCGCATCGGCTTCTCGTGGACGTACGGCACTGCGGCGCAGATCGCGGCGTTCCAAGGTGCGGTTCGCGGACCGCGCGCCGTCGTGCGCGGTGGCATCGGCATGTTCCAGAGCACGCCCACGGCGCAGTCCATCGGCTCGGCGCTCGACAACACCGGCTTGGCGAGTGCGGTGCAGCAGATCGCCTGCGTCGGCATCGCCGCGCCGACGCCGGATTGGGCCTCGTACGCAGCCAGCGAAGGCTCGATCCCGACGCGCTGCGCCGACGGCACGTCTGGTACCGTCTTTTCCAGCGCCGCTCCGAACGTCACGCTCTTCGCGAAAGACTACACGTCGCCGCGCGCGCTGCGGTCGAATCTCCAGTGGTCCGGAATGATCCTCGACAATCGGCTGTCGGCGACGGTGGACGCGACCTACTCGCGCAACATGAACCAGGCGAGCACGTTCGACCTGAATTTCAACCCCGTGCAGCAATTCTCGCTGGCCGACGAGGAAGGTCGGCCGGTCTACGCGCGCGCGACGAGCATCGTACCGACGACGGGCTCGATCGCGCCGGGCGAGGCACGCGTCGCGTCGGCGTTCTCGCGCGTCAGCGAGCTGCGGTCGGACATGCAGTCGGACGCCAAGCAGCTCAGCGTGCAGCTCCGCCCGTTCTCGTTCAGCTCGGGCTTCACCTGGAGCCTGTCCTACGTGTATGCCAACGCTCGCGAGCGGATTCGCGGCTTCAACAACACGGCGGGCAATCCGATCGAGGCGGCGTGGGGCCGGTCGAGCTTCGACTCGCGCCACCAGATCATCTACACCTTCAACTACAACGCCTTCGACTTCATTCGGCTGGGCTGGTACGGCGCCTTCCGCTCCGGCACACCGTACACGCCGATCGTCGGCGGCGACATCAATGGCGACGGCTACCAGAACGATCGTGCCTTCATCTTCAACCCCGCGGCGACGACCGACACGGCTCTTGCCTCGGGGATGCGCTCGCTGCTCGCGACGGGCTCCGGCTCGGCGCGCGAGTGTCTGGAGAGCCAGGTCGGACACATTGCGGCGCGCAACAGCTGTCAGGGGCCTTGGTCGACGACGGCGAACCTCACCTTCTCGTTCAACCCGGTGAAGGTGCGCATGCCGCAGCGCGCCAACATCTCTTTCCAGATCTCAAATCCGTTGGGCGCGGCCGACGTACTGCTCCACGGCGACGGCCACCTGCATGGTTGGGGACAGCAATTCGTCCCGAACAACCAGCTGCTCTACGTGCGCGGCTTCGATCAGACTACGCAGCGCTACAAGTACGAGGTCAACCAGCGCTTCGGCGCCACCGCGTTGGCGCAAACGGTGACGCGCACGCCGGTGACGCTCACGGCGATGATGCGCGTCGATGTCGGCCCGACGCGCGAACGGCAGGATCTCACGCTGCTCCTCGATCGCGGCCGGTCGTCGTCGGGTCAGAAGGCGTCCGAGCCGATGCTCCGGGCGTTCTACGGATCGGGCGGCGTCATGAATCCGATGGCGCAGATTCTTCGCCAGGCCGACACGCTCGAGCTGACGCCCACGCAGGCGGACAGCGTCGCGGTGCTCAACCGCAACTATACGATCAAGCTCGATTCGATCTGGTCGCCCGTCGTGAAGTACTTCGCCGCCCTTCCCGAGCGGTACGACCAGGGCGACGTCTACGATCGCTACCGCACGGCGCGTGAAGCGTCGGTGGACGCACTGATCCGCCTCGCCCCGACCGTGAAGTCGCTGCTCAGCTCCGACCAGTGGCGCAAGCTCCCGACGTTCGTGACGCCGTTCCTCGATACGCGATATCTGGCCTCGGTGCGCTCGGGCACGTCGGGCGCCGGCCTCGGCATGATGATGATGCCGGGCGGCATGCCGATTCCCGCCGCGGTCGGCGCGGGCGGTGGCAACGTGCAAGTGATTCGCATTGGAACTCCGTGATCAACCCTCCCACTACTCACATGCGTAAATTCTTATTGACCGTCGCCGCGGCGCTCCCGGCAAGCGCGATCGCCGCGCAAGCTCCCGTCGTCCGGCTGATCAACGCCCCCGAGGCATCGTCCCCGCACGTCTTCGGCGCCGTCGGCGCCATTCGCCAGCTGCCCGGCGGCAAGGTTCTCGTCAATGACGTCGCGAAGCGCCAGCTCACGCTGCTCGATCCGGCGCTCGGCTCGGCGACGATCGTCGCCGACTCGGTGAGCGGGACCGCCAACTCATACGGCGTGCGGCCGGGCGGGCTCATTGCATACGTCGGCGACTCGACATTGTTCGTGGATCCGGCCGGCCTCTCGATGTTCGTCATCGATCCGGCCGGCAAGATCGCCCGCGTCGCGTCGGTCCCACGCTCCCAGGACGCGATGGCGCTTGGCAGCAACCTGCTCGGCACGCCTGGCCTCGACGCGAAGGGCCGCCTCGTCTATCGCGGCGGTTTCGGACGCGTCATCGCCGGACCGGCCGCGGTACAGGGCGGAAGGGCCGGTGGCGGCGGCGGCGACGCGGCGGCACGCGCCGCGTCGCTCGCCGGCATGTTCGAGCAGCCTGATACCACGGCGCTCGTGCGCGTGGACCTCGCGACGCGCAAGCTCGACACCGCCGCGTTCTTCAAGATCCCGAAGAACAAGATGAACGTGCAGCAGAACGATCGTGGGATGAGCGTGACGACGGAGATCAACCCGCTGCAGACGGTCGATGACTGGGCCGTCCTCGCCGACGGCTCCATCGCGCTCATTCGCGGTCAGGATTATCACGTCGACTTCATCCGCGCCGACGGTTCGATGTCTTCGTCGCCGAAGATCGCCTACGATTGGCAACGCCTGACGGACGAGGACAAGGTTGCGATCATTGACTCGGCGAAAGCGGCGTTCGAGCGGGCGCGCGCCGCGGCGCCGAACGGCAACACCGTGATCGGCGGACCGGGGGGCGGCGGACCGCCGGGCGGTGGCGGAATGGTGGTCATGAATTTCAGTACCCGGACGGGCGACGGCGCGGGCGGTGGCGGCATCCGTACCGGCGAGGCAGGTGGCCCGCAAATGAGCTTCGTGAGCGCCAACGAGCTACCCGACTACCGCCCGGTCTTCTCCCAAGGTTCGTCGCGCGGCGACGCTGACGGGAACCTCTGGATTCGTACGAGCGCGACACGGGCCGGTTCGGTCGGTGGCCCGATCTACGACGTGATCGGATCGAAAGGCGAGCTGATCGATCGTGTGCAAATCCCGAGTGGGCGGCAGATCGTCGGCTTCGGGAAGGGTGGCGTGGTCTACATGATGGCTCGCGACGATTCGGGGGCGTGGCTCGAGCGGACGCATCGCTAGAGCTGCGGAGGGTATCGGCTTGGCGGTGGGCTGAGCCGGTACCCTCGTTTCTCCTGACGTAGCGCGCCAAGTTGTCGGTGCGTCCATTGCAAGGACGCACTTCAATGACTTCGCTCAGGGCGCTTTCGACTATTTCTCTGGCGACGCTGTTCGTCGCATGCGGCGATCGCGAGGCGTCTCCTCGGTCGGCCACACCGCTGGATTCGACTGAGGCGTCCGCGGGCTCGATACCTGATTCCGCCGATCACTCGGAAACGACAACTGCGAGGCCTGGTGCGAAGCCGGCTCCGAAAAAGGCCGGGAAGACGACCGCGAAGCCGTCCGATTCAGCGGCGAAGTCGCGCGGCAAATCAACGCCCGACTCCGCCATCCTGCTCCAGATTGCGACTCAGCCGAAGCTCCGCACGATCGCGGACAGCATTTCGCTCGTCGCCTCGATTCGTGCGGGACTCAAGCACGAGGGATGGCCGGTCAAGACCGCGGCGCCGCTCGCGGGATCGATTCTGCCCCACAAGCGGATCGTCGCCTACTACGGCAATCCGTTGTCGAAGAAAATGGGCATCCTCGGCGAAATTCCGTATGACGCCATGCTGTCCAAACTGGATTCGACCGTCGCGCTCTGGCGAGCGGCCGATCCATCGCTACCCGTGCAGCCCGCGCTGCACTTGATCGTTTCCGTCGCGCAGGGCCTTCCGGGAAAAGACAGCATGTATCGTCAGCGATCAGACCCGGATCTCATCGAAAAGGTGTACGGGCTCGCGCGCTCGCACGGCGCGATTACGATTCTCGACGTTCAGGCCGGTAAGAGCACGCTCCAAGCGGAGCTGCCGGTGATCGAGCGCTTCCTGTCGCGTCCGGACGTCCACCTCGGCGTGGATCCGGAGTTTTACATGCATCACAATCGTGAAGGGCGCGCTCCGGGCACAAAGATCGGCGCGATGACGGCGGCGGACATCAACGGGGTCATCGAGTTTCTCGCCTCGCTCGTCACGAAGTATCACCTGCCGCCGAAGGTCCTCGTCGTACACCGGTTCACGACGAACATGCTGCAGGACGCCGAGCAGATACGCCTCGATCCCCGCGTTCAGGTCGTGATCAACATGGATGGGTGGGGACAGCCGTGGCTCAAGTTCGACACGTACGCCCGCTGTGAGGTCGCCGAGCCCGTCCAGTTCACCGGGTTCAAGCTGTTCTACCACAACGACACGAGAAAGGGCGACCCACTGCTCTCACCACGCGAGGTGCTCGCGTTGCGACCGCGGCCGATCTACATCCAGTACCAGTAGGTCGGGGCTCGCCGTCAGCGGTGCCTGAATTCGTGGTAGACGTTGATCAAGCCACCGATCGCGAGCGACGTCGTGCCGTTGAGTAGCGTCTGGTTGAGCCGGCTGCGCGAGTCGGGGGTCCACGTCGTCGGCGCGTACGCTCCGGCATACGCGCCGACGATTCGCGGAACCGCGATCGGGTGCCTGCCATTTGGCATCTGATCGGTCACGGCGCCGGCCAAGGCATAACCGATCCGCTTGCCGGTGCCCGTGCAATGACAGGGCGTGTAATCGAGCGGTCGCTTCATGACGGCGGCCAAGCCGTCGGTTACCGATTCTTGAATGACGAACTCACCAAGGTTCGAGGCGTACCGTTTTCCATAGCCACTCCAGCCTTTGCCCCACTCAGAAGGCTGATTGTTGATCTGGTTCACGCCGGAGTAAACGAAACTCATCGCCGCGCCGTAAGCGACGGCGCGTCCGAAGCGGTCGAGGCGCGTCGCCGAATCACGACCGACGCGCTGCGAGTGTCCCGTCGTCGGTGCGACGGAAAGAGCGATGAGAAAAATTGCGAACCACGAGCGGCGTGCGAACACGGTTGGACCCCGGGAATTATTTCGGGGCCACCTCAGTGCAACCCCGGGGCCGGGCACCGGCAAACCCTTCGCACCATGCGTTAAGAATCTCGCGAACCGCTGATGTCGAGCGCAGATAGCCAACGAGCTCGTGAGGATCAGGCTCATCCGGTGGCGGCGTGGTCACGACGTCACGGCCAACGGAAAGCGGCGCCGCTAGCACGTCCTGACCGTTGCGAAGGTTGACCCACGCTTTGACGCCACGCGGCCGGGTCAGCGAGTCCTCGGTTCCCCCGCCGATCAATAATCGGCGAAGCTCCGGATATCCGACCATCGATCCCATGGTGACGAGGCGATCGACGACCGGAAGCGAGTCGGATCGCGACGACAAATAATCGTAGGCCACCACGGCGCCGAGGCTATGCGCGACGATGACGACGGGTCGACCTTCGGTCTTCGCACGGTCGATCTCGGTCGCCAAGCGTTGCTCCGAGGCGCACCGCTTTCGCGCGTCGGCGACGAATGACGCGTCGCCCGCGAGAGCGCGAAGCTGTGCGGTCGTCTCCGACTCGTCGACGAGTGTGCTGACCACGCCAAGAATGCCGCCCATGACGCCGAGGAAGGATCTGAAGTCCGCGTCCTCGCCGCGAGCTCGCCGCGCCCGCGGATCGCCGGCGGCATAGTCGCACGACGCGCCTGATCGCGGATCGAGGACGTCGGCGTACCACACGACGCGAACATCTCGATCCGCGATCATCGGCTCGGACGTCAGCGTCCGCGCCCCCGATGCCAGGGCCTGCTGCCACATCTTGCGCGTCGCCGCGGAATCACGGTCCGACATCCCTCGCCCGTGGACCAGCAGTACTATCGGCCGGCCGCGGTCCTCCTGTCCGGCCAACAGGCTAGAGGCGAGGGCGACGAGCGCCAGGATGCGCAGAAGCATAGATCTCAGTACCTGCCCAACCTACTCGATGTTTCGCCGACGTCGCATAGGGCCTTCGCCCTATCGACAGCGGCCTGAACGTGATGCAGTGTAGAGCACGTTCGATAGGGGAGGCCCTATGGTTCGAGGCGTGATGCTTCTCAGCGTCTGCAGCGTCGTTCTCGCCGCATCGCCGGCCGCCACCCGCGCGCAAAGCCAGCAACAAGGCGCCGTCGAAATCTCCGTCAAGTCGACCGTCGAGAAGCTCGGACTCAAGCCGACGGGAAATTTGCCGGACGACTTCGAGCTCGGTCGGTCGATCACCGTCTCACTCGCCGACCCGGCGAAGGCCGCCAAATACGGCATCGTTGGGATGCACGAGGGAGCGCGCGTCACCGTGACGCGAGTTGCGCCCGATCGCATTCGCGTCGAAGCGGACGAGTTGGAGCCGTTGCCGAACAAATCCACCGTGACGCTCAAGGTCGCGGCGGACGGCTCGATGACGCGGGCGCCGGACCGGCCGCCGCAGAAACCGCCCGGCGCTTGAGAGAACGCTAAAACGCGCGGTCAGGCGAAGAGACCGACCTGACCGCCGGTGTGCCAGAACAGCACGGTCTCGTTTGACGAGAATCGCCCGTCGCGCGCGTACGCGATGAGCGCCGCGGCTGCTTTTGCCGTGTACGTGTGATCGACGAACAACGCCTCGCTCCGCGCCAGCAGCTCCTGCGCTTCGCGCGACGCACCCGTCGGAATGCCGTACCCTTCCCCGACCATCGTGTCATCGACGACGATCTCGCCGTCGAACGAGGCGCAGCCCGGAATTGCCTGCACGATGTTCCGGACCGTCGACGCAACCGACGACGCCGGATCGTCGGCGCTCACCGCGATGACGCGCGTCGACAAGCCGTTCCTCATCACGCCGGCCAGGAGCCCTGCTTGTGTTCCGCCGGACGATCCCGCGTGCACGATGACATCCGGCCGAACGCCTTGCGCGATCATTTCGTCGATCGCGACGGCGAAGCCGAGCGCGCCCGTCGGCGTCGACGCGCCGAGAGGAATCATGAACGGTGTTCGTCCCTCCGAATGCAGCCGCGCCATGACCCGCCCGATCGCGGCGGCGCGTTCGGCGCGTGAGGCGATGTATTCGACCTCCGCGCCGAGCAGCCCGTCGAGCAACGCGTTCCCGGACGGCCGCTCCTGTCGCGCGCCGTTGATGATCAGCACGCACCGCAGCCCAAGCTTCGCCGCCGCCGCCGCGGTCGCGCGCGCATGATTCGACTGCAGTCCGCCCAGCGTGACGAGCGTGTCGGCGTTGGCGGCGAGCGCTTCGGGCAGCACGAACTCCAGCTTGCGCACCTTGTTCCCGCCAAAGCCGAACGGGATCGCGTCGTCCCGCTTCACGAGAAGCCGCGGCCCGCCGCCGAGCACCGTCCGCAAACGCCACATCTCTTGGACAGGCGTCGGACCGGAGAGCAGCTCCTCGCGCGGAGCAAGTTGGTCGATCGCCATCACTCTTCCGCGGCGGCGGGCGGGCCGCCGGTTCTGGCGATTTGATCCGCTTTGATTCGCCCCGCGTCGAAGCGTCGGGCACTACCGAGCATCTTGTCGATCGTCTCGTCGAAATCAGCCGTGGGCTTCCGCTGGAATCGCAGCGGGTTGATGCGCGCGACGACGAACGCCTTCAAGTATGGACTCTCGAGTCCGCGGCCCTTGAGCTGCTTCACCGCTTCGTTCACCAGCTCGTTCAACTCGAGCAGCTTCTCCGCGCGACCCCGGCGCGTCTCGAGCGCCGTCGGCAGTTTGGAGCCGAGGAACTTGTCACACCGTTTGAGAATCGGGTGATACGCGCCGCCCGAAAAACGGCCATTCTGCTGATAACAGAGGCCCAGCGTAACGAGCGCCGGTTCCTCGAACTCGGTCGCGAATTCCCGCTCGGGACGATCGTCCAGCGCGGCCAACGCCTCGGCGAGACGCGCGACCTCCAGCGCTCGCTCGCGCAGGTTGTGCGCTTTCTCGGTGTTCAGCAGCAGGATGCGATGCGCGACTTCCGGCTCCGGCACGACGAGCGCGACGATCGAGCGCGCGCCGAGCTCCTTCATCGCTCCGAGCCGGTGGTACCCGTTCGGCGACCAGTACTTCCCGTCGCCGGCGGGCACGGCAATCACGGGATCGAGATAGCGATCCAACTTGTCAATCGCATTGGCTACTCGCTCGACGTGCGTCTCGGAGAGGTCGCGCTGAAATGGCGTCGGTTCGACGCGATCGATCGGCAGCGCCGCGAGAAGTTGCCAGTGGGATCCGAGGGGGTCGCGGTAGGTGGCGAGAACACTGCCGCCGTCATCCTCGATCGTGCGCGCCAGCGTTTGGACGCCGGTCGGAGGCGTCGCCGCCGCCAGCCGCCGCGCGTCCAGCCCGCGCGACTCCGCGGGCGCGGTCGCGCGCTTCTTCTTCCGTTTGGTGGTCGCCATGGTCGTAAGATATGTTCTTCCCCAACTCCTCACCCGTCCTATGCGTCGCCTTCTTCCGTTGCTCGCCCTGCTCGTCACGGCACCACTGTCCGCGCAGCAGCGCGGAATCACCGCCGAAGACTATTTCTCCTTCGAGCTCGTGTCGGATCCGCGCATCTCTCCCGACGGATCGCAAGTCGTCTACGTCGTATCGCGCGTCGATCGGGCTCAGAACCGTCGTGTCCCGTCGGTGTGGATCGCGCCGACCGACGGCAGTTCGGCGGCGAAGGTTCTGATCGGCGAAGACTGGTCGCCGAGCGCGCCGCGATGGTCACCCGACGGCACCCTCATCGAGTTCGTCTCGGCGAGGGCGCCGAACGATACGGGATCGACCGCCGCACGCCGCGGCACTGCTCCGCGTGCTCAGCTCTGGCTTCAGCCGGTAAGCGGGGGCGCGCCCCGACGCGTCACGAGCATCATGAACGGCGTATCCAACTGCGTTCCTTCGCCCGCCGGCGGCAAAGCAGCGTGTCTCGTACGCAGCGGGCCGAGCGACAAATGGCCGGCCGGAAAAGAGCGAAGCGACGTTCGCCACTACACGCACATCTCGTACAAGTTCAACGACACCGGCTGGTACGACGATCGTCGGTCGCACATTTGGGTCGTCGACCTCACGACCGGCGACGCGAAGCAGATCACCGAAGGCGACGACTGGAACGACACCGATCCGCAGTGGTCGCCCGACGGCACGCGGATCGCCTTCGTGTCCGACCGCACCGGACACGAATTCGACGGTGGCCGCAACAGCGACGTGTGGACCATCGCCGCGGCAGGTGGTCCGCTGACGAAAGTGTCGACCGCCGACGGACCGGACAACCAACCGCGCTGGTCCCCGGACGGGAAATCGATCGCGTTCGTGACCGCGGCCGGTGAAGAAGCGCCGCCGCAAATCATGATCGCCCCGTCGAGCGGCGGTACGGCGAGCACCCCGTACCCCTCGCTCGATCTCATTCCGACCGATCTGCAGTGGTCGAACGACGGCACCTCGTTGTACTTCGATACCGGAGTAAAGGGCGAGCTTCAGGTTTTCCGAATCGACCTCGCGCCACATCGCCTCAGTCAGGTGACCACCGGCGCACGCGCGGCGCGATCGCCCAGCTTCGCGTCGAAAGCGCGGCGCATGGTTTACCTCGTGAACGACTTCACGCACCTCGACGACGTCTACTCGGCGGCAGTCGATGGTTCGGGCGAGCGGAAGCTTTCCAACCACAACGCGGCGCTCTGGTCACACCTTTCACTCGCCTCCGTGCAGCGCATGACCTACAAGGGCGCGGACGGTTGGGATGTCGACGGATTTCTCGTAAAGCCGCTCGGCTGGCAAGCCGGCAAGTCGTATCCGCTCGTGCTCAGCGTTCACGGTGGCCCCGCGGGACAATACGGAGTCGATTGGTACCACGAGTTTCAGGTGTACGCGTCGCGCGGCTGGGCGGTGTTCTTCACCAACCCGCGCGGATCGACGGGTTACGGCCGCAAATTCGCGCGCGGCATCGAGAACGAGTGGGGCGGCAAGGACTACATCGACATCATGAACGGCCTCAACGCCGCCATCGCCGCGAACCCCTGGATCGATACTACGCGACTGGGCGTCACCGGCGGCAGCTACGGCGGCTACATGACGAATTGGATCGTCGGCCACACCGGGCGATTCAAGGCAGCCGTGACGCTGCGCAGCATCTCCAACTTCATCAGCGACGACGGCACGCGCGACGGCGCCTACGGCCACAAGGACGACTTCGACGGCGACATCTTCCAGAAACACGACCTCTACTGGGACCGCTCACCGCTGAAGTACGTCCAGAACGTCACGACGCCGATCTTGATTCTGCATTCGGACAACGACTTCCGCGTGCCGATCGAGCAAGGCGAACAATGGTTCCGCGCGCTCAAGCACTTCAACAAGACCGCGGAGATCGTCTTCTTCCCGCGCGAGAATCACAACCTGACGCGCACGGGAGAACCGAAGCATCTCGTGGAAAGTCTGAACTGGCAGCTGTATTGGTTCGATCGGTATTTGGAGGGGAAGAAAGAGGTTGTTGCGCCGGATTGGCGGTAGGTTTGGGCTCGCTGACGCTCGCTGTGAGTGCCCTTCGGTGTGAGTACGCTTCGCTGTGAGAACGGCCGCTGAAGCGGCCTGTGTGTACGCTCGCTTCGCTCGCTGTGAATAACAACAAAGGGGCGCCCTTTGGCGCCCCTTTCCTATTTCGGTGCCGTTACACACCGAGCGGCGCTAGCCGCTCGTACTCACAGCGAGCGAAGCAACGCGTTCCCACAGCGAGCGAAGCGCGCGCACTCACAGCGAGCGCTGCGAGCAACACTCACATCCTGAACAAATAGCTGTACTTCACGAAGAAGTAGTCACTCCCCCGCTTGATCGGCTGAAAATTGAACCGATCCGTGGGGTCTGGAATTCCCGTCCCGACGCTGCCATAGCCGACGAACAATACCGTGCCCGGCCGCGGCTGGTACGAGAAGAGGTAGTCGCCGTGGAGCGAACGCGTGCGAGAGGCGAGCGCGCGATGGCCGCTGATCAGGATCGGATAGAACGTCCGCGTCTCATCGTGTAAGTCATCAGTCTGGCTCAGATCGTACTCGCCGACGGCGCGCATGAAGATCGAGCGCGTCAACTGATACTCGAGCTTGAGCCGCGGGATCATGTTGCGTCCAACGAGACTGTTGTCCGTCCGTCGCCAGTAGTCCTGGTACGCCAGTGTGCCGCCGACGCGCAGGCGGTCGTTCGGGCGGGCGTTTACGGTGAGGCTCATTACGTGGATGTTCGCCTGCGCCCACTCGTAGAAGTTCTCGTCCTGCCCGCCGATGTAGAGGAGGCTGGCGTTGAACGTCGACCATTGCGGCGTCGAGAACGTGAACACGTAATCGCGGTTCGGAATTCGACCGACGCCGGTGAACGGCAGCGTGTCGCCCGCCGGCGAAAGGATGCGGTAGTTCCGAAAGAGCGCCTGATCCCAGCCGAACGTCTCCCAATACACGCCGGCCCCGGCGTTCCATCCGCCGCGCAGTCCCATGCTTCCGCTCACGTGGAACTTCTTGTCCTGCGCGTCGCCCTGCCGCACGAAGTGCGAATACTGCCACGTGTCGTCGAAGAGAATGTCTCCCGTCACCGCTTCGATCGCCGATCCGCGATCCGCATACCAGGTGGCGCGGTGATCGACGGCGGCGTGGACGATGCCCGGGCGCGAGATGAATCCGCTCGCGGCACGGAAGTCGTCGTGAATCCCGGTGAGCGTATACCGGAAACCGAATCGCTTGCCGTTGCGCGCCATGATTCCTTCCCACAGCGGCGCGTTGTGAACGGCGGTGCCCGTTTTGTCGTAACTCTGCGCGTACTGGAACGAGCCGGAATAGACGCCGCCGAACAGAATCCGGCCGTCGACGTCGGCGACGCGGTTGTAGTCGCCTCCGAGGATCCGATCGGTGTACGCCATGCCAAGGCGCGACTGCCCGCCGACGTCGCGCTGCGCGCGCACGATGTTGTACACGGTGCGGAAGCGCTGCGTCGTCAGCGTCGGATCGTCGGCGGCCGAGAGAAAGCCGACACTCGTTCCCGCAACCTTGCCCGTCAGCTTCGTCGCGCCGTCCGGACGCACGATCCGTCGCGTGTAGACGAGATTGTGCGGCACACTGAACGCGTCGAGGCCTTCAAGGAAGAACGGTCGCTTCTCGGGAAAAAACAGGGCCTGGCGAGGGTCGATGATGAACTGCCCGGCATCTGCCTCGACCTCGGCGAAGTCCGGTTTGGCCGTTCCGGTCAACGTGAGGTTGTTCGTGACGCCCCAGCGCACCGTGCCCCCGACCTGCGCCGGCGGTCGATGGTACGTCCAACCCGACGGCCCGGGAGATCCGTTCGCCTTTTGCGTGATGACAGGGTTGACGTCGAGAACGAGGCCGCGATCGAACCCGGTCAGTCCCTCGATCGATCCCGACTGCGCGAGGAAGGACGCATTCGCGCGTTTCGCCGGCGCCCACGAATCTTCGTAGCCCGAGTGCTGCACCTGCCGCACGACGTTGATGTCCCAGCTTTGCAGATCCGCGGACTGGTATTTCAGGCTCTTGAACGGAATGCGAATCTCGACTTCGTAGCCGGACTCGGTCAGTCGGCCCTTGGATGTGAAAACGAAATCCTGACTGAGATCGGGCGCCGCGCGACCGGAAAGCGTCGGCGTCCACCCGCTGTTGAAGCTCGCGCCCGACTCCACGATCGTACCGTCCATCTGCACGCCGAACGGATTCACCGCGAAGACGTATGCCTGTCGCTTGTCGTGAAACGTGCCGAGCAGAATCTGAACGTTGTCATCGGCCGAGATCTTGTCGCGGTCGGCGAGCGTGGCGTGCACGGTGGCATGGCTCTCGAACGCTTGCACGCCGACATACAACGCCGTCGCCGAATACCAGATCAGAACTCGAGTAGAATCGGCCGCCGGAACGCCGTCTTGCGGTGAGAACTGCGAGAATCCCGTCAGTACTGCCGCTTGCGCCCACGCGCCTTCCTCGAGCGAGCCGTCGATGGTGACGTTCGCGGCTTCACGCTCGAGACGCGGCAGTCGAATTTGTAGCTGGCCTTCGCGGCCCACATACGTTGCCGTGGGTCGGGGAAGACCGACGGCCGCCGCGAGACAAAGCGTCAGGCATGCACTCATCCCCGAACAATGCCTTCAGGCCCCGGACTTCGCCATTCAGGGCGTTCAGGGATCGTGTAAGGATTCGGTCATCGTGAAAATCAGAACGTGACCTTGGCGTAGGCGACCTTTACGTCCCCGACTTGCGCCGGCACCACGTCATTCGGGCGCGGCGGTATCGAGACACCCGGAACAGCCGGCAATCCCAGGCTTCGCGACGCCATCTCGACGTCGATGTGCGCGCCAACGGGAATCGAGAGCGAGAACACTGCTCCGCTGTCCGGTACCGCCCAGTACAACATCGCCCAGGTGCGCGGATGCCTGCGGAATCGCGTCGTGTCGGCGACCTTGCCGTCGATCGCCGTGCGCACGACGGGCGCCCCAAGAGCTCGCAGCGTCAAACCAGTCGTACCCTTCGCCACGTTGACGCGAAATACCACTCGGCGCGCTCCTTCGATCAACGTATCGCGCAGCAGGGTCGCGGCAGGGGCCTGGAGTCCGATCGCGCCGACGCTTTTCCCCATGAGACGTCCCCCCGCGCCCGTCACCGCCCCGCTCCATGACGGCCCTTGATCCGTCGCGCCGAGGGCGAGCCGCGTCCACTCGTTTGCCGGACCAAGCGAGCCAAGCCAAGCTTGATTCGCTTGGGGATTCTCCACGTATGCGAGCGCGGTCGGGACCGGGTGCTCGGGGCT
Organism: Gemmatimonadaceae bacterium; assembly: GCA_035535975.1. Lineage (GTDB taxonomy): Bacteria > Gemmatimonadota > Gemmatimonadetes > Gemmatimonadales > Gemmatimonadaceae > JAQBQB01. The sequence continues at coordinate 8,869 of DATLPC010000141.1, read as the reverse complement.
CGGTTTCGCTCGTACAGCGGCGAGCAATGCAACCGCGACGGCCGCAACCGCGATCAACCCGACACCGCGCCAGCCCGGCCCGACTGCCTGCTCGACGAGCGGCGCGAGCAGCCACGTGGTGAGTGAAACGACGATCGCCAGCGAGATCGCGCCGACGCCACTCACGCCGAGCATCACCGCGGCAACGCTGAACGAGAGTCCGCCCAAAATAAGAATCGCCACCGCCGCCGCCGCCCACATCGCCACCGGGTGACGCGAGCGGGCCGCGACGAGCGCGAACAAGAGCGGCCAGGTGAAGAGGTAGCTCACTCCGGGAAAGGCCGCGCTCGCGACAATCGATAGAACGAGCCAAACAATGAGCGCGCCATACCACGCATCCACGGCGCGTCGTCGCGCGATCAGATAGGCCACCGCGTTGACGGCGATGACGATCAACGTCAACGCGGCGGCCGAGAGGCCGCTCCACATCGCCGGACCGGTCGGATTGACGAAGCGCGCGACGCCGATCGAGGCGAGCGACGACACTAGCATCGCGCCGGCCCCAATCCCCGCGGCACCGAATCGTCCTCGCACGACGACGACGGTCAGCACCAGCGCAACCAGGGCGAGCGGTAGTGCGAGTCCTACCGGGTATACCACGAGACCGAGCGCCGGCAAATCGAAGAACACGGCGTCGCCCGTCCGCGGACGAGGCAATGGCCCGTCGGCGATCTTCTTCGTCAATGCAAGCATCTGCAGGCCGTGATGCTGGACGCTGCCCGGGTTCAAATGGGAAAGATCGTCATGGCTCGTGTGATAGCGTTCGACGCCGTCGGCGAAGGCGAAGTTGAGCGCGGGAACGCCGAGCACGGCGAATTCCGACAGATCCGTGTCATTCGGCAGCGTGCGATAGACAGTGGTAAACGTCGAGCCAGCCGTGACGTCGCGCGCCGACCGGAGGAGCGACGCGGCGTCGCGATTTCCCGGCCCAGTCTCGAACATGTACGAGCGGCCGCTCGTTCCGCGCGCCTCGAAGTTCAGGACGAATGCGACGTCTTTCGCCCAAGGGTGCTCGCGCACGAAGGCCGCCGCGCCGAGCAGTCCCGCCTCTTCGCCGTCGGTGAAGAGCGCGATCACGTCGTGCGCGAGCGGTTGCTTGCGCGCGCGTATCGCCCGAAGTGTTTCCAACAACGCCGCGGATCCCGCGGCGTCATCACCTGCCGCGGGTCCCGCCTCGACGCCGTCGTAATGCACCGCGAGCAGCAACGCTTTGCCGTTCGATTCCTTCCCCGGGATCCATGCGAGGATGTTCTGCACGCGCCCGGCCGCCTGGTACCGCGTTCCAACGGCTGTGGTCACTTGGAGCTGTGGTTTGAGACCGAGAGCCGTCAGTTGTCCCATGATGTAGTCGCGCACGCGGTCGTGGTCCGCCGATCCCATTGGATGCGGACGAACCGCGATCGCTTCGACGTGCCGCATGGCGCGCTCCGCCGAAAACACCGTATCCGGTGACGTGGCGGGCACCGGCGACGGGGGCCGTGTCACGCGAAGGACGGAGATGGCGCATAGCACCGCGAGTCCGAACGCGGTTGCCACGCGAGTCACCATACTGTCGTTCATGAGATCCTTGCGCTTGACGGTCGAGGCATCATTCTACTATCAGGACACTTTACGTGGAGCATTTCATGCCCGACGCGACGCAACCTGTCGCCGGCAAGACGGTCTTGGTGGTGGACGATCACGACGCCACGCGGCAAACCATCGCGCGCATGTTGGAGGCGGGCGGATTCTCCGTGCGTACCGCCTCGAGCGGCAGCGAAGCACTCGAGCGGCTCGCCAGGGAGAGCGGCGAGATCGATCTCGTCCTATCCGACGTGACGATGCCCGGCATGAACGGCATCGATCTGTCGTATCAGATTCGCGAGCAGTATCCCGATCTGCCGGTGGCGATCGTCTCAGGCGACGTGAGCGAATTGGAGCGCAGCATCATCGGCCGAGCCGACGTGCCGTTCATCAAGAAGCCGTTCCACGCCGAGTCGCTCTACAGCGCCGTAAGGGATGCGATTAGGCAGGCGCCGTAGGCGACTAGTCGGCAGTTACTTCTTCTTCGCTGGCGTCTTCGCGGCTGGTTTCCCGGACGCATCTCGGAAAACCTTCGTCTCGCCCTCGTACGCGAACTTCACGTTCGCGCTCTTCTCCACCTGGGCGATCGCCAGGCGGCTCGAGTCGAGTGGTACTTCGAAGCCGGCCGGACGCTCGAGCAGCGGCAGATCGATGACCTTGACGTCGTAGTTGAACCAGCGCGTCAGCGCCTCGACGACATGGCGCAGCTGGCCGTGCGCGATCACCTGACCGTTCACCCAACCAAACGCCTCGGCCTTCTGGTCGTCCGGGATGGCGCGAATGCCCTTCGCGTCGGCAATCATCGTCTGACCCGCGGCGGCGGTCGCGATCTGCTTGCCGAGCTTCACGGTGACCGAGCCCTCCTGGACGAACACTTTCGCGCTACTGTCCGTCGGATACGACGAGACCGCGAACTTCGTCCCGGTCGCGATGAAGTGCGTCCGGTTCGCGACGACGCGGAAGGGTTGCGGCTGGCCCGGAGCGACCTCGAACGACGCTGTTCCGTCGACTCTGATGGCGCGCATCTTCGTCGGGAAACCGTCGGGGATGAAGACCTTCGTATCCGGCCCCATTTTCATCTTCGTGCCGTCGCCAAGGCTCGTAGAGCCGATCTGTCCCGAGCTCGAGGCGATGGGTTGGATCGTCGGGGACCCGACCGACGCGAGAATCGCGTCGTCTTCGCCCGCGTTGCTCAACGCCCGAACGCCCCACAGGGCAGCGACGAGCGCCACGACTCCGATCAGCACGGGAATGACCCACGACGGCCGTTTGGCAACGCCCTTCATGTGCGCTGCGGCGTCGTGCCGAGTCACGCTCGCCGCGGCTCGATGCGCTTCAGCCGTGTGTCCCTCGCCGTGGATCGTGCGCGTGATGCGCGACCATGCGGCTTCGGGATCGGCGTCCGCCGTCGCGGCGTGCGTGCCGGTCATCGTTTGTTCGTCGCGCGCGGAGGATGCGGAGTGGCTGGCCCCTCCTCCGCCGAAACGACCGGCGGCGTGTCGACGGCTCAATGCCCGCGCGGCGCCGTGGTGAATCTCCGTCGTCAGTACGTTCTTGAATTGGTCGTGCGCGGTTAGCGTGGCCCGCTGCTGCCATGCGTTGACGAACGCCGTCTCGACGACGCGAGGCGCGAGGGATGTGGCGTCACCGAGCTTGCTTCGCGCTTCGGCGATCGCCCCGTTGAATTCGAGATCGAATGCCTGCTTGAACGCACTCTCGTCGGCGAGATACGCACCGCCGGTCAATGGCGTGGGAGTGGTCGTACGAGTGTCAGGCGACGACATGCAGCCTCCAGTGCGGCGGATGGTTGTGCGTATATCATGGCGCCGGTAGCCGAGGCTGCAAGTAGCGGATGCCTTACTCGGCGACTCGGCGACTCGGCGACTCGGCGACTCGGCGACTCGGCGACTCGGCGACTCGGCGACTCGGCGACTCGGCGACTCGGCGACTCGGCGGCCCGGATCAGCGCGCTTCCCCCGGATGGTACCGCCGGATCGTCTGCGCGTCGATATCGCCCGGGGTCCACGCCACGCGTTTCAGTTCCCCCCGCGCGAACATGGCCGCCTGGTCGCTGAAGAAGGGCGAGTCGGGACGCGGGCTTTCGCCATAGGCAAGCACGGAGTAGGCGCGCGGCTGGTCGCCGAACTCCACCGCGAGAATCCACCCGTCCGAGCCGGTCGCCACGCGCTTGCCGTCGGGATCATCCCGATACGTGAGCACGCGGAAGCACCCGAGGTCGCTCGAGCAGCCGCCGACCGGGACATCCACGCTGCCGCGCCGGACGCGGTGCACGTCGCCCCACGCGACATCGAAGCTTCCGTACCGTCGGGTCATCTCGGCGACAGCCCACGAAAAGGCCTCCACGGCTCGGGATGGCGACCGGAGGCCGCGCGGCGTGGTTGTCGGCGCTGACGCGCTCCAGGGCTGTGAGTAGGCGCTATCTGCCGCGGTGGCTCCACGACCGAGATACCTGCGCCACCAGGTCTCGAACAGCGTCCCGCCGCGGCTCTCCGGGCTCACCGTCCTGTCCCACGCGGCAATGAGGTCGATGGCGCGCGCCACGTCGCCCTGCGGGTTGGTGGATCGCACCGCCACGACGAGATCATCGCGCACGCGATCGGCGAGCAGCATGCGATACGAGTGCTTGAGCTTGACCACGTCCTCGAGACTCATCTTCCTGTCGTTGTCGATCAGGTCGATGGCGAGTTGGCTGCGGAGGCCGAGCCGCGGCGGCGGGAAGTAGGCGGGCGCCTTCGTGAAGTCGAGCGGCGCGCGCATGTTGGTGAAATAGGGCGCGTCGTTCTCATTGTGAACGTAGCCGCCGGTTGGATTCAGCATTTGCGGAAGCGAATCGAACGGGAGGTAGCTGCTCCAGGCCTCGCTCGTGCGGCGAATGGGAATCGCTACGCTGTCGCCTCCACTCGCATGCGGCAACACCGGCAGCGAGGCATTCCACAGGTAATAGATGTTCCCCGCCCGGTCGGCATAGGTGAAGCTCGAGTTGACCCTGGCCCGCATGCGCATCGCGTTCTTCCAGTCCTCGAGTGAATGCGCGCGCATCATGCGGAGAAACTGCTCGCCGCCGCGGAATTCTCCGTCGTTTGCTGCTCGCACGACATAGATCGTATTCCCGCGGCGACCGATCACGGGACCGATGGTCGTTCGGAAGAGCTCTCGCGTTTCGGTGGAGTAGCCGGCGCCGTCCTTGTACTCCGCGGTCACGATCTGTTTCTGCAGTTGCTTCCACTCGCCGTCCAACCAGTAGCGATCGGGGCGAGCGCTGTCCGCCTCGAGCGAGTAGATCTGCGCGAGAATGGGATCGTTGTTGGTCGTCGCCCAACCGAGATCGCGGTTGAATCCACCGATCACGGCAAAGGGTCCACCGATGCGCAGGTCGCCGTAGAAGTCGAGAACTCCGGGCACGACGAGGTGGGCCTCGTAGTAGCCGGCGGTCCAGGTCAGGTGAGGATTGCGAAGCAGGATGGCTCTTCCCGAGGTCGTACGACTCGGCGCGAAGGCCCATGCGTTCGATCCGTCATCCGGGCTGGCTCGACGCGCCGTGTCCAGCCGTGCGAGCAGCCGGTTCGCCTGTCCCGGCGAGGGAAGTTCGACGTCCTTGGACAAGACGTCCGAGCCCGTGAAGTGCGGCGCGAAGCCCTCGGGGAACTCCTCAGGATGAAGTGCGATGTACCGGTTCACGCCGGCGGCAAAGCCCTCATAAATCTGCCGCGTCCCCTGGTCGACCTGGCCGTAGACCTCGACCGCGCGGGCGTGTGAGAGACGCCCGGCGAAATCCTCCCCGACGCTATCGCGACCGAACCATCGTCCCATCTGACCGCGGGCTCGCAACAGGCTTATGGCGACGCGAGCGCCGTAATCCTCAGACTGAACGTACGCCTCGCCGAATCCGAGTGCCGCCAGGTTCGCGGCGCTAATGTGCGGGACGCCATAGGTCGTGCGGACAACTTCGACCTGCCGAATGAGCGAATCCGCGGCGTCGGTCGTCTGAGACGTGGGTCGAAGGCCTGTCCGGCCAGCACAAGCGCTCGCGGTCGCAGCAATCCAGAGGAGCACGAGACGCGTATTTCGCGACAGGGAAGTTGCCTTTCCGAGGGTCCGCCGGACGGACTCACGGTGGCGCGTATCGCAGCAACAGTTGTTGCATCTCGCCAACGGCTCGAACCGAGATTTGGATGGATGCCTATGCTTGATGTTATAAGTCATTGAAAAACAACGGTCTGATTTTGGAGTGAGCGTGGTTCGGCTTGGCACAGCAGGTGCGATTGCCTGCGAGCGAGATGGCGATGGCGAATCTCGGAGTTCGTCTCTCGGGCACTTCTCACTGCGTCACTTGTTTCGGAGGTTCGATGGCCGTAGCGCTTCGTGCTGAGTTGGAGCCGTGCCAGATCCATCTGGTCGGAGATTTCGATGATGGCTATCGACGCTTTCTTCGATCGGCGATCCTGGCGGCGCTCGATCGCGGCCATCGACAGGTGGTGGTGGATTGCGACGCGTGGAAACGATTAGATCTCGGGGTGCTGAGCGCCCTGATTCACTGCGCCAAAGCCTGTGCCGTTCGCGGTGCCTCATTCGAGCTCGTGAACCTCGCCAAAGAACTGCGGTCCGACATCGACGCGCTCCGCCTTACCCGACGGCTCGGTCTCTATTCGTGATGCGTCGGGACGGAATCGAGGTCGCGAGGGCACAGAGGTGACTCCCCTGTGCCCTCGTTTTTTTTGCACTACGGAGTCAGCGTCGGGTCGTAGCTGGTGATGAACTCGAGGAACTTCGACGCCTCAATCATGTCTCGAGCGCTGAAGCGGACGGTATGCGAATCGATCCGCTGCACGTTCGGGAGATATCCGAGCAGCTCGACTGGACGGTAGTTCTTGAACGAGACCTCGACGGTAACAGGTCGGGGCATCGCGTAGGGCTTCATTTGCGCGCGACGCTCCACGGCGGCTTTGGCGTGTTGGCGGATCTGCGCCTGCGCGACCTCCGGCGTAAGCGTGGAGGTCGAATGGAAACCGATCGCGTGCTTGACGGCGACGCCTTCGATCGCGCCCAATCGCTGCTTCGTCTCCTCGACGATAGCGTCGTCACCGGTGATCATGACTACCGGTACGCCGAACTGCGCGGCGATCGCCGCGTTGACTCCAGCTTCCGACATCGATACGCCGTTGAGCGCGATTCGCGTCAACAGGGCGCTCGACATCGTATGGGCACGGACGCCTGTCGTGCTCGACGTCGACGCGTGATAGCCGACGAAGATCACCGCGGCGAAGCTCGAGTCAATCCCTTCCATCATCCCCAACGGCCGGGGGAAGGACCTCACGATGCGGATAGGTACGTCCGACGGAAACTTGTCGATCAGGAGCGATTGCCCGTTGCCGTGCGAATCGCTGACGACGAATTCAGTCGCGCCGGCCTCGCGCGCCCCTTGGATCGCGGCGAGTACTTCCGCCGTCATCCACTCTCGCGCCCGTCCGTACTCGAAGGCCGTCGGCGACAGCTGATCCGCCGACGCCACGCCGGTGATCCCTTCCATGTCTGCCGAGATGTACACCTTTAGGGGCCGCTGGGCAGAGAGGCTCGATGCAACGAGCCCTATCGCAGCGGCCGTCCGAACGGCGGTCCGGGCGGTCACGACTTCTTTGTATAGACCATCTTGGCCGTCGCGCTCTGACCGGAGACCGCAATGTCTCCGTTCACCACGAGCTGTTTCCCGCCGTCGCTCACCGTCCAGCGCTCAACCTGCTTGAAGCCGCCGCTCAGGTCAGCTGTCGTGGTAATGACGAGTGTTTGGCCACTCCATTCGACGTTGGAGTTGAAGTCGATCGAACCGCCACCCGGTGCGGGAAAAGTGTTCTTCGATGCCGACCCGTCGATTCGGTAGACGAGCTTTGTTGTTCGGGAACCCATTGCGCTGGAAGAAGTTTGCTCAATGGTCAGCAGCTTATCAGACTGAGTTACCGAGAGCGTCGAAGTTGCTGGGAGAGTAGGTGCTTGGCTCTTCGCCGAATCAAGCAGCCACGTGCCGGAAAAATCCGGGTGGGTTGTTTGGGCCGGGAGGGAAGAGACCGAAGCCAGGGCCAGCGCGAGAAAAGCGTAGAGTGTCGGTGAGCGACGCATTCACAAGCTCCAGGTAATCGCGAATTTGCGCGAGGAAGTGACCGGGAAAAAGATGGTCGAAGGCGTTGATATCTTGCAGCGCGCGATTCGCCTTGCAAGAGGCTAATCCTGACCGGCGAGGCTTATTCGAGGCCTAGCGGACAGATCAGAAGAGACTCAGGAAGCCGAAGTTTCGGTGTTGCGCTCGATCCACAGAACGACCGCATAAGCAACAATCTTTGCGCCGAGTCCGACCGCGACTGGGGTCTATCTGAGTCATTATAGCGTTATGTCGCAACAAGTTAGTGTTGTGTGCCCCTGGTCACTTTAATGGTACGCCAAATGCTAGGGGACGCTCCCGGATAGCGCTGATGACTTCTCGACGCCAGCGCGCGAACAACAACTTGATTCGGGGGAGGTAGGAGGATGCGAATACTCAGCAGAGCGGCACTTGTAGGCGCCGCCGCGATCGCACTGGGAGCACTCCCGGCGGCCGCGCAGCAGGTGACGTTCAGTACCATCGGTAGCTTCAGCGGCGCAGGCTGCTCGGCTTTCGTCACGCCGACGCCCAACACGTGCACCGAAGCCGGCGGATGGACGATCACATTCTTGAACGGCGGCGGAAATGTCCTGGCGCCGACCGGTATTGATCTGGGACAGTTCTCTGTTCAGTGCACGCTCGCGTCCTGCAGCCCGCCGAGCTCCATCGCCGCTGGTACGACGTTCAATTTGATGATCAGTCAGACCAACCCGACGGCGGGAACGGCGAGCTTTACCGGAAGCCTCTCGGGGGTTATTGGATTCAACCCCGACAACAGTACTCTGAAGTGGGTAACCACTTCGGGCACCGTCACGATCGGCAGCACGACCTATACGCTCGTCACGGACAACTTCTCGGCTTGCACGGGCATCACGAACTGCATCAACATCGCCTCGCCGAATTCCGGTCCTAACCCGGCGAATCCCAACACCACCACGGTGAAGGCATTCGTCGTGACTCCGGAGCCATCGACGATCGCGCTGATGGCGACTGGTATCTTCGGCCTCGTGCCGGTGGCGGTCTTCCGCCGTCGTCGTCGCTAGTCCGATCGCGCTGGGCTAGTTGTTCCGCGCAGCGTCGAGAGCTGTAAAAAGCGGGAGTCACTCATCGAGCGAC
>DATLPC010000140.1:0-20635 GCA_035535975.1 Gemmatimonadaceae bacterium | reverse complement strand
AAGTCCGATAATTGAGAGTGCCCTGAGCCGGCTGGAATACTGGTGCTCGGGCGTCGCCGTCTCGTGAGACGCCCGAGCCGACTCGTCCATGTGGCCAGACAGTCTTAAGCCCATCCGGATGTCATGGGCGACATCGAGACGCTGTGTCCTAGTGGGGCGATTGCGCTGACCTGATCGCCGCGCGTCGGCGGGCCGCGATCACTCGATAGCCGAGCAGCAGCGCGAATGTCCCAAGGTACACGACCGGGAAGAATGTGTCTTTCTTCACCGCCCACAAATAGTGAATCGTTCCGGTGATCGCGGCGACGTACACAAGCCGGTGCAGCACGGCCCATCGCTTTCCCAATCGACGCACCCATCCCTTCGTCGACGTGATCGCCAGCGGCACCATGATCGACCAGGTCAACATGCCGATCAGGATGTACCGGTGCTTCGCGATCTCGTGGGCCATGTCGCCCCACGCGAAAAACCAATCCACGCCCACCCACATCGACAGATGAACGCTGGCATAAAAGAACGTGAATAAACCCAGCATCCGGCGATACTTGACGAGGAAATTCCAGCCGAATGCTTTGCGGATGGGCGTGATCGACAACGTCACGGCGAGCAACCTGAGCGTCCACAGCCCGGTTTCGATCTCCAGCTCGCGGATCGGGTTCGCGCCGAGCCGGTCGTGGGTGAACTTCCACGCGATCCAAGCAAGCGGCAGGAGGGCCGCGACAAAGATCAGCGTCTTCTGCCACGAGATCCGGAATCCCGATCTGACTTGCCGCCGGCCCCGCGCCGGCGCGGCAACCTCCGCGACGCCTGCCTGAGTCAGAAGTTCTTCCTCAGATCCATTCCCGCGTACATGCTCGCTACCTGATCGACGTACCCGTTGAACATGAGCGTCTTGATACGGCGGAACTGCCCGATGCGCCGCTCGCTCGCCTGCGTCCAGCGCGGATGGTCCACTTCCGGATTCACGTTCGCGTAAAACCCATACTCGTTCGGGTTGGCGATCTGCCAGGTATTGCGCGGCTGATTCTCCACGAACGAGATGCGCGTGATCGCCTTGACCCCTTTGAAGCCGTACTTCCAGGGCGCGATCAACCGCAACGGCGCGCCGTTCTGGTTCGGCAACGTCTTTCCATAAAGGCCGGTCACCATCAGCGTCAGCGGATGCATTGCCTCATCCATCCGCAGCCCTTCGACGTAGGGCCACGGCAGAATCCCGGCGCGCTCGCCCGGCATCTGATCGGGCGCGTACAGCGTCGTGAACTGCACGTACTTCGCGCCGGGCAGCGGCTCGAAGCGCTTGATCATCTCGGCCAGCGGAATCCCCTGCCACGGGATCACCATCGACCACGCTTCCACACACCGGAACCGGTAGACGCGATCCTCGAGCTTGTACGGCTTGACCAAATCCTCGAAGTGATAATCGGCCGGCTTCTTCACCAGACCGTCGACCTTCACCGTCCACGGCTTCGTGCGGAAGGCCTTCGCGTTCGCCGCGGGATCCTCCTTGTCGGTGCCGAACTCGTAGTAGTTGTTGTAGTTCGTGATCTCTTCGTACGTGTTCGGCTTGTCGTCCTGGCGACCGCCGGCCGGCACGACGGCCGACAGCAAACGCCCGGAACCCATGACCCCGACCGTCGCGATGCCGGCCGCGGCGAGAAACTTCCTGCGGCCGAGGTACTGCTCCTCGCTCGTGATCTCGGACGAGGCGATGTCGTTCGGCTTTTTGATGAGCATATCGTCTCTGGATGGACGTCCAAAAAACTAAAGCGCCTTCCCGTGCCCGCGACTAATGAACGGACCCGCAATCCTGACAGTTCCCGCTGCCGAAGCGAGCAGACCCCGCACGCAGAACTTGCCAATTTGACCAACCCCGCCCGGCACGCCCGCTGCCTTTCCTCCCGGCAGCGACCGTTTTTCCGGCGGCGCTTCAATCCAAACCGACCGCGAACTTCGCGGTGACCGAATAGGAGGCTGTCCCATGGTGAACAACCGCACCCTCAGCTCGACGCTCGATCGGATGTTGACCCTGAACCGTGCCCTCGACGAGGCCTTCAGCACAAGCTGGACGGACAACCGCGTCTGGGTCCCGGCGATCGACGTCGTCGAAACCAAGGACGCTTATGTCATGTACGCCGAGCTGCCGGGGGTGGATCCCTCGCAGATCGAAACCGTCTTCGAGAAGAATGTCCTGACAGTTCGCGGCACCAAGCGCTCCGCGTTCGACGCGTCGAAGAACGGGGAACATCGGATCTATGCCGCCGAGCGCGTGACCGGCGCTTTTGAGCGCTCGATCCGGCTTCCCGAGTTCGTCGACGGAGACAAGATCGCTGCCGAGTTCAGCAACGGCTTGCTCACCGTGACCGTGCCGAAGGCGAAGGCCGCCCAGGCACGACGCATCGAGATCAAGGCTGGCGCGCCGACAACCGCCGAGATCGCGAGCGGTACGCCGGGCGGCGCCCCGAATAACTGATTCGCTGAAGTGAGCGACGCCCAGCGGTGCCGGTCCACCCGCACCGCTGGGCTCGCGGCGTTCAAGGCGATCTCGGCGGTCAGGTGAATCCCGGAACGTCATCATCGTTGCGCTTCGGCGGAGCGCCGTGTGCAACGCGCCGGCCACGGGCTCTTCGACCGAGACTGCGGCGCTGCGATGAAGGTTTCCGACGACCACCTCCTGAAGCACACCACGGCACGCTATCTGTTCGCCCTCGCCGCCGTGGCGGCCGCGGCCGCGCTCAGAGTTCTCCTCGCGCCGCTGACCGGGAACGCCGCGCCATTCGTTCTCTTCTTCGGGGCATTGTTGGCGACGAGTCTGTACGCCGGTACCGGCCCGGCATTCCTTGCGCTCGTCGCCAGTGTGCCGATCGCCGGATACCTGCTCGTTGTAGGCACGGGCGCGTCGATCTCCCAGGTGTTGTTGCACTCGCTGTTATTTGCGCTCGACGGCCTCATCATCCTGTACCTCACGGAGCTCATGAGTCGGCGGCAGCGAAGCCTCCGCGACGCCAATCAAACGCTTCGCAAACTGAGTGAGGAGGCGGCGCGATCCGAGGCCCGCGCGCGAGACATCATCGAACTGTCGCCCGACGCGTTCTTTCTGGCGGACCTCGACGCACGATTCACCGACGTGAACCGGGCGGCCTGCCGGCTCCTCGGATACGACCACGACGAGCTGGTCGGCATGACGATCTTCGACGTCATCCCGGCCGAGGACGCCACGAGGCTCGAGGCAACGCGGAGCAAGCTGCTCGTACCGGGAGCAACGATCCAGAACGAGTGGAACCTCAAGCGCAAGGACGGCACCCTCGTCCCGACAGAAGTAAGCGCCAACATTCTCGACGACGGCCGCTGGCAGGCGTTCATCCGCGACATCACGGACCGCCGGCGGATCGACGATCAGCGCCAGGTGTTCGTGTCGCTCCTCGACAACTCGGTCGATTTCATCGGCGTCGCCGACCCGGCCGGGAAGCCCATCTATCTGAACGCGGCGGGCCGGCGCATGATCGGGTTGGCGCCCGATTTTCCCATTGAGACGCTCCGGATCGAGGAATGCTATCCGCCCGAGCTTCGCTCGTTCGCCAGAGATGTCATTCTCAAGACGATGCTCGAGCGCGGCGTCTGGTCGGGCGACACATTCTTTCAGAATTTCCAGACGCACGAGAAGATTCCGGTCTCCGACACGCATTTCGTGATCCGGGACGCCAGCGGAAAGCGCGTTCTCGGCTCCGGCACCGTCACGCGCGACATAACGGAAGCGCGGCGGATCACCGAGGAGCGCGAGCGATTGCTGGCGCGCGAGCAGTCGGCGCGGCGTGACCTGGAAACCGCCAACGCGCAGCTCCGCGAATCGGAGGAGCGATTTCGCCTCACGATCGACGACGCGCCGATCGGCATGGCGCTCGTCGCGCTCGACGGCCAGTTCGTTCGCGTCAATCGCGTGCTTTGCCAGATCACCGGGTACACGTCGGACGAGCTCACGAAGCTCAAGTTCCAGGAGATCACGCACAAAGACGACGTCGAGGCCGACGTCGCGCTCAGCCAGCGGCTCACCAGCGGTGAGATCACGCGATATCAACTCGAAAAGCGCTACGTTCGGAAAGACGGCTCGATCGTCGACGTGATGATGAACCGCTCGATCCTGCGCGGTCCTGACGGGACGCCGCTCTACTACATCGCGGAGATGGAGGACATCACCGAACGCAAACGCGCCGAGCACGCGCTCCGGCGCTCCGAAGCCAAGTTCTCGGGGATCGTCTCCATTGCCGCCGACGCCATCATCTCCGTCGATGAGAATCAGCGAATCATCGTGTTCAACGAAGGCGCCGAGCAGATCTTTGGATACACCAAGGACGAGATGATCGGAGCGCCATTCGAGCGACTGATCCCCGAGCGCTACCGCGCGAAGCACAAGGAAGATTTCGCCGGCTTCGCCGCGGGAGACGAAGCGTCGCGGAAGATGGCCGAGCGGGCCGAGGTTTTCGGCATACGGAAGAACGGCGAGGAGTTCCCCGCCGAAGCGTCGATCTCGAAGGTCGCGGTCGGCGACGCGACTTTTTTTTCCGTGGTGCTTCGCGACATCACCGACCGGAAGAACGTCGAGGCCGCGCTTCAGCGAGCCATCGGCGCGCGCGACGATGTGTTGGGAATCGTCGCGCACGACCTGCGGAACCCACTCAGCTCGATCATGATGGCCGCGTCGGCAATGGAATTTCCCGACTCCGAACACGATCGCCGCGATCGGACTACGCGCGACATCATTCTGCGTTCGGCGAAGCGTATGAGCCAGCTGATCGCGGATCTTCTCGACGTGGCACAACTCGAGGTCGGGCAGCTCAAGCTCGAGCCCACGCATCTCTCGGCGGCAGACCTCGTGCGCGAAGTGGTCGCCATGCAGACGCCGCTCGCGGAAGCGGAGGATCTCGAGCTTCGACTCGAAGTTGGTGATGACGTTCGCGCGGTGTGGGGGGACCACAGGCGTCTCCTCCAAGTGTTCGAGAACCTCGTCGGCAACGCGATCAAATTCACCGAACCGGGCGGCCGGATCGTGGTCCGGGCCGCGATGAAAGAACGGAATGTCGTCTTCTCCGTGTCCGATTCAGGTCCGGGCATCGCGCCCGAATCGGTCGCGCACATCTTCGACAGATTCTGGCAAGCGGCGACGAGAGAGCGCCGCCTCGGCGCCGGCCTCGGGCTGCCGATCACGAAGGGTATCGTCGAGGCGCACGGCGGACGGATCTGGGTGGAGAGCGAACTCGGACGCGGAACGACGTTCCTCTTCACGATCCCCGTCCCGCAGGAGGGCGCCGGGGACAGCGGGGGGCGTCCGAGCCGCGGCGGGCGTGAGCTGAGGGTCGAAAAGGCAGCGGCCGCCTCGCCCACGGACTAGCCGCTCGGTCGGCGGTCCAGTTCCTGCCCTTTAGAGTACGCGATGCCGTCGTCACTGCAGGCCAAGGCTCAGCGGGTTCTCGTCGAGCGATTCGGCCATCGCGAATTCCAGGAAGGTCAGTGGGTGCCAATTCGGGCGGTCCTCGAAGGGCGCGACGCGCTCGTCGTCATGCCGACTGGAAGCGGCAAGTCGCTCATCTACCAGCTGCCCGCGCTGATGCTGCCCGGCCTCACGATCGTCGTGAGCCCGCTCATCGCGCTCATGAAGGATCAGCAAGACAAGCTCGCCGCCTGCGGCGTCGAAGCGCTCGCCATGCATTCGCATCTTTCGGGATCGCAGGCGCGCGACCTCGCCGATCGCGTCGAGTCCGGCGGCGGCGAGATTCTTTATCTCACGCCCGAGCGCTTCAAGGATCGTGAGTTCTTCGAGCGACTACTGACGCGCACGGTGAGTCTGTTCGTGATTGACGAAGCACACTGCGTGAGCCAGTGGGGCCACGATTTCCGTCCCGATTATCTCACGCTCGGCTCCGTTGTGACGAGGCTCGGGCGGCCGCCGATCCTCGCTCTCACCGCCACGGCGACCAAGGAAGTCCGCGACGACATCGCCCGTCAGCTCGGCATGCGCGACCCGCACGTCACCGTGACGGGGTTCGCCCGTCCGAACCTGCGCTTCGAGGTGAAGCGCACGGTGAATCAGACGATGAAAGACGCGGAGCTCACGCGTCTGTTGGAGGAAAGCCCGGGCGTCGGGGTCATCTACGTGGCCACGGTGCGCGAGGCCGAGCGGCTGCACGAACAGTTCAAGGAGCGATTCCCGATCGGTCTGTACCACGGCAAGATGGCCGGTCCGGATCGAAAGGAGATGCAAGACCGCTTCATGGCCGACGAGTTCAAGGCGATAATCGCGACGAACGCGTTCGGCCTCGGCATCGACAAGCCGGATCTCCGGTTCGTCATTCACTATCACTTTCCGGGTTCGGTCGAGTCGTATTACCAGGAAGCCGGCCGCGCCGGCCGCGACGGAGAGCCCGCGACCTGCATCCTCTTTTATAGAGTGGAGGACAGCCGGGTGCAGTCGTACTTCCTCGGCGGGAAGTATCCGGACGTCGAGGAAGCGGCCAAGGTCGCGATCGTGCTCGAGCAGGTCCCCCTCGAAGAGACGACTCTTCTCGACGACATCGCCGACAAAGCGGGGGTCCCGCGCCGAAAAGCCCGCATCGTCCTCGTCCTCCTCAAGCGCCATGGCCTGGTGCGAGAGTATCGCGGCGGGAGCTGGGAGCGCCTGCGCGACAAGCTGACGCAGGTGAACCTGAGCGCCGACCTCACCGATTACGAGCAACGCCGCATCCAGGACCGCGCCAAGCTCCGCGCGATGATCAACTACTGCCAGAGCGCCCAGTGCCGGACGCGCTTCATTCTCGAGTACTTCGGCGAGGACGTGGACGCCGCCTGGGAGTGCGGGAACTGCGACGCTTGTGACGGCGAGACAGCAGTTGTGAAGCGGCGTGTAAAGCTCGAGTCAGTCGCGCGGGCGAGCGGCGAATTGCATTTATAGCGTCTGTCTGGCCGATCGGGCCTGTAGGTCTCAGGTCTCTGGTCCCAGGTCTCAGGTGGTAACGGCGCAACCGCTGCTACACCTGAGACCCGAGACCTCGGGACCTGAGAACTCCGACATTGGACGCGCCGCCATCCCCAATTAGTGCGCACAGCGTTCCCCCTGCATCCCTGCGTCCAAAGATCGACTCGATGCGCTGAGCTATCGCGGTTGGATGTGAAACGCTGAATGGCCGCGGTGTTCCCACTCTTGTCCTCGGCGTGCGAGTCGAGGTCGGCTGATCACTCGACGCCTGTGGACCGACATCTGATTTCAGACTTCTCACCAGGCGTTGGTTGGGTGGTGGAGGGATTGGTTTGATGACGGTAGTGCGGACCCAGTTGGGCATGATCACTCATCGGAGTCAGCGATGGGTGATTTCAAGCGGCTGGTTGCTTGGCAGAAGGCGCACGCGTTCGAGCTCGCGGTTCATGCCGCATTCAAGGGGCGCCACTTGGCGGCCGCACCGGGGTTCCGCGGCCAACTGCTGCGCGCCGTCGGCTCGATTCCCGATAATCTGGCCGAAGGCTGCGGCAAGCGTTCGCGCCGTGCGTTCCGAAGGGTCCCGCCTCTGCTTCAGCCTCTCGCGCGTTCCCCCTCTCAACCCTCGCCAGACTGAAATTTTGTCCTAACACGCCGGGTCTGATGTCTGACATCAGCTGTCAGTCCACAGCCGTCGAGTGATCAGCCGACCTCGACGCGCACGCCGAGGCCCAGAGTGGGAACGCCGCCCTCCGATGTTCCGGTGGTAGTTGTCCACGTCACCCCGGAACCTCCCCCGTCGAATTACTATATACGCTGTGCAAACCCAATTTCTCGACAATTCCGTACAGCTTTGGCTGACCGGCGCCGCCACGGCGGCGATCGTGTTTGTCATCGGCTTGCTTCTCCGCCACGTGCTCGTGTCGCGGCTCGGCGCGCTCGCGGCGCGGACGACGAATCAGATCGACGACATGATCGTCGAGCTGATTCGCGAGACGCGAACGTGGGTACTGCTCGTCGTCTCGCTGTTCATCGGGTTCGCGCAACTCTCGATGAGCGCGCGGGCGGCGACGTACTTCCAGTCGACCGTGAAGCTCGTCGTCCTCTGGCAAGCAGCCGTCTGGGGCGCGGCGGCGGTCGGCTTCTGGGTGAAGTACTACATGGAGCACCGCACGGCGACCCACGACCGCGCGAGCATCGCGATGGTCACGGCGATGGGAGTCGCCGCCAAGGTCGTCCTGTGGATCATGATCAGTCTCACGGCGCTGCAAACGGTGTTCGGGCTCGCCGTCGCGCCGCTGATCACGGGACTCGGCGTCGGCGGCATCGCGCTCGCGCTGGCGGTGCAGAACGTCCTCGGCGATATCCTCGCCGCGCTCGCCATCGTCTTCGACAAGCCGTTCGACGTCGGCGATACGATCGCCGTCGACAACATCACCGGCGTCGTCGAGCACATTGGACTGAAGACGACGCGCATCCGCAGTGTCAACGGCGAGCAGGTGATCGTCGGCAACGCCGACCTGTTGAAGAGCAAGCTTCGCAACCTGCGCCGCATGCACCAACGCCGAGTGGTGTTCAATCTCGACATCACCTTCGACACGCCGCCCGATCTCGTCGAGAAAATCCCGAAGATCGTCGAACAGATCGTCTCGTCGCAGCGCCCAGTCCAATTCGACCGCTCACACGTCGCGAGCTTCGGCGAGTCGTTCATTCGAATCGAGAACGTGTACTACGTGCTCGATCCCGATTACAAGAAGTTCATGGACATCCAGCAGGCGATCAACGTCGAGATCCTTCGCCGCTTCGCCACAGAGAATGTCTCGTTCGCCTTCCCGAGCCGCACCGTCTACCACGAAGGCCCGCTGGCGAAGGATTTGGCGATCACTCAACCCGGCTCGTCGTCCGTCACCTCGGGATAGCTCCGCCACACACGCGTGATCTCGTCCGCCTGTCCGGCCGACATCGTCTCGTGGGGATCGAGACACCAGATCCCGTCGAGCAATCCCTGGCGCCGCAGCACTTCATGGATTCCGGGAATGCATCCGCGGAACGCGTTGGCGGCGTCGAAGACGGCGGCATTCGCATCGGTCAGCGCGGCGCCGTGTGACAGCAAGGTCGGCTCGAACTCCCCGGTCACGCGCGCCGCCTTGATCGCCGTGAGCAGCGAGACGGCGCCACGCGTCCACACCGCCCACTGACCGAGCAGTCCTCCGTCGATCCAGCGCACCACGGTGGTGCCGCCAACGTGCACCGGAAAGGGCGTGAGAAGATCAGCGACGATGTTGTCGTCGTTTCCCGTGTACAGCGCGATGTCGTCCCGTCCCGCTTCGACGACCGCGCGCACGACGTCGATCGTCTGATACCGATTGAACGGCGCGATCTTGATCGCCCAGACGTTCGGAATCTCGGCGAACTCCCGCCAGAACGCGTACGACAGCACCCGTCCGCCGACCGCGGGCTGAAGATAAAAACCGAAGAGTGGAATGACCTCGGCGATCGCGCGGCAATGATCGATCAACTCCGCTTCGCTCTCCGTGCGCCAATCGCCGAGGCTGAGTAGTCCGGCGTCATAGCCGAGCGCCGCCGCTATCTCGGCTTCCGTGCCCGCTTGCGCGGTGTGGCCGCAAATCCCGGCGACGAGCGCGAATGGACGGTCCGCGCCGGAGAGCGCGGCCCGCGCTTCATCGGCCGCGAGCTCGAGGACCGGGCGGTACAGACCCACTCCCGCGTCGCGAATGGCGAATTGCGTCGTATGCACGCCGACCGCGATTCCCCCGGCGCCGGCATCTATATAGTAGCGCGTCAATCCGCGCTGCCGTGCTTCGTCGAGCGTCCGCGACGAGGTCAGTGCGAGTGGGTGCGCGGGGATCACCTGTCCCGCGCGAAGATGCTCGCGAACGCTCACTCGCTCAGAACCGGCCATCGCGCGCCTCGAACTTCGTCGGCTTGCCGAGCAGGGGCCCGCCCCACTCGACCCAATCGGCAACCCACTCCCGCATGCGAGCCAGCTCGACCTCGGGCTCTCCGAACGTCGCTGCCATCTGGGACGCGTTGCTGAGTAACGCGTCTCGACCCTCGCTGCCGGCAAATCGGGGCGACTTGCCGAATCGCTCGCCGAACCATGTCGCCAGCGAACGGACGGAGAGTGTGGCTGTCCCAGTGACGTTCACGACGAACGGCGGCGCCGCCGCGCGCGGCAGGCATTCGATCGCCACTCGGTTCGCGTCGCCTTGCCAGATGACGTTCACATGTCCCATACCGAGCGGAATCTCGTCGCCACGGAAGACTCGCGACGCGATGTCGACGAGCACGCCGTAGCGGAGGTCGATCGCGTAATTCAAGCGCACGATCGCGCTACGCGTTCCGCGGCGGTCGGCGAAGAGCTCGAACATCCGCTCGCGTCCGACACACGACGCCGCATATTCGCCCACCGGGCCGAGCGAGTCGGTCTCACGCGCGCCGCCCGATTCGACCGGCGTGAGCGGATAGACATTCCCCGTCGAGAAGGCGACGATGCGCGACTCGGCGTAGCGCTCGGCGCAGATCGCCGGAACGAGCGTGTTCATTCCCCAGGTCATCGCCGGCGCGCCCGTCGTGCCGAACTTCTGGCCGGCCATGAAGATCACGTTCGGCACGTCCGGCAGTGCGGCGGCCGCGGAGCGATCGAGCAGGTCACAGCGGATCGTCTCGACGCCGGCGTCATTGAGCGCACGTTGCGCCGCGTCCGACGACCAGCGCGACACGGCGATCACGCGACAGGTCGCGCCTCCCGCGGCGTCGGCCGCGCGCCGCGCCATGCGCGACAAGCTCGGCCCCATCTTGCCGCCGGCACCGAGGATCACGATGTCGCCGGGACATGCTCTGAGGGCCGCGACCGTCCGATCGCGCGGCGTCGACAGAAGGTCCTCGAGCTCGGATTCGTTCATGCCGCGTTTTGTCTGGCTTGCTCGGCGAAGCGCTTGATGCGAGCAACCATCGCGTTCAGGCCGAGCTCGCGGCCGGAAAGGCCAATCCCTTCCATGATCTGGTGCACGAAGTCGGGCGGGATGGCGAGGGTCGTCTCGGGGGGCTGCTCGTTGATCGCCGAAAAGAGAATGGCGAGAAAGGCGGAGATCGTCGGCGACTGTCTAACGTTCAGGTCGGCATAGAAATGCAGCTTGCCGTCGTGGACTTCCGGGAAGAGATCGACGCGGGTCTGACACTCCGGAACGGTGAAATTGCCGCGATCGAGCTGAAGGAAGCGGTCGGGCACCGGCTCCAGCTTCTTGGAGTAGTGGACCAGTGCCTGCATCTTTTCCTCGCGCCCCAACGACCTGAAGCGCGAAAGCACTCGCTCGATGGTCGGTGGGAGCGTCCCCGATGGCGTTGCGTCGCTCATTCACGGATACAAGTGAGAGCCGTTCGCGGCGTCAAGCCGACACCTGATTCACTGGAGAAAGACGAGAATGCCGACACGAACGGCGAGCGCGAGATGGGAGGGTGGGCTAAGAGGCGGAAAAGGCAGCTTCAAGGGCGCGACCGGGTTAGGCGGACAGTACAGCTTCAGCTCACGATTCGAGAACGGCGAAGGCTCGAACCCCGAGGAGCTGCTCGCCGCCGCCGAAGCGTCGTGCTTCAGCATGGCGCTGAGCGCGAATCTCGAGAAGAACGGCACGCCGCCGACGAGCGTCGAGACGACCGCGCGCTGCACGATCGAGAAGGTAAACGACGCGAACACGATCACCCGCATCGAGCTCGACGTCCGCGCCGTTGTTCCGAATCTCGATCAGGAGTCGTTGCAAAAATTCGCCAACACGACGGCTGACACATGCCCCGTCTCGCGCGCGCTGCGCGGCAATGTGCAGATCATCGCGACGGCGCGGCTGGCCTGAGGAGACGGCACGAGACCGCGCAACGTCGCGATGGGGATTGGTCGGCGGAGGCGGGGATTGGCTGGCTATTGGCTGTTGGGTTGAGCGCCCGGGCATTGGCCAAACTTCGCCTTGTCATCCTGAGCGAAGCGAAGGACCTACCGTCCTAACTCACGACGGCAGGTCCTTCGTCGCTTCGCTCCTCAGGATGACAACACGCGTCGTTCGACCCAACAGCCGATCCCAAGCCCAATCCCCAAGACCCCGCCAATCCCCGCCGCCGCCGACCAATCCCCATCGCGACGTCGCGCCGTTTCCGCCCCTTCTTGATCAAAGCGTCGACTCTCACCAGCCTTACTCTCCCTCTTCTCTCCAACAAATGCCCAACGTCACGTTCTACTCGTGGGACCAGATCCCGCGTGAAACAGTCTCGCCGCTCCTCGACCGGAAGCTGATCACCGGCGACCGGATGATGCTCGCGCACGTGTATCTCAAAAAGGGATGCATCGTACCCAAGCATCAACATGAGAATGAACAGCTCACCTACATCCTCGAGGGCGCGCTTCGCTTCTGGATCGGCGACGACGAATCGCAGGAGCTGATCGTACGCGCCGGCGAAGTGCTGCATATCCCGTCGAACGTACCGCACAAGGCCGAAGCGCTCGAGGATACGCTCGACGTCGACATCTTCGACCCGCCGCGTCAGGACTGGTTGAACAAGACCGACGCCTACCTCAGGAAATAGCCCGTGGATCTGGGACTGCGCGGGAAGGTCGCGCTCGTCGCGGCGTCGAGCAAAGGGCTCGGGCGCGCCGTGGCGCGCGAGTTGGCGGCGGAGGGGGCGTCGCTCGTCCTCTGCGCGCGCGGCGAAACGGCTCTCGAGACCGCGCGCCGCGAAATTGTCGACGAGACCGGCGCCGACGCGATCGCCGTCGCCGCGGATGTCGCGACGAACGAAGGCGTCGAACAGGTCACGCGAGCCGCATTCGACCGATTCGGCCACGTCGATATTCTCGTAATCAACGCCGGCGGTCCGCCGGCGGGCACCTTCGACAAGCATGACTGGAACGCATGGCAAGGCGCGGTGGACCTCACGCTGCGCAGTGCCGTCGAGCTGACGCGCGCCGTCCTTCCCGGAATGCGCGAACGCCATTGGGGCCGCATCGTCGCCGTGAATTCGATCGCCGCGAAACAGCCGGTCGACAACCTGATGTTGTCGAACAGCATCCGCGCCGCGGTCACCGGGTTTCTGCGTACGCTCGCCAACGAAGTCGCGGCCGACGGAATCACGGTGAACACGATTCTTCCCGGCTACACCCGAACGGAGCGCGTCACGCACCTCGCCGAGGCGAACGCGCGGAAGGAAGGAGTCGATCAGAAGGAGATCCTCGGCCGCTTCGAGCGCGAGATCCCGATGCGACGACTGGGCGAACCGAGTGAATTCGGCGCTCTCGCCGCCTTCCTCTGCTCGGAGCGAGCGAGCTACATCACGGCGCAGTCGATCGCCGTCGACGGCGGCTGGATTAAAGGACTCTTATGATCTGAAGTACGGCGCCGTCCAGCCCGATCCCGCGGGCTGCTCGAACCGCGTGCGCCACGCCTTCGCGGCGGTCAGACTGGTATCGAACACCGGCGTTTCGCCACGTACTTCGCCGCGCTTGATGCCGTCGATGAACTCGTCGCGCGTCGCCGCGAGAATCTCCGAGCCGACCCGATAGAAGACGCGCCCTCCGCCGACGAGACGCGAGCCGATCGTTCGCTCGAGCTGCTGCAAGGTGCGAAAGAGTCCGTCGATCGAGCAGCCGGACGCGTTCTCGGCGTCGACGTCGACGCCGATCGCCAGGAACCGATCGTCGCGCCACTCGCGAGCGCAGCGCAACGGCGACCCGTGCGCCTTCCACTCCGACAAAAACTGATCGACCGCGGCGAGCAATGTGTCCGCCGCCGCGCCAGTCAATTCGTGATCGCTTGCAAATACCCAGACACGGGCCGAGTCCGGCAGCGAGGTGAATGGGACGATAGGCATGAGGGAAAATTAGACACGGGACTGTGCGCGTGTTCCGTGTCTATACTCTCAGCTCGCGCTCCCCAATCCGACCGCCGACCCTGATGCGCCCCAAGCGTCGGTCGACTTCGGCGATGAGCGTGGCCGGTGACACCGGCTTGGCGAGATAGCCGTCGCAACCCGCTTCCATCGAGCGGCGTTCGTCGCCCGGCAACACATGCGCGGTGACGGCGATGATCGGGATGGCACGCGTCAACGGATCGGCCTTGAGCACGATCGTCGCTTCCCAGCCATCGACGTCCGGGATCGAGATGTCCATCAGAACCAAGTCGGGCAGACGCGTGCGAGCCTGTTCGATCCCCTGCGTTCCCGAGACGGCCTCGATGACCTCGTAGCCCATGTAACGGAGCGCAGTTGCGTAGATGAACCGGTTGTCCTCGTTGTCTTCGACGAGCAACACGGTTTTGGGGCGGGGGATGTCTGGCGTCTGGCTCATGGATCCGCCGGGAGGGAGGTAGGCGACGATGAACCGGGTTCGTCGCCCATGCGCCAAGATACCGTTCGCCCGAGGGTCGGCAATAGCAGCCCCGAGCGGCGATCCGGGACCCTCCGAACAGGGCGTCAACACCACGCCCTGGAACGTTTTCCGGCCTTGCGCCATTATCATTGGGTGATGCGTCGAACGTCGTGGTTTCGCGCGCTGGCGGTCTCTCTCGCCGTCTGGTTCCCGCTGGTCATCGGGGAGCCGGGCGTCTTGCAGCCGTGCCCAATGCATGGCGCGGTCGCCGCGGCGACGAACAACGCGTCCACGTCGGCCCACGCGCACCACGCGGCCGCGAGTGCCGAAGTGGTCCACGGGACCCATGCGCCCGCCGGCGCACCCGCCCCGACGCACAATCACCACGCGTGCACGTGCATCGGCGCATGCGCGGGAAGCGCTGCCGTCGCGCTCACGACTTCGGCGCCCGAGCTTCCGGCGCTCACGGTGGCGTACCGCCCCGCCTCGATCCTTCCGAGCGGCGAGCGTCTCGCTCGGCCCGCTCCGTCGTTCTCCCGGCCGTACACCACCGGACCGCCGCGCGCCTGACGCGCGGCCTTCCCCCCCTCGTTTTTGCGCGAGTCGATTGACTCGCTCGGCGTGATCGGCGTTGGCCGGTCCGTGTGAATTGCCCGGGGACAGGTCGCAAAAGCTGAGCTGTTTCGCTCACTCCGACTTTCACCCCGAGATGCACATCTCCGTGCGTCGTTCACAAACGCCAAAATGTTCTCAAAACCGTTCTATCGTCCGTTGTTTCAATCGCTTGCCGGGATTGTCGCGATAGCCGTTTCGCACGCATCGGACGCCGGTGCGCAGGTCCCGACTCCGCCCAATGACACGACGATGAGGTCACTGTCCGCCGTTGTCGTGTCCGCGACCCGGGCGAGCACCACCCTCGAGCGCGTTGCGTTGCACGCGACCGTCGTCTCGCGCGCCGAAATTCTCAAGTCGCCCGCGCAAACGCTCGACCAGCTGCTGCGCGACATCCCGGGGATGAACCTCCCCGGCGCGCCGTACTACACGACCGATCCGACCGGACAGCAAACGAAGATGCGCGGCGTCAGCAATAGCAAAGTGCTGATGCTCGTCGACGGCGTCCCCGTCCACGATCCGTTCTACAGCACGACCCAGTGGTTCAAGATCCCGCTGTCGTCGATCGAGCGCATCGAAGTGCTCCGTGGCGGAAGCTCGAGTTTGTGGGGCAATCTCGCGGTGGCCGGCGTCGTCAACATCGTGACACGCAAGCCGATCGCCGAAAGCGCGCAGGTTGACGTCAGCTACCAGTCGATGAACACGACGGTGGCGTCCGTCTCGAAGAACGTGACGTTCGCCAACGGGCTGTCGATGCGCCTGAGCGGCGACGCGCTGCGCACCGACGGCTACCAGACCACACCGGACGCCTTCCTCAACACCGTGCCGGGCAAAACCGCGTCCTCGGCGACGAACCAGAACGCGCAGCTCTCGCTCTACTACACCCCGGCCGGCTCGTTCAGCGGATTCCTGCGCGCCGGCTATCACCGCTCAAACGAGGACGTCGGCGGGTATCAGTTCGGAGACAATCTCCAGAAGGGCCCCGACGCCGCCGCCGGCTTCACCAAGTTCTTGGGCGAGAACGCGCGCGCCGACGTTCGCGCCTGGGGGCAGTACATCAGCTTCGACAAGTCGAATGGCGCCGGTTGCTTCTTGGCGTCGCCGACGAACTGCAACACGACATCGACGACATCTCCGCTCGTGCAGTACGCGAACTCGCACGACGACAACCCGTACCGCGAGCTCGGCACCTCGGCCGTACTGTCGTCGGTCGGCGCGGTCGGACCGTTGGCGAGCGCGCAACTCGGTGTCGACTTCCGGACCGTCGGCGGGGAGGATCGCGCGACGACGTACAATCGTCCGACGACGTCCGACAAATCCAGCGCGACGATCAATCGAACGAACTTCGGCCGCGGCACGCAGCGGTTCGGCGGTCTGTTCGCCCAGGCGAAGGTTTCTCCGGTCGATCGCTTCGAGGCGACACTCAGCCTGCGCTACGACTACTGGACGAACATCGGCGGTATCGCGCAGATGACGAAGTACACCAGCGGCGCACCGGGCGCGACGTCGGGCGGATCGATCGCCGACTCGCACGAGACGTCGTTCGACCCGAGCGTTTCGGCACGCCTCGACGTCGCGAAAGGCCTCTCGCTGCGCGGCGCCGCGTACAAGTCGTTCCGCGCACCGGGTCTCAACAACTTGTATCGGTCGTTCTCGTCGACGACGTCGATCACGATCGCCAACGCGCTGCTCGAGCCCGAGCGGTTGAAGGGCGGCGAGGTCGGCGCCGATTGGCGCACGAAGGCGTTCGACGTCGGCGCGACTTGGTTCCAGTACAACACGAACGGCTTGATCGCGGCGTATAAGGTTCCGAACGCGCAGGCGGCGCCGGCGGCCGTGGTCACGATCTGCGGCGCGACGCTCGCGAACTGCCCGGCGACGGTGAATTTCAACACCAACGGACAGAACGCCGTGTCGCGTGGGTTGGAGCTGACGACTGCGTGGCGCCTAGCGCCGCGCATTTCTATAGACGGCGGCTACACCTACACGGACAGTCACTACTCGTCGGCGACGACGGGCGATCCGATCAACACGCAGCTCGGCGCCGTGCCGAAGCATCTCGAAAACCTCGGTACGACCTGGCGTCTCACGTCGAAATGGAACGCGTATGTCGGCGCGCGTCACAACGACGCCATGTTCCTCGACGTGAATCACACGATCTACCAGCCGGCCTTCACGCTGGTGAACGCGAGCACGTCGTATCGCGCGACGGATCGGGTCGAAGTGTACGGCTCGGTGAACAACGCGACCGACGTTCGCTACGCCGACAACGCGACGACGAGCGCCGCGGGTGAGATCCTCGGCTTGCACCGCTCGTTTACGAGCGGACTGCGCTTGAAGTTTTAACGAGAGAGCCATGAGACACGACGCACGAGATACGAGACGCGGGACAACGGCGCGCGCGGTGGGGCTCATGCTCCTCGCCGCCTGTGCGAAGGGTGGCGCGCCGTCGATTCAGCTCGGCGAATCGGCGGTGCTCAGCGCGCCGACGGCGGTTGGCACCGCGCCGATGGTCGCGGTCGGACCGGGAGGCGCACGGGCCGTGGCGTGGGTCTCCGCGCCGAACGGCGGCACCGACGGACGGTTGTACCTGTCGGTGAATGGAGCGGCGCCGGCGGAGATTCGCGATTCACTCGGACCGGTGCAGGCGCATGGCGAAGCACCACCCAAGATCGCGTTCGGGCCGAGTGGCGCGCTCTACGCGGTGTACACGGTCGGAAAGGAAGTCGCCGGCGAGCGATTCCCGCTCTCCGCGCTGCGCATCGTGACGTCGGGCGACAACGGCAAGAGTTGGTCGTCGCCGATCACTGTCACCGACGGCGAGGTGTTCGGCTCTCACAGCTTTCACGCGTTGCACGTCGCTCCGAACGGCGACGTCTACGTTTCATGGCTCGGAAAGCCCGAGCACGACGCGACGATGGCCGCGAATGAAGCGATGCCGATGATGAAGATGGCGTCGGTGCAACAAGAGGGGAGCAATCCGCACGCCGCGCACGGGGCATCGACCTCATGGATCACGCGCTCGACCGACGGCGGCAAGACCTGGTCGCCCCGCGCGCGTGTCGACATGGGCGAAGCCTGTCCCTGCTGCCGGACGTCCCTCGCCACGGGTGCCGACGGATCGCTCTACATGGCATGGCGGCACATCTACCCGGGAAGCATCCGCGACGTCGTCGTGGCGCGCTCGAACGATCGAGGCGCGACGTGGAGCGATCCCGTGCGCGTTCACGAGGACGATTGGAAGTTCGACGCCTGTCCGCACGCCGGCCCGGCGATCGCGACGGATGCCCGCGGGACGTTGCACGTGACGTGGTGGACGGGCAAGGAAGGCAACGCCGGCGTCTTCTACGCACACTCGACCGACGGCGGGAAGACCTTCAGCGACGCGCTCGCGCTCGGTACCGCGCAGTATTCGCGTCCGGCGCACGTGCAGCTCTCACTCGCCGACAGCAATCGCGTGATCGTCGTATGGGACGACGGCACGAAGCAAACGCCGCGCGTCGTCGCACGTGTCTCGAATGACGGTGGGCTTCATTTCGGCGACGCGGTGCCGTTCAGCGATGTGGGGCGCGCCGCGTCGTTCCCGGTGCTCGCCGTGACGCACGACTCGATCTCCGTCGCGTGGTCCGAGGAGAGCGAAGCGATGGCACGAAAGACCGAGACGGACGCCAAGAACGCGAAAGATCCGAAGGCGCCGAAGGGCCTCGAGGCGATCGGACAGGCGCAGGTTCTCGTCCGCCGCGGGGTGCTGCGATGAGCATCATGCGAATGCGCGGCGCGCGGGCGATTCTCGCCGCGGCTTGCGTGGTGGCGTGCGGCAGAACGGGGAGTGAAGGAGGCGCCGCGTTCCAACCGCTGGCCATTGGCGCCGCCGTTCCCGCTTACGCCGCGGCGACGCTGACCGGAGACACCGTTCGCGTCGGCGGCAACGAAGAACCGACCGTCCTCAATGTTTGGGCGACCTGGTGCGTCGCCTGTCAGGAGGAGATGGCCGCGCTCGATTCTCTCTCACGCGAGTTCAAGTCCCGCGGCGTCCGCGTCATCGGCGTGAGTGTCGACGAGGGCCAGACGGAGCGCGTCCGACGATTTGCCTCCACAAACCACCTCGGCTTCACCATCGCCCACGACCCCGCGGCGTCGGTCGAGCAGTCGTATCAGGTCGTGGGGGTCCCGACGACGTTCGTGATCGGCCGTGACGGAAAACTGCTGTGGAAACGGACGGGAAATATTGTGGACGTGATGGGGGATGTTCGCTCGGCCGTGGAGAGATCTTTGAGTAATCCGTGATGGGAGCACGCTCGCTTGCGCTCGCTGGGAAGACGCTCGCTGACGTTCGCTGGGTGCACGCGCGGCTGAGCCGCGCTGGGTGCAACTGAGTGGAACTGGAAGTGGAAGTGGAGTAGAAGGGAAAGGGCGCCTTGCGGCGCCCTTTCCTTTTGCTCCCAGCGAGCGAAGCGAGCGTGCCCCCAGGCCGCACAGCGGCCGTGCTCCCAGCGCGGCACTACGCGCCGCGCGTGCCCCCATTCAAGCCGCTCAAGGCTTCCCCAACTGCAACAACGGCATCGCCCCGCCCGCCACCTGCGGCATCTTCCCGTCCCACTTCTTCGCCATCTCGTACTGGACGAGATTGGCCGTCACGCTCCGCGACAACAGCTCGTTCGCCTTGGCCTGGGCTTCCGCTTCGGCAAGAATCGCCTTGGCGTGGCCCATGGCCTTGATCGAGTCGCCCTGCGCCTGGAATGTGTTCTTCTGCAGCTCGTTCTGTGACGTCAGCGCCTGCTGCTGCATCACGTTCTTTTGATTGATCGCCTCGATCACCGCCGGCGGCGCGCGGAGCTCGTTGATCGTGAACTGCTTCACGACGATCCCGTACTGCGCGAGACGCTGCGACAACAGCATCTGAGTCTGATTCACCGCCTCGGCCTTTTTCGGACCAATGACGGCCGCGATCTCCTCGTTGCCGATCACCTCCTGGAGCGCCTGACGAATCGACTGCTTCACGTAGCCGTGCTGGATCGCCTGGATGTCGCGCCGAAAGGTCGTGTACAGCTGCGGCGCTTTGTCCTGGTCCAGCTCGAAGCTCATCGACACGTCGAGCGAGATCGGCTGTCCCTCCTTGCTGTTGACGTTGATCTCGTCGTTGGCCGGCGAGCCTTCATTAGAGGATTTCGTCAGTATCAACGTCTGCATGAACACCGGATACTCCTCGATCCCGGTGGTTAAGGGATTTCTCATGTGAAGCCCCGGACCGAGCGGCACCTTGTCCACGCCGCCGCCGGCGCGGTGAATCACGATTCCGACGTAGCCGGGGTTGACATAGGTGACGGTCGTCGGCAACAGCACGAGCACGACGACGAGACCAACGATCAGCCCAACCACACGCTTGATCTTACGGCCAAGGCCGTCTCCGGGCATCGGGGCAAAACCTATAGCCGACAAGCGGTCGCCCACTGAGCTACCCATTTGCGATCTCCTTGTAACAATCGGGGCACAACGTTTCCCCGCTGGTGAGGCGTACCAGGTCCGTTGCGGCGCGCGGGCCATGAATGGGGCACACCAGGTCGGCCGCGCGATCGATTCGCCTCCGGTTCCGCGTCTGGCGGAGCCGAACACCGACCGGTGTGAAGTAGAGAACCACCAAGTAGAAGAGGGTGCCCACTGCCGCGACAAGCGCGACGAACAGGACACCC